>JBGQEX010000079.1:0-18213 GCA_041496605.1 Piscinibacter sp.
GGCCACTGGGCGTGGTTGGGGGTTCGTGGTGTGCCTACGGCACACGGCCTCCCCCGCGCCTCGCCCTGTGGCCTGCCAGGTGCCGGCGTGGGCATGCATTCAGTGCAGACAGACCCTAAGCCGCTACTGCCCTTTGTTCAAGCCCGAGCCGCCAGCGTGACCTCCACCTCCAAGCACTTGCTTCACTTCGAGGGCGGCAACGCGCTCTCCAACTTCCGCGCCCAGGCGCTGCTGCAGAAACTGCAGGCCGTGAGCCCGCGTATCACCCGCGTCGACGCCCGGCACGTGCACTGGGTGTGGAGCGACTCCCCGCTGGCGGGCGAGGTTTTGATGAAGCTGGAGGCATTGCTGCGCTACGGCGAGCCATACGCCGGAGCAGTCGACGGCACGCTGATCGTCGTCGCCCCGCGGCTGGGCACCGTCTCGCCCTGGGCCAGCAAGGCGACCGACATCGCGCACAACTGTGGCTTGGGGCTGCACCGCGTGGAGCGCGTGACCGAATACCGCCTGAGCCTGAAGAGCGGGCTGCTGGGCGGCGCCAAGCCGCTCGATTCGGGCGAGCTCGACGCCGCGGCGGCGCTGCTGCACGACCGCATGACCGAAAGCGTGCTGCTGCGGCGTGACGACGCAGCCCACCTGTTCGACGAACAGTCGGGCAAACCGATGGAGCATGTCGACGTCCTGGCACATGGCCGAAGCGCACTGGCGACGGCCAACAAGGACTTCGGCCTCGCGCTGTCCGACGACGAGATCGACTACCTGGTCAACGCGTTCACCGCATTGAAGCGCAACCCCACCGACGTCGAGCTGATGATGTTCGCGCAGGCCAACAGCGAACATTGCCGGCACAAGATCTTCAATGCCCAGTTCACGATCGACGGTGTGGCGCAGGAACGCTCGATGTTCCAGATGATCCGCAACACGCACCAGCTCGCGCCGCAGCACACGGTGGTGGCCTACAGCGACAACGCGTCGGTGATGGAAGGCGGCGAGCTCGAGCGCTGGTTGCCCGAGGGCTTCACCAACGCGCCGCGCTACGCCGCACGCAAGGAGACCGCGCATGTGCTGATGAAGGTGGAAACGCACAACCACCCGACAGCCATCTCGCCGTTCCCCGGCGCGTCCACCGGCGCCGGCGGTGAAATCCGTGATGAAGGCGCGACCGGGCGCGGTTCCAGGCCGAAGGCCGGGCTGACCGGTTTCAGCGTCTCCAACCTGCACCTGCCCGGCACCAGCGAGCCGTGGGAACAGGCCCCGGTCGGCAAGCCCGAGCACATCGCCAGCGCGCTGCAGATCATGATCGACGGGCCGCTGGGCGGCGCCGCGTTCAACAATGAATTCGGCCGGCCCAACCTGGCCGGGTACTTCCGTGTCTACGAGCAGGACGTGGGCGGGCAGCGGCGCGGGTACCACAAGCCGATCATGATCGCGGGCGGCCTGGGCACGATCTCGGCGTCGCAGACGCACAAGATCGAGTTCCCCGCCGGCACGCTGCTGATCCAGCTGGGCGGCCCCGGCATGCGCATCGGCATGGGCGGCGGTGCGGCGAGTTCGATGGCGGCCGGTGCCAACGCGGCCGCGCTCGACTTCGACTCGGTGCAGCGTGGCAACCCCGAGATCCAGCGCCGTGCGCAAGAGGTCATCAACCACTGCTGGAGTCTTGAGGCCCCCAAGCCCCCCGGGGGGGGCGAGGAGCCTAGGGAGCGGCCCGTCGGCTCCTCGGGCGACGGCAACCCGATCCTCGCGATCCACGACGTCGGCGCCGGCGGTATTTCCAATGCGTTTCCGGAGCTGGTCGACGGGGCCGGCAAGGGCGCGCGCTTCGACCTGAGCCAGGTGCCGCTCGAAGAAAGCGGCCTCGCGCCGAAAGAAATCTGGTGCAACGAGAGCCAGGAGCGCTATGTGATGGCGGTGGCCCCCGCCGCGCTGCCGGTGTTCGAAGCGATGTGCGCGCGCGAGCGCTGCCCGTTCGCCGTGGTCGGCGTGGCCACCGAGGCAAAGCAACTGGCCTTGGTCGACCCGACCAGCGATGACCAGCCGATCGACATGCCGATGGACGTGCTGCTCGGCAAGCCGCCGAAGATGCACCGCGTCGTCGAGCGCGTCAGCACCAGCCTGCCGGCGCTGGACCTCACCGATGTGGCGCTGCAGCGCGTGGCCTTCGACGTATTGCGCCACCCGACGGTGGCCAGCAAACGCTTCCTGATCACGATCGGCGACCGCACGGTCGGCGGCCTCAACGCGCGCGACCAGATGGTCGGGCCGTGGCAGGTGCCGGTGGCCGATTGCGCAGTGACGCTGGCCGACTACAGCGGCTTTCGCGGCGAGGCTTTTGCGCTTGGTGAACGCACGCCGTTGGCGGCGCTCGACGCCCCCGCGTCCGGCCGCATGGCGGTGGGCGAGGCCCTCACCAACCTGTTGGCCGCACCCTTCGAATTGGAGCGCGTGAAGCTCAGCTGCAACTGGATGGCGGCCTGTGGCGAACCGGGTGAAGACGCGGCGCTGTACGACACCGTGAAGGCCGTCGGCATGGAGCTGTGCCCGGCGCTCGGCATCAGCGTGCCGGTCGGCAAGGACAGCCTGTCGATGCGCACGCGTTGGAACGACGGCGCGCACGCCAAGCAGGTCACTGCGCCGGTGTCGCTGATCGTCTCGGCATTCGCCACGCTGGAAGACGTGCGGCCCACGCTGACGCCGCAACTGCAGCCGGGCGACACCACGCTGGTCCTGATCGACCTGGGCAACGGCAAGAACCGCATGGGCGGCTCGATGCTGGCGCAGGTGCTGAACCAGTTCGGCGACGACGTGCCGGATCTCGACGATGCGGCGCGGTTGAAGGCGCTGGTCGGCGCGATCAACCGCCTGCGCGGCGAAGGCAAGCTGCTCGCCTACCACGACCGCAGCGACGGCGGGCTCTGGGCCACCGTGTGCGAGATGGCCTTCGCAGGCCACCTGGGCGTGAGCTTGAACGTGGACATGCTGGTCACCGAAGGCGATGGCATCAGCGACAGCCGCGCCGAATTCGGCGACTCGAAGAACTGGGCAAGCCAAGTGAGCGCGCGCCGCGCCGAACTGACGCTGCGTGCGTTGTTCAACGAGGAACTGGGCGCCGTCATCCAGGTGCCGACGGCCTTGCGCGACGAGGTGATGCGCACGCTGCGTGAGTTCGGCCTCAGCAAGCACAGCCACTTCATCGGCAAGCCCAACGAGCGCGGCATGGTCGAGGTGTGGCGCGATGCGAAGGCCCAGTTCGGCGCGCCGTTGCGCGAGCTGCACCAGTGCTGGGACGAGGTGAGCTGGCGCATCGCCCGGCTGCGCGACAACCCCGCCTGCGCCGACGCCGAGCACGCGGCGGCGGGCCAAGCCGACGATGCCGGCCTGCACCTGCACCTCACGTTCGACCCGGCCGAAGACATTGCCGCGCCGTACATCGCGACGGCCCGGCCGAAGCTCGCGATCCTGCGCGAGCAAGGCGTCAACAGTCAGGTCGAGATGAGCTACGCGATGGCCAAAGCCGGTTTCGACACCTTCGACGTGCACATGAGCGACCTGCAGGCCGGCCGCGCGCGACTCGACCAGTTCCAGGGCTTCATCGCCTGTGGCGGCTTCAGCTATGGCGACACGCTGGGTGCCGGCGAGGGCTGGGCGCGCTCGGTGATGTTCAACCCGGTGCTGGCCGACCAGTTCGCCGCCTTCTTCGGCCGCAGCGACACCTTCGCGCTCGGCGTGTGCAACGGCTGCCAGATGATGGCGGCGCTGGCGCCCATCATCCCCGGCGCGCAGGCGTGGCCCAAGTTCACGCGCAACAAGAGCGAGCAGTTCGAGGCGCGGCTCTCCCTGGTCGAAGTGCTCGACAGCCCATCGATCTTCTTTGGCGGCATGGCCGGCACCCGGCTGCCGATCGCGGTGGCGCACGGTGAAGGCTTCGCCGACTTCTCGCAGCGCGGCGACGCCGCCAAGGTGCAGCGCGCGATGCGCTTCGTCGATTCGAACGGCCAGCCGACCGAGGCCTACCCCTTCAACCCCAACGGCAGCCCCGATGGCCTGACCGCGGTGACCACCGGCGACGGCCGCTTCACCGTGCTGATGCCGCACCCCGAGCGGGTGTTCCGCAACGTGCTGATGAGCTGGACGAGCGGCGACAAGAGCAGCCCCAGCCCGTGGATGCGGATGTTCGGGAATGCGCGCAGGTGGCTCGGGTGAACACCCTCACGCCGCGCCGTCGAACGCCGGAGATGCGGTAGATCAAACCGGCCGGAGGAGGCCGCGCACCGGACCGCGCGGTTTGCTGCGGCCCTCGCTACGATGTTTCTCGTCGAGTGGCGCGCGGAGGCTCCATGAAGCAGGCACCATGCTCACGGCGAGGCGTTCGCAGCGCGGCGCCCCTGGTTCGGGCTGTGGCCTCGCTGGCTGCCGGGATGTGCCTTTGCATCGCCGTGCCGGCACACGCGCAGTCCGAACGGCAAATCGGCGACGCGCTCAGGGTCGTCTTGCCGGCGGCCACGCTCGGGGTCGAACTGGTGTGCGGCGACCGCGAAGGTGCCGGGCAGTTCGCGTTGGCGTTCACTGCCAGCGTCGCTGCCACGGAAGTCCTGAAACGAACCACTCACGTCGAACGGCCCGACCACTCCAACGACGAGTCGTTTCCGTCCGGGCATGCGACGAACGCCTTCGCTGCGGCAACCTACGTGCACCGGCGGCATGGCTTCAAGTACGCGTGGCCGCTCTACGCGGCGGCGACCTATGTCGGCTACACGCGGGTGAACGCTGGTCGCCACCGTTGGAGCGACGTCGTCGGCTCAGCGGCGGTGTCAGGGGCCATGACGTGGTGGCTGGTCGAACCGAAGAAGTCTCCGGCGGTTGTCGTCATGCCGACGCTGGACCGGCACTACGTCGGCGTCCAGTTCCACGCGAGCTGGTGAGTGCCTGCGGCCACGCAATAATGCGCCTCAAGCGATGCATCCCGCATCGGCTGGTCGCCTCACCGGAAAAACATGAACCCCCACGCTCACATTCGTTCGCTGCCCCCCGAGGGGGCGCATGCCTCCTTTGAGGCGGCTCGGCAGGAGGCATGATGGTCGCCTCTGTACTCGTCGGACTCGTCGCGCTGATCCACGTCTACTTCCTGGTGCTCGAGATGGTGCTGTGGGATCGCCCCTTCGGGCGCCGCGTGTTCAACACGACACCGGAGTTCGCCGCCGCGTCCAAGGTGCTGGCCGCCAACCAGGGGCTGTACAACGGCTTCCTCGCCGCGGGGCTGGCCTGGGGCCTTTGGCTCGGCGCCGCCGGCCATTCGGTGCAGCTGTTCTTCCTTGCCTGCGTGATCGTTGCCGGCGCGTTCGGTGCGATCACCGTGTCGCGCAAGATCCTGTGGGTGCAGGCCTTGCCGGCACTGCTGGCGGCCGCGGCCGTCCTTTGGGGTTGAGGCCGGCAGCACGCTCGAGACACACGATGACCTCGTTGGTGGTTCGCCGCTTGCTGATCGACCTGAGCACGCCATTCGATCGCCGCTGGAACGGCGGCGATGCGTTTCGCTCGGCGTACTTCAACGCGCTGTCGATGAGCTTTCCGGCCGGCGAGCAGTTCTTCATCGACTCGGTGCGTGCCGGCGTGAAGGCCTTGCCCGAAGCGCAGCGGCAGCGCCTCGAGCCCGAGGTGCAGGGCTTCATCGGGCAGGAGGCGACGCACCGGCGCGTTCACGCGCTGTTCAACGGGCATCTCGCGCAACAGGGGCATGTCAACGCGTGGGAGCCGCGCATCCTGCAGCGGATCAAGCGCCTCGACGGCGTGGATGTGCGGCACGCGGTGGCCATCACCGCAGCCACCGAGCACTTCACTGCCATCCTTGCGGAGCACCTGCTGGCGCACCCGCAGACGCTCGACGGCACCGAAGCACGCCTGCGAACGATGTGGCTTTGGCACTCGTCGGAGGAATCCGAACACCGCAGCACGGCTTTCGACGTCTACCGCGCGCTCGGCGGCGACGAGCGCTGGCGCCGCCGCTGGATGCGCGTGGTGACCGGCTTCTTCCTCACCGACATGTTGCGCCAGACCACGCGCAACCTGTGGCACGACGGCGCACTGTGGCGCTGGAGCAGCTGGCGCAGCGCGGCGAGCTTCTTCTTCGGGCGCGACGGGCTCGTGCGCCATACCTTCGGCCCGTGGCGCGCCTACTTCAGGCGCGACTTTCACCCGACCCAACTCGGCGGGCAGCGCGGATCGCAGTGGCTCGCCGAGCATGAGGCGGATTTCGCCGTCGTCGCGCGCAGCTGACGCTAATCGGCGTTGCGCCCGAACCCGCGCATCTTGTCGAACCAGTCCTGCTTGGTCGCGTCGTCCAGCGTGTCCACGCCGCCGATCAGCGTCTCGCGCACCGGGTCGATGCCGACGAAGCCGAGGATGTTGCGTTCCAGCGCCTTCACACTGTGGGCGCGGAAATACCAGCGGTAGACGATGGCGGGCATGCCCATCGTGACGATGACGTGCGCGGAGCGCCCTGTGAGCAGCTTCTCCGGCATGCCGGTCTTGTCCGCCGGCCCGAGCGCGAAGCCGGGGCGCGCCACCTGCTCGAGAAAGGCCCTGAACAGGGCCGGCATGCCGCCCAGCCACAGCGGGAAGAACAGCACCAGGTGCTCGGCCCAGCGGATGGCCTCCTGTGCATCGCGCAGGCCTTCGGGCAGTGGGCCGGACTCCCACTCGGCCTTGCTGCGCAGCAGCGGGAAGTCGAGTTCGGCGATGGTGATGCGCCGCACCGTGTGCCAGCTCTCTTCGGCGCCCGCGGCGTAGGCGTCGGCCAGCGCGTGCCCGAGGTGCGACGCCGTCGTGTCGGGGTGGCCTTGCAGGATCAGAACCCGTTTGCTCATGATGTGCTCCGCCGGCCCAGCGGGCCATGAGCGCTATCTTTGGCGCGCGCGCCGCCGCCGGCCTTGACGCACGGCAACAAGCGCGCGCCGGCCCTCAAACGGCTTGCAGCGTCACACCCACGCCGCCGAGCACCGCGTTGCCCGACAGCGGATCGCGCAGTGCCTCGTCGAGCACGGCGTTGAGGTTCGCGCCGGGCCGTTCGGCCGCCGTGCCCAGCCGCGCGCCGGCCAGGTCGTGGCCCCAGCCGTGGGGCAGGCTGACGACGCCTTGCATCATCTCGTCACTGAGCTCGACCTGCGCTTCGATGGCGCGCCCGCCGCGCCCGCTGATGCGCGCCAGCGCGCCGTCGCGCAAGCCGAGGCGTTGCGCGTCGAGCGGGTTGACGAGCGCGGTGCAGCGAAATGGCCCCTTGGCCAGCAGCGGCAGGTTGTGCATCCAGCTGTTGTTGGAGCGAACCTGCCTGCGGCCGACGATCACCATCGTGTCTGCAGGCCGCCGCAGGTCGGCTCGGGCACGCTGCACATCGGCGATCAGCGTCGCCGGCGCGAGTTCGATCTTTCCGGACGGCGTGCGCAGCAGCTCGGGGATGCGCGGCTGCAGCGGCCCGAGGTCGATGCCGGCGGGCGCGGCCATCACCTTGGCCAGCGTCAACCCGTCGGGCCGGGCGCCGAAACCGTCGCCGTAGGGCCCGCTGCGCAGCGCCAGATCGACCAGCCGTTCGGGGCCGCGGCGCGGCGACAGCGCGGCAAGCATCGCGTCGGCCGCGCTGCCGGACTGGCGACGCAGATCGTCGGCCAGCAGTTGGTCGTCGAGGGCGAGCACATCGGCCTGCGCCCCTTTTCCCTGCGCAATGGCGGCGAGCTTCAGCAGGGCCTGCCATTCGGGAACTTGGTTCGTCGGTGCCGGCAGTACCGCGGCGCTGTAGCGTGCATGGTTGCGAAACGAGAACTGCGGAAACGCGACGTCGTAGTGCGTGTCCTCCAGCGGCGACACACCGGGCAGGATCACATCGGCGTGGCGCGAGGTCTCGTTCAGGTAGATGTCGAGGCTGACCATGAAGTCCAGTCGTTCCAGCGCGGCCGCCAGGCGCGGGCCGTTGGGTGCCGACAGCACCGGGTTGCTGGCCACCGTGATCAGCGCCTTCACCTGGCCGTCGCCCGCAGTCTCGATCTCCTCGGCCAGGCAGTTCATCGGCACTTCGCCGAATACCTCGGGGGCAGCGCTCACGCGGCTGGCCCAGCGGCCGGTCACGATGCCGCGGCCCACGCCCGGTGTGCCGGCGGTATTGGCCGCGAATGCCGCGGCCTTGGGGAACATGGCGCCGCCGGGCTCGTCGAGGTGGCCGGTCAGCACGTTCAGCACGTCGACGAGCCACGAGCACAGCGTGCCGAAGGCCTGCACGCAGGTGCCGATGCGGCCGTAGACCGCCGCACGTTTGGCGTGCGCCAGCGAACGCGCCAGGCCGCGAATCGTCGCGGCATCGATGCCGCAGCGGGTGGCCACCGCTTCCGGCGCGAAGCCCTGGACGGCGCCTTGCACCGCATCGACGCCGGCCACATGGCCGGCCAGCCGTCCCAGGCGAACCAGGTTCTCGTCGAACAGCGTGTGCACCAGCCCGAGCAGCAGGAACACGTCGGATCCGGGTCGGATGAAGTGGTGCTGGTCGGCGATCTCCGCGGTCTCGCTGCGCCGCGGGTCGATCACCACCAGTTGCCCGCCGCGCGCGCGCAGGGCCTTCGCCTTGCCGCGGAAGTCGGGCACCGTCCACAGGCTGCCGTTGCTGGCCACCGGATTGGCGCCCAGCACCAGCAGGAGCTCGCAGCGTTCGATGTCGGGCACGGCCACCGACAGCCAGTGGCCGAACATCAGGCCGCTGGACAATTGCTTGGGCATCTGGTCGAGCGTCGACGCCGAGAACACGTTGTGCGTTCCGAGCGCCTTCACGAGGCGCGACGTGTACAGCAGCAGCGACATCTTGTGCGCCGACGGGTTGCCGATGCTCACCGCGACGGCGTTGCGCCCATGCGCTTGCAGCAGCGGCGGCAGCCGGCGCTCGATCTCGGCAAAGGCTTCGTCCCACGTGGCCTCGACGAAGCGCCCGTCGCGCTTGATGAGCGGCGTGCGCAGGCGATCGGGGTCGTCGTGCAGCTCCTTCAACGCCACGCCCTTGGGGCAGATGTAGCCGGCACTGAACACGTCGGCGTCGTCGCCGCGAATGCTTTGCACCGTGCCGCCGGCAGTGCGGATCTCGAGGCCGCAGCAGGCTTCGCACAGCGGACAGATGCGGTGGTGAATGGTCTCTGCGCTGGGTGTCGTCATGGCCGGTCTCCTGCGTTGTGGCGAACGGTGTTTATGAGGGCGTTGTGCCGACTTGTCCGTCACCCAGGTGACGCAGCACGTTCGCGGTGGCGGCATCGGCCGGGAAGAACGTCTCCAGCGCCAGCTCCGACAGGGTGATGTCCACCGGCGTGCCGAACACCGTGGTCGTGCCGATGAACGACAACACGCCGTGGGCGCTGTCGAATTGCAGCGGCACCGCGACGCCGCTCGGGTCGATCGGCTCGCCGTGCGACCGCGTGGCGTCGAACGGCAGGGCCTGCAATTCGCTCAGCATCTCGACGAGCACCGGATCGGCCGATGCGGCGATCTGGTGCCTGAGCCGCGCGAACAGGTGCTCGCGCCACTGGGCCAGGTTGATGATGCGCGGCGCCAGGCCGCGCGGGTGCAGGCTCAGCCGAAGCACATTGACTGGTGGCTGCAGCAGTTCCGGGTCGACGCTGGCGAGCAGCAGCGGCACCGTCCGGTTGTGGGCCAGCATCGTCCAATGCCGGTCGACGGCCAAGGCCGGATACGGCTCGTGGGCGCGCAGCACCAGCTCGACGGCCTGCCGCGCCGCCGACAGCGCAGGATCGGCCAGTGGGCGTTCGCGGTAGATCGGCGCGTAGCCGGCGGCGGTGAGCAGCGTGTTGCGTTCGCGCAGCGGCACGTCCAGCTGCTCGGCCAGGTGCATCAACATCTCGCGGCTGGGCGAGGCGCGGCCATTCTCGACGTAGCTCAGGTGGCGCGTCGAGATGTCGGCTTCGCAGGCGAGGTCGAGCTGACTCAGGCGGCGGCGTTGGCGCCACTCGCGGATCAGCGTGCCGACCTTGGGGTGGGGCAGGGTGGCGTGCATGACGCGCACGATAGCCGAGCGGCGGCCGCAACTCCATGACCTGCAAGGTCATGCTGCATTGCCCAGGCCGCCGGCCAACGTGGGTGCCGATGCCGCAAGGTGCGATATCGTCGCCGGGTGACTGCCGCCGGCTCATCGCCCCATCATCGCTTCGACCGCCTGGACACCCTGCGAGGCATCGCCATCGTGTGGATGGCGGTGTTCCATTTCAGTTTCGATCTGAACCACTATCGGTTCATCCGGCAGGACTTCCACAACGACCCGTTCTGGACGCTGCAGCGCACCTGCATCGTCTCGCTGTTTCTGTTTTGCGCCGGCCTCGCGCAGGCGGTGGCCTTGGGGCAGGGCCAGGCTTGGCCGCGCTTCTGGCGGCGCTGGGCGCAGGTGGCGGGCTGCGCAGTGCTGGTGAGCCTGGGCTCGTGGTGGATGTTCCCGCGCAGCTACATCAGCTTCGGCGTGCTGCACGGCATTGCCGTGATGCTGATCGTCACGCGGCTCACCGCCCGCATGGGCCCGGCGCTGTGGCTGGCCGGCGCGGCGGCAATCGCCTTGCCGTGGTTCGTGCACCACCCGTTCTTCGACAGCCGGCTCACCAACTGGCTGGGCCTGGTGACGCACCGGCCCGTCACCGAAGACTTTGTTCCGCTGCTGCCCTGGCTGGGCGTGATGTGGTGGGGGCTCGCGGCGGGGCAGTGGGTGCTGCAACACCGCCGCGCGTGGTTGAGCGGGGCGGTGCTGCCGGCACTCGCCCCGCTGGCGACGCTGGGCCGCTGGTCACTGAGCTTCTACATGCTGCACCAGCCGGTGCTGATCGCTCTGGTGATGGCGGCTGCCGCGCTGCGTTAGCGCGGTTCGGGTCGCTGGCCCTGGTCGCACTCGCGCCCGCTCACGAGGCAGCGCGCGTAGTCCGGCTCGTGCTTGAGCAGGAACATGGCCCGGGCGGCGAAGGCCGAGTCGGCGAAATCGCTGAACAGGCCGTCCACGCCCAGCTCGTAGAACGCCAGGTACTCGTTGACCGGGTTGCCGCCGAAGTCACTGGCCAGCCGGCGCGGCTCGTTGCGAAAGGTGTAGGGATGCACCAGCAGGCCCAGTGCGTGGGCATTGGCCAGGACGTCGGTCGGCGGCAGCAACGCGCGGTCCATTTCGTTGGTGGCGCCGTCGCCGTTGGTATCGGCGCAGGCGGCGCCGTTCATCAGCTTGCATGCCGTGCTGATGAGGTAGTACTTCCACGGGCCGATGCCGTCGGCGTAGCTGCGCACCTCGGCCAGGCCTTGCGGCGTGAGCAGGTCGCTGAACAAGCCGGCACGCCCGCTGACGACCCAGTCGTAGGGCTTGTCGAAGGGCTTGTTGAAGGCGAGGGAGCCGTCCGGATTCACGTCGTCCGCGTCGACCAGCTGAACCAGCCGGACGCTGGTCTTGCTGTGCAGGTAGCGCAGGTTTGCCGTCTCGAACGATTGAATGAACACCGGTGCGTCGCGATGATTCCAGCCGGCACGCGTGAGCACGGCGAGCAGGCGATCTTCCAGCGGCAGGCCGATAGCCTGGTGGTACGTCGGGTGCTTGGTCTCGGGGTAGATGCCGATCGTGCGGCCTTCTTCGTGCGACTTGCGCTTGACGAACTCGATGATCTCTTCGAGCGTGGGGATCTGGAACTTGCCGTTGAACGACGGGTCGCGTTCGGCCAGCGGCTGCACCGCGCGCAGTTGCTTGATCTCCGCCAGCGTGAAGTCACTCGCGAAGAAGCCTTCGTCGGGCACGCCGTCGAGCATGACGGTGCGCCTGCGCGAGGCGAACTGCGGCAGGTCCTTGACGTTGGTGGTGGCAATCAGATTGGGCTCGTGCCGGGCGATCAGGTGGCCATCCTTGGTCGCGACCAGATCGGGCTCGACGTAGTCGGCTCCGAGTTGAATGCCGAGCGCGTAGTTCTCCAGCGTGTGGTCGGGCAGGTAGCCGGTCGCGCCTCCGCGGTGGCCGATGACCAGCGGGGCGCGCCGCGCGTGGTGCTGGGCGCCTGTGTCGGCCAGCGCGGCCGGTGCGCACGCGAAGAGCGCGCCGGCCATCAACAGTGCTGCCTGAATCGTCTTGAATCGCTGCATGTTGCCTCCTGGTGAATGTCGGGCGAACGCTACGCAGCGGCCGTGACACGGCGGTGAAATCAGACGGTGAGTGGCGACTGCCAGGCGGGCCGCGCACGCGCGCATGCCGCGCGATGCGCTTGCAAACTGTTGCACAGTGGCCTTGAAGCTTTCGCACCGGCGGGCCGAAAACTTCCCTGTCGACGCGGTCTGGAGCACACCTGTGCAGCCGCTGCGCCAAGGAGCTTGTGATGTCCATCCCCTCGTTATCCGTCACCTTCGTCAGCTACTACGCGCCGCAGGCTGCGTCCGCGCCGGCGCCCACGTCGAGCACGGCAGCGGCGGCAACTGCACCTGCGCCCGCGTCCGCACCTGCGGACTGCTGCCAATCAACCCATCAAGGCGCGCGGCGCAATGTGCTCTATGACGCGATGATGTCGGCACTGAAGGAGTTGGGCTTGACCACAGCGGCGCCGACGGCGGCACCTGCGGCCGCGGCGGCCGCGCCCGCAGCGGCCGCGCCCGCGCCGGCAGCCGACACGACTGCGCCACAGGAAGCCGCGAACCCGTCGCCCAGCGTGAACGATGCGGTCTTCAAGTTTGCCGATGCGCTGTTCCAGGCGCTGCGCGGCAGTGGCGAGAGCACGTCGAGCGCCGGCCGGCATGGTGACGACAAGCACCACGAGCACCACGAGCATCACCACCGTTCGCATCGATCGCATCATGGCTACGCAGGCCTCGCGCAACGGTTGGAGGCCATGGCCACGTCGGTCGGTGCAGCGTCGCAACCCGCCAGCGCCAGCGCACCGAGCACGCAACCCGCGGTTACGCCGCCAGCGGTGACGGCGCCCGCGGCTGCATCTGCGTCTGCGTCGGAATCTGCGTCCGTACCCGTGACTGCGCCGGCGGCCCCGGCTACCGCGGCGCCGCAGACGGCCATCAGCAAGGTCACCGATGCCTTTGCGGCCATGCTCAGCGCGTTGCACGTGAACACCGCGGCCGCGTCGAACGGCAGCACGGCGGCGTCGCAGCTGGGGAGCTTTCTGCACGCGCTGGCGCAGGCCTTGCTGCCGACCGCGGCGCAGCCCGCGCCCCAGGCGCAGGCCGTCGGCCTGTTGATCAACGTGACGGCATGAGATATCAGGATGGTGCGGCCGCAGCCGCTACCATCCCCGCATGAGCAACAAGATCCTGTTCGGCTTTCATGCCGTCACCGTTCGGCTGAAGACGGCGCCGAAATCCATCAACGAAATTCACGTCGACACCAGCCGGCGCGACCAGCGCATGCGCCAGTTCGTCGAGCGCGCGAAGGAGGCCGGCGCGCGCCTGGTCGACAGCGACGACGAGCGGCTGCAGAAGATGTGCGGTACGCATCGCCATCAGGGCGTGGTGGCGCGTGTCGAAGCGGTGGCGATGAGCCAGTCGCTCGACGACACGCTCGACGCGGTGGAGGGCGAGCCGCTGCTGCTGGTGCTCGACGGCATCACCGATCCGCACAACCTCGGCGCCTGCCTGCGCGTGGCCGACGGTGCCGGCGCGCACGCGGTGATCGCGCCCAAGGACCATGCGGTGGGAATCAACGCGACGGTGGCCAAGGTCGCGAGCGGCGCGGCCGAGACGGTGCCGTACTTCATGGTCACCAACCTCGCGCGCACCTTGAACGAACTGAAGGAGCGCAACATCCGCGTCATCGGCACCTCCGACGATGCGCAGAAGTCGCTCTACGAACTCGACCTCACCGGGCCGGTGGCGCTGGTGCTCGGCGCCGAAGGCAGCGGCATGCGCCAGCTCACCAGCCGCACCTGCGACGAGCTGGTTCGCCTGCCGATGAAAGGCGCCGTCGAAAGCCTGAACGTCTCGGTGGCGAGCGGCATCTGCCTATACGAAGCGCTGCGCCAGCGCGAGTGAAAGAGAGCGTTTCGCCATGCCCGTCATCGACGTCAACCACCCGCTGGTCAAGCACAAGGTCGGCCTGCTGCGCGAGCGCGACATCTCGACGAAGAAGTTCCGCGAACTGACCAACGAGCTGGCGCGATTGCTCGCCTACGAAGCCACGGCCGACTTCCCGCTCGAGAAGACCACGATCGATTGCTGGAGCGGCCCGGTCGAGATCGACCAGATCAGCGGCAAGAAGGTCACGGTGGTGCCGATCCTGCGCGCCGGACTCGGCATGCTCGACGGCGTGCTCGACATGATTCCGAACGCCAAGGTCAGCGTGGTCGGCCTGTCGCGCAACCACGAAACCCTGCAGCCCGAGAACTACTTCGAGAAGTTCGTCGGCCACCTCGAAGAGCGCACTGCGCTCATCGTTGACCCGATGCTCGCCACCGCCGGTTCGATGATCGCGACCGTCGAGCTGCTCAAGAGCCGCGGCTGCCGCGACATCCGCGCACTCGTGCTGGTGGCCGCGCCCGAGGGCGTCGCCGCGCTGACCCGGGCCCACCCCGACGTGCGCTGCTGGACGGCGGCGGTGGACAGCCACTTGAACGAAGTCGGCTACATCATTCCCGGCCTGGGCGACGCCGGCGACAAGATCTTCGGCACCAAGTAAGAGGGGGAATCGATGAACAGACTTGCGATCGCGCTGTGCGTGGCGGCCGTTCTGCCCGGCTGCACGCAGGAACGCCAGAACCAGATTCGCCGCGAAATCCAGAACTGGACCGGTACCAACGGCATTCTCGAGATCTATGCCGGTGACAAGCTGGTCAAGCGCTTCATGAAGATCGACAAGATGAGCACGGCATATGGGACGGATGACCATGTGCCGCGCTCATACCGCTTCGGCTACGGGGTGCTCGACGAGAACCTCAACGGGGTGGTTGACCCCGGAGAAAAGCGTGTCTATTTCGAGATCAGCGACTATGCTACAAACTACGTTTTCTACGAGAGCCCGCACTGAAACCTGGTGTTACCACTGGGGTCATCAGCGGGTCACGAGATGAGGTCACACTCGGCGCCAATCGGGAAGTAGCACCGATGGAGAGCTCTCGATGAAGCACCCCTTTCGTTTCTGGATGACCGGTTGCGAGGCCGTCGTGATGTCGGCACTTGGCGGGGGCCGCCGTGCGTTGGCCCGTGAACGCCAGTGGCTGTCGCAGTCCAGCCGCTTCCGCGTCACCGAGACGGCAGCGCGCATCGAGGCTTGCGCGCACAAACATGGCTTGTCGGTTTTTGCGCGCCTGGGCCACAGTGCGCCCGAACGTTATGAGCAGGAACGCGGCGAGTTCGAGCTGATCGTGTTCGAGTCCTCGCTCGGTGGTACGCCGGTGCTGATGGAGGGGCCGGCGTCGCCGCCCGAAGTGCCGCTGTCGGTGTGCGTGCGCACCGACGCTGCCGGCGAAACTGAAGTGGTGTTCACCGGCTCCGACTGGGACGACCTGCCGCCGAACGTAATGCGCGACCTGACCGAACTGCCGGTGCTGGTGGCCGACGCGTTGCAGTGACGCCCTGAGTCAAGCCCAGCCCGCCGCTCCCACGACGGCGCCGGCCGCCACCGCCCACATCGGGCTCAAGTGGGTGCGCAGCATCACGAGCACGGTTGCAGCAACGAGCAGCATCGTGCCCCAGTGTCCGGCGGCGGGGCCGGCGAGCACCCAGCCGGTCGCGAGCAGCAGACCGAGCGTGAGCGGCGCCATGCCGGTCGTGAAGGCGCGCACACCGCGCGTCTCGCGGCGGGCCTGGCCCCAGCGCGTGGCCCACAGCGACAAGGCGGTGGACGGCAGCATGATGCCGCCCATCGTGGCCAAGGCGCCGAGCGGCCCCGCGACGTTCCAGCCGATCACCGCCACGAACAGCACGTTCGGCCCGGGCGCCGCCTGCGCAATCGCCACCGAGGCGGTGAACTGCGCGTCGGTGATCCAGTGGTGCTCGGTGACCACATAGCGGTGCATCTCGGGCGCCGTCGTGATGGCGCCGCCCACAGCCAGCAGGCTCAACACCAGGAACTGCCCGAACAGGCCGAGCAGATCGGCCGGGCTCAGCGCCGATGCGGGCCCGGTCATTTCAAGCTCCGGTAAGCGGTGGCATAGGCGACCGGCCCGAGCCCCGCGATCACCCACACCAGCGGCCAGCGCAGCACCGCCACCGCGACGATGGTCAGCGCGGCGAAGGCAATGCCCAGCGGCCGGCCCATCGCGCTCTTTTTCAGTGTTCCGAGCAGTTTCAGCGCGGTCGAGATGACCAGCCCGGCGGCGACGGCGCCCATGCCACGCAATGCGCCGCTGACCATCGGGTGGCTGGCGAACTGGGTGTACAGCGCGGTCAGCGCGAGCACGATGACGAGCGGCACCAGCAACATGCCGGCCAGTGCCGCGAACGCGCCGCGCAGGCCGAAAAAGCGGTCACCGACCATCAGCGCCATGTTGACGACGTTCGGGCCCGGCAGCACCTGGGCGACCGACAGCGTTTCGACGAACTGCTCGCGCGTCAGCCAGCGCACCCGTTCGACGAGCTCGCGCTGCGCCACCGCCAGCACCCCGCCGAAGCCTTGCAGCGACAGGCGGTTGAAGGTGAAGAAAAGATCGGACAGCGAATCCGGCGCGCTTGTCGTGTCGTCGGGGCTCGCGAGATCGTTCATGTCGATCCGACCCGGTTCACGGCCGCACTCGGCCCCGCCGTCGTCATCGGTGGGTCGCCTGCGCTGGAGCCGTCAACGCAGCACCTTCAACGCGTCGGGGTTGATGATGTTGCTGGGCTGTCCGTTGACGAAGTTCACGACGTTGTCGAACGCGGCGCTGAAGTACATCTCGTAGCTGTCGTGTTCGACATAGCCGATGTGCGGCGTGCACACGGCGTTTTCGAGACGCAGCAACGGGTGGCCCTGCAGGATGGGTTCGCTTTCGAACACGTCCACCGCCGCCATGCCCGGGCGGCCGCGGTTCAGCGCCGACACCAGCGCGCCTTCCTCGATCAGCTCGGCGCGCGAGGTGTTGACGAGCAGCGCCGTCGGCTTCATGCGCGCCAGCGCGTCGTGTTTGACGATGCCGCGCGTGGTGTCGGTCAGTCGCAGGTGCAGGCTGAGCACGTCGCAGGCCTCGAAGAATTCCTCGCAGCTCGGCGCGGCGACGAAGCCGTCAGTGTGCGCCTTGTCGCGTGCCGAGTCGCTGCCCCACACCACGACGTGCATGCCGAAGGCGCGGCCGTAGCCCGCCACCGTCTGGCCGATCTTGCCGTATCCCCAGATGCCCAGTGTGCGGCCCTTGAGCACCATGCCGAGGCCGAAGTTCGGTGGCATCGACGCGGCTTTCAGCCCCGATTGCTGCCAGGCGCCGTGCTTGAGGTTGCCGATGTACTGCGGCAGGCGGCGCATCGCCGCCATCGTCAGCGCCCAGGTCAGCTCGGCCGGCGCCACCGGCGAGCCAACGCCTTCGGCCACTGCGATGCCCATGCGGGTGCAGGTATCGACGTCGATGTGCGGGCCGACGCGGCCGGTCTGCGCGATCAGTTTCAGCCGCGGCAGCTTCTCCAGCAGCTGCTTCGGGAACTGCGTGCGCTCGCGAATCAGCACCAGCACGTCGGCGTCGCGCAGGCGCACGGACAGCTGGCCGATGCCCTTGACGGTGTTGGTGAAGACCTTGGCGTTGAGGGATTCCAGCTTGCTCGCGCACTTGAGCTTGCGCACGGCGTCCTGGTAGTCGTCGAGGATGATGATGTTCACGGCAGGCAAACGTGTCGGTCGTGGGGCATTGTGCCCGCTCTGCAGACAGATGCGCGTCGCAGTAGCATCGCGGCTCTCGTTCCCTCCATCGCATTGCCCCAAGGAGCAGACATGTCGCTTTCCATGCATTCGGCCAGCGTGCCCATCTTCGTGCGAATGCTCTCCAACCTGCTGACCTGGCTCGACAAGGCCGAGGCGCACGCGCAGTCCAAGAAGTTCGAGGCCGGCGTGCTGCTGTCGGCGCGGCTCGCGCCCGACATGCTGCCGTTCACCAAGCAGGTCCAGATTGCCTGCGACACGGCCAAGTTCGCCGTGGCGCGGCTGGCCGGTATCGAAGCGCCCAAGTTCGACGACCACGAGGCGAGCGTGGCTGAACTGCGCGAGCGCATTCGCAAGACCATCGACTACCTGCAGTCGGTTCCCGCCGGCCAGATCGACGGCACCGA
>JBGQEX010000080.1:0-18151 GCA_041496605.1 Piscinibacter sp.
AGCTCCAGGTAGGCGCGCACCTGGGCCAGCTCACTTCCGAGCGTGGCGCCATCGTCGTCGAGGCGCGGCATGGCCGCGCGCAGGTAGGCAGTCAGGCTGGCCAGCACCGTCGCCGCCTGCGGCGAACCGGACTCGACCAGCGCCTGCACGTTGGCCAGCGTGTTGAACAGGAAGTGCGGCTCGATCTGCGCGTGCAGCAGGCGCAGCCGCGCATCGAGCGCCTGCCGCTCCAGCGTGCTGCGCTCCAGCGCGAACTGCAGGCTTTGGCTGCGCGCTTGCGCGTCGCGCTCGCGGTACAGCGCGGCCAGCGCCAGCAGCGGCCCGATCAGCAGGCCGCATCCGGCGATCAGCACGAAACCGGACAGGCGGTTCTCGTTGCTCAGCACCGCCGAGACGTCGCCGCCCACCGCCGGAAGGTAGACCACGAAGGTGGCCAGCGGCGTCGCGAAGGCGACCGCCAGCACACGCACCAGCCAGCTCGGCAACCAGCTTTGCCGCCACCGGCCCGCCGCGATGAAGACCACCAGCAGCACCATCGCGATGACGAGGGTGCGCCCGAGCAGCACCGTGAACGGCGTGATGAACAGCGGGTTCAGCGCTGCCGCCACGGCGACGGCCAGCACCAGCGCGATCATCACGCGGCGCAGGGTCAGTGCCGCGAGCAGCGGCGGATGCGGCGCCATCGCGCCCGAGGTTTCGTCCATGCCGGCACGATACCGCGGCCAGCGCGCAGCACAAGCGAAAGCGAGCCTCGGTGCGACGGCCCGCGGTTTTCAGGGCCCGAGCCGCGGCGATGTCGACGCCCAGAGCACCGGCGAAGCCAGTGCGACCCATCAAGCAACTCCCAAAGCCCGGGTCCCCCGGGCCCACGGGAGGCGCCCCCTCGGGGGGCAGGAGCGAAGCGACGTGGGGGCCGACATTTCAAACTCCGGCGCGTTGCAGCTTCGCCGACAGGGCCTGCGACAAGGTGTCGGCACTGTCCTGCAGGTGCGCCCGCGCCTCGGCGCTCAGCCCCGGCCGCCGCGCGGCCGCGCCGATGCGGGCGAGCAGCGCCTGCGCTTGAAAGCGCACCAGGCTGCGGGCGTCGGCCCGGCTCAGGCTTGCCGGGCGCAGCAGCATGCCGGCGACGCGGTTCACGTGCTCGCGTTGCAGTTCGCGCCGCAGCGCCGGAACGTCGCCCTGGGCCCCGAGCTCGCTCCACACCGATTGATCGAGCCGGCTGTAAAGCTCCGACAGTCGCAGCGCCTCCGTCGGCGACTTCGACTCGCTGTCGAGCAGCCGCGCCGCGACACCGTCGCTGAGCAGCTGCGCCAGCACGCCGCGTTGCAGTTCGATCACCTGCGAGGCGAGCGAGAAGTCGGTCGAGACCATCGCCTCGCCGCCGAAGTACGCCTCGGTTCGCTCCTGGTAGTCGAGCGCCAGCTTGCGCTGCAAGGCCGGGGACACCTTGAAGCTGTCGACCGACAGGAAGCCCGCGGTCAGCACGTCGAGGGCTGCACGCTGCTCTGCGGCGGGCACCGGCAACAGCGGGTCGCGGCCGCTGCCGGCATGGTCGCGCAGCGTGCGGACGCCGCCGATCTGGCGTGTCAACAGGCCCGCCGCGCGACCCATGTCGCGCAAGGCGAAACCGACCGAGCGGCGCAGCACCGAGTAGTCCCGGCCGGCCGCCAGCTGGCGCGTCTCCTGGCGCGCCAGCAGGTCGCGCGCAATGGCCACCCGTTTGCGCGCGAAGCCCACCACGTCGGACCCGAGGTCGAACTGCAAGGACTCGGGGTCGATGCCGAGGAAGTTGTCTTCGTCGGTGCCGTAGGCCAGCTGCGGCTCGGCGCTGCGCGCGGCGATGCGCGCAAGTTCCGCGTCTTCCTGGTCGGGCGCGATCGGCTTGTAGGCGTACTCGATCGCCCAGTAGTCGTAGGGCCCGAGCGTGGTATTGAACTGCGCCGGCTGCATCTCGCGCGGCACACCGGGCGCGGCCAGGTTGATCGGCGCGTACTCCATCACCGACCCGGTGAGGCTGTGGGTTGCGGTGAAGGTCGGGTCGGACAACTGCGCGTCGCTGTAGATGCGCGACGAGCGGAAGTTGTGGCGCAGGCCCAGCGTGTGGCCCACCTCGTGCATCGTCGTGTCCTTCAGGTAGTCGGCGACGAACTTCTCGGCCTCCGGGCTGGCCGGGTCGATGTCGCCGCGCGCTTCGAGCACGTCGAGCCCGTAGCTCAGTTGCTCGGCGGCTTGGTCGGCGTAGTTGCACGAGGCCTGGGCACGCATGCCGCGCAGTCCCGTCGGCATTTGCGCGTCATGCTCGAGCGCGCCGCTCGCGGCCGGCGCCAGGATCTGCGAGCGCAATGCTCGCAGATTGCGCGACGACAGACTCTCGACGCCGATATCGGCGTCGAGGATTTCGCCGGAACGCGGGTCGACGTGGCTGGGCCCGATGGCGCCGAAGGTCGGGCTCGAATTCGTCATCCAGCGTATCGACGCGCGGCCGAAGTCGAGCGTGTCCCAGGCGGCGTCGTCGGGCTGCACCTCGACCTGCAGTGCGTTGCTGAAACCGATCTGCTCGAAGGCCTTGTTCCATTCGAGCACGCCGGCGGTGATCGGCGTGCGGTACTTCTCGGGAATGCTGCGGTCGAGCCAGAACGTGATCGGCTTGACCGGGTCGGACAGCGCGGCGCTCGGGTCCTTCTTCTCGAGGCGCCAGCGGTTCACGAAGCGCTGGCGCGGCGTGCGCGCCAGGTCGTCGGTGAAGTCGGTGGTGCTGCTGGTGAAGTAGCCGACGCGGCCATCGGCCTTGCGCGCGTGCATGGGCTGCTCGGGCAGGCGTGCGAGCGAGTAGTGGAAGCTCATGAACAGGCTGCGCGGGTCGGGCAACGAGCGCGGCACGCTGGGCCCCGGGCTGCCCTGTGCCGGCGCGATCGAGCCGGTGGCGTAGTGGTTCATGGTCTCGATCACCAGCAGTTCCGGGGTCGCGCGCAGCGCGGTGATGGCGGAGTTGCGCAGGTCCAGCGAATACCCCTGCCGGTAGTGCCGCTGCAGCTGCGTACCGGTGCCGAGCATGTCGTTGACGAACAGCGCATTGGCCTCGACCAGCACCGATTGCCGCTCCGGGTGCGGCTGGCTGAGCACGCCGGTGCTCGCCAGCAGGCTCGGCGAGAAGGCAGCGCTCACCGCACGCGCGCTGGGGGTATTGGCCTGGGCGACGTACTCGGTGTTGCGCGCGAGCATCTGCACCTGGTTGTGGATGCGCCGGAATTCGATCACCACCTCGTCGGCCATCAACCCGCCGAAGAAACTGCCCTCGCCGATGCCGGTCTTGATCTTGGGCGACAGGAAGAACGGCTGGGCGAAATCGGAGGCCTTCAGTTCGAGCCAGACCCGGTCATCCTTCTGCCACAGCGTGAACAGGCCATCGATGCGCGTCGCGTCCTTGATCACGTCGGCGAACGGGCGCAGCCCGCTGGCCGCCGCAGCCGCTTGCGCGCTGCGTGACGCCGCGGAAGCCGCCGAGGCCGCAGCGTGCGGTGCCGCGGCGGTGGTGGCGGCATCATTGGTCGCGGCGGCCGCCGCCGCCGATGCACCGGTCGAAGGCAGCGACGCGCAGCCCGCGAGCAGCGGGAGCAGCAGCGAAGACACGCGCAGCGCCGACTGCGCAATCGGGCCCAACGAGGCGATGGTTTTCATGGCGGGTACTGCAGGAATGGAACAGGCGACACGAAGCATCGTTCGTGCCGCCATGCCGTGCGCGTTCTCGGCGCGACTCAGTGACAAATATTGCCGCTATGAACCAAATTCCGGTATCCGTACTGCCCCGTTGCGACGTGTCTGAACCTATTTCAAGGCCTTGAATCGCACGCGCTTGGGCCGCGCCCCCTCCTCGCCCAGGCGCTTCTTCTTGTCGGCCTCGTACTCCTGGTAGTTGCCGTCGAAGAACACCCACTTCGATTCGCCTTCACAGGCCAGGATGTGGGTGGCGATGCGGTCGAGGAACCAACGGTCGTGGCTGATCACCATGATCGAGCCGGCGAATTCGAGCAGCGCGTCTTCGAGCGCGCGCAGGGTTTCCACGTCGAGGTCGTTCGACGGTTCGTCGAGCATCAGCACGTTGCCGCCGCTGGCCAGCGTCTTGGCCAGATGCAATCGGCCGCGCTCGCCGCCCGACAGGTTGCCCACCAGTTTTTGCTGGTCGTTGCCCTTGAAGTTGAAGCGGCCGAGGTAGGCGCGCGACGGCATCACGAACTTGCCGACGGTGATGTTGTCGAGCCCGCCCGACACGTCCTGCCAGACGGTCTTGTCGCCTTCGAGGCTCTCGCGGCTCTGCTCGACGAAAGCCATCTTGACCGTCGGGCCGATCTTCACCGTGCCGCTGTCGGGCTTCTCCTTGCCCGAGATCATGCGGAACAGCGTCGACTTGCCTGCGCCGTTGGGGCCGATGATGCCGACGATCGCACCCGCCGGCACCTTGAAGCTCAGGTCGTCGATCAGCACGCGGTCGCCGAAGCCCTTGCTGACGTTGACGAACTCGATCACTTCATGGCCCAGGCGGTCGGCCACCGGGATGAAGATCTCGTTGGTCTCGTTGCGCTTCTGGTATTCGATGTCCGACAGCTCCTCGAAGCGAGCCAGGCGCGCCTTGCTCTTGACCTGGCGGCCCTTGGCGTTGGAGCGCACCCACTCGAGCTCCTTCTTCATCGCCTTGGTGTGGGCGTCTTCGCTCTTTTGCTCCTGTTCCAGGCGCGCTTCCTTCTGCTCCAGCCAGTTGCTGTAGTTGCCCTTCCACGGAATGCCCGATCCGCGGTCGAGTTCGAGAATCCACTCGGCGGCGTTGTCGAGGAAGTAGCGATCGTGGGTGATGGCCACCACGGTGCCGGGAAAGCGCTGCAGGAACTGCTCCAGCCAGTCCACCGATTCGGCGTCGAGGTGGTTGGTGGGTTCGTCGAGCAGCAGCATGTCGGGCTTGGACAGCAGCAGGCGGCACAGCGCGACGCGGCGCTTCTCGCCGCCCGACAGCTTGCCGATCTGCGCCTCCCACGGCGGCAGGCGCAGCGCGTCGGCGGCGAGTTCGAGCTGCAGGTCGGTGTTCTCGGAGCCGGCGGCGGCGATGATCGCTTCGAGCTCGTGCTGCTCGGCGGCGAGCTTGTCGAAGTCGGCGTCGGGCTCGGCGTATTCGGCATACACCTCGTCGAGCCGTGCCTTTGCGGCCAGCACGCCGCCGATGCCCTGCTCCACCGCGTGGCGCACGGTCTGGTCGGGGTCGAGCTGCGGCTCCTGCGGCAGGTAGCCGATCTTCAGGCCCGGCATCGGCGTGGCCTCGCCTTCGATGTCGTGGTCGATGCCCGCCATGATCTTGAGCAGCGTGCTCTTGCCCGAGCCGTTCAACCCGAGCACGCCGATCTTGGCGCCGGGGAAGAAACTGAGCGTGATGTTCTTGAGAATCTGGCGCTTGGGCGGAACGATCTTGCCCACGCGGTTCATCGTAAATACGTACTGAGCCATGCTGTGTCCTGAAGGGGAAAGGGCGAGACCGCAGAACGCGGCTGCCAACCCGCTATTGTCGCCGCACTGCGAAGCGCGAGACCGCGCCTGTACAATCCGCCCACCAGCGCAGACCCCAGTCGCTACGCTGCCGTCATTCCTGACCTGAGCCCCGCGCTCAACACACCTTCTGCCTGCGACTGGCGCTCTCACCCGAGCGACAGGCCGATCTCTCGTTGGATCCCCATGTCTTTTGATTCCCTCGGCCTTGCCGAGCCGCTGCTGCGTGCCGTACACGAACAGGGCTACACCACCCCCACCCCCATTCAGGCGCAAGCCATTCCCGCCGTGCTGTCGGGCGGCGACCTGCTCGCCGGCGCACAGACCGGCACCGGCAAGACCGCCGGCTTCACGCTGCCGATGCTGCAGCGACTGTCGGAAAAGCCCGCGGTGCGCGATGCCCGCGGCCGCCTGCCGATCCGCGCGCTGATCCTCACGCCGACCCGCGAACTCGCGGCGCAGGTCGAGGAAAGCGTGCGTACCTACGGCAAGTACATGAAGCTCACCTCGATGGTGATGTTCGGCGGCGTCGGCATGCAGCCGCAGATCGACAAGCTCAAGCGCGGCGTCGACATCCTCGTCGCCACCCCGGGCCGACTGCTCGACCATGCCCAGCAGCGCACGCTGGACCTGAGCCACATCGAGATCTTCGTGCTCGACGAAGCCGACCGCATGCTCGACATGGGCTTCGTTCACGACATCAAGAAGGTGCTGGCGCTGGTACCCGCGAAGAAGCAGAGCCTGCTGTTCTCGGCCACCTTCAGCGACGAGATCAAGAACCTCGCCGACCGCCTGCTGAACAAGCCGGCGCTGATCGAAGTGGCGCGCCGTAACCAGACGGCCGAGCTGATCGAGCAGAAGGTCCACCCGGTGGGCCGCGAGTTGAAGAAGGACCTGCTGGTTCACCTGATCAAGAGCAACGACTGGCACCAGGTGCTGGTGTTCACGCGCATGAAGCATGGCGCGAACCGCCTGGTGGAGCACCTGCTCAAGCACGACGTCACCGCGATGGCGATCCACGGCAACAAGAGCCAGAGCGCGCGCACCAAGGCGCTCGCGGACTTCAAGCAGGGCGACCTGCGCGTGCTGGTGGCCACCGACATCGCGGCGCGCGGCATCGACATCGACCAGCTGCCGCACGTCGTCAACTTCGAGTTGCCCAACGTGCCCGAAGACTATGTGCACCGCATCGGCCGCACGGGCCGCGCCGGCTCCGCCGGTGAGGCAATCTCGCTGGTGTGCGTCGATGAAGACGGCTTCCTGCGCGACATCGAAAAGCTGATCAAGCGCGAGATCCCGAAGGAAATCGTGCCCGGCTTCGCGCCGCAGCCGGGCGAGCGGGCCGAGCCGATCGTGCTCGGCCGCATGGTGATCGGTGTCGGCGCCGCCCGCGGCGGGCATCGGCATGCGGCTGGCGGTGGCGGTGGCGGTGGCCGCGGCGGTCACGGCGGTGGTGGTGGCGGCGGCGGCGGGCATTCCGGCCGTGGCCGCAACGACACGCGCCCGGCAGCGCCGGCACGCCCGAACGGCCACGCGCACAGCGGCGCACCGCGCCCGCCGGCGCGCGACGCGAACGCACCCGCACCGGCACGCAGCGCACAACCTGCCGCCCACCCCGCCGGCCCGCGGCCCGAGCCGCGCCGCGAAGGCAGGCCCCCGGCGCGCCTGACGCAACCCAAACGCTGACGAGCCGGGGCCCTTCGTGGCCCCTGGGGCACTCAACAGCCCGAGGTTTTGCAGCGGCGGGCCGAACAGCGCAGGTACATTCATCGAATGCCTGCCTCGACACCCGCCGCCCACCACGCACCACGCATCGCGCTGCTCGCCGGGACCACCGGCCTGATCGGCCGGGCGCTGCTGCCCTTGCTGCTCGAGTCGCCGCGCTATGCGCGCGTGCATGCACTGCTGCGACGTCCGGCGCCCAGCCTGTCGACGAGCGAGAAGCTGGTGCTGCACACGGTGGACTTCAATGCCTTGCCGGCCCTGCCGCCGGTCGATGACGTCTTCATCGCGCTGGGCACCACCATCAAGGTGGCCGGCTCCGAAGCGGCCTTTCGGCATGTGGACTTCGATGCGGTGCTGAACACCGCACGCGCGGCCCGGGCCGCCGGCGCGACGCGCCTGGCGGTCGTTTCGGCGCTCGGTGCCGACGCGAGCTCGCGTGTGTTCTACAACCGCGTGAAAGGCGAGATGCAGCAGGCGGTGTCCCAGCTGGGCTACGCCGCGGTGGTCATTGCACAGCCGTCGCTGCTGATCGGCGACCGCAGCGCGCTCGGCCAGCCCACACGCGGCGGCGAGGTGTGGACGCTGCGCCTGCTGCGTCCGGTGATGGGGCTGGTTCCCGCCGGCGTGCGCCCGATCGACGCGTCGACCGTTGCCCACGCAATGCTGCGGGCCTTGCACGAAGCACGACCCGAGGTTCGGCTTTTGCGTTCCGGGCAGATGCAGGCGATGCGGGGCTAGGATGAAACTCACTCGTCCTGCGCACGCCACCCCACCCGTTCGGGCTGAGGTATCGAAGCCCCATCCGATCGCCCTGAGGTATCGAAGGGTCGGCATGAGTAGGCGCTTCGATACCTCAGGGCGAACGGTAGCGGCGGTGTGCCGAGAGTTCGGCGCACCGGAGCGTTTCATGCGGCGCCGGTCGCGCGAAGCGCGGTGGAGCAACTGAGATGTCGGCCCCTGCGCCAGCGCAGTGGCTCGGCCTGGGCGTGGCACTCGGTGCCGGCTTGCTGATCGGCCTGGAGCGCGAGCGCCGCAAGGGTTGCGGCCCGGCCCGCGCGTCCGCCGGGATTCGCAGTTTCACGCTGGCCGCGCTGCTGGCGGCGTGGGTCGCGGGCGGGCCGCGATTTGCCTTGCGCGTCGTGCCCCCGCTGCTGCTGCAGCTGGCGGCGGCCAGGCTGGTGTCGAACGCGGGCGTCTGAGCCGGGCAGTTCAGACAGCCGCCGAGCGCAGCGCTTCGATCGCCGCGGCGACCTGCACATGCTCGCGTCGCAGCGACTCGACCCGCGCCCGCGCGGCCACCATGTCGTGGTCGTCGATCAGCGCTTCGAGTGCGCCGCACAGGCCGGCCAGGCGCAAGGCGCCGACGTTCGCGCTGGTCGAGCGCAGCGAATGGGCGGCGAGCCGTGCGCCTTCGATGTCATGCTCGGCCAGCGCGATCGCGAGCGACGCGACCAGCGCCGGCGACGACTCGGCGTACATGCCGAGCACCTTGTGCAGCAAGCCGCCGTCGGCTTCCGCATCGATGCGGCGCAGTTCTTCGACGGCTTCGGCGTCGAGCACCGGCTCGGCAGCGTCGCCGCTCGCGCTGCGCCGGCCCGGCACCGGTGTCGACACAGCCGCGGCGGCGGTCGCGACCGGCGGGCGCGGCGCGGCGCTCCATTTGCGCACCGCCGCCTCGATCTGGCGCTGCATGAACGGCTTGCTGACGTAGTCATCGAAGCCGCAGGCGAGGCAGCGCTCGGCGTCACCGACGAGCGCGTTGGCCGTCAGCGCGACGATCGGCAGGTGCACGGGATTCTGGAACGGATGCGTCTCGGTCGGCCCTTGGCGGAAGCGCGCGACCGCCTCGAAACCGTCCATCTCCGGCATCTGGCAGTCCATCAGCACCATGTCGAAGGCACGCTCGCTGAGCGCGCGCAGCGCGTCGGCGCCGTTCACCGTGAGCGTCACCTCGCAGCCCAGGCTGTGCAGCATCGCCTTGATGACTTCCTGGTTCACGTTGTTGTCTTCGGCCACCAGCACGCGCGCCCCCAGCACCACCGGCGCCGCGGCCCCGGTCGGCACGATGTCGGGGCCCTTCTGGATCGCGCGCAACAGCTCTTGCTGGCGCACCGGCTTGGACACGTAGAGGTGGACGCCGGCACTGCGGGCGCGACGCGCGTCGTCATCGGTGGCCACCGAGGTCAGCATCACCATGCGGGCCGGCGCCAGGTGCGGCTCGAGCCGCACGCGTTCGGCGAATTCGATGCCGTCCATCACCGGCATCTTCATGTCGACCAGCACGACGTCGATGCGCTGCGCGCGGCCGTGTGCCTCGCGCAGCCGCTGCAGCCCCTCGAGTCCGTTGCCGGCGAGCACGACGCGCATGCCCCAGGTCTTGAGGTGCGCCTCGACCACCATCGCGTTGGTCGGGTTGTCTTCGACCACCAGGGCGGTGCGCCCGCGCAGGCTGGCCGCTCCGAGCCGCGGCGCGCTCGTGTGCGCCGCGCTGCCCAGCGGCAGTTCGATGCAGAAATGAAACGTCGAGCCGACGCCGAGTTCGCTTTGAACGTGCAGCGTGCCGCCCATCATCTCGACCAGCTGGCGGGTGATCACCAGGCCGAGGCCGGTGCCGCCGAAACGGCGCGCCATCGAACCGTTGGCCTGGGTGAAGGCCTGGAACAGCCGGCCGATGGTCTCGGTGCTCATGCCGATGCCGGTGTCGCGAACGCGGAACTCGAGCACGGCCATGCCGGGCACGGCCGCCTCGCGGGGCTGCACATGCATCGCCACCTCGCCCTGGCTGGTGAACTTGATGGCGTTGCCGACCAGGTTGGTGACGATCTGGCGCATGCGCCCGGGGTCGCCGATCACGCAATCCGGAATGTCGCGCTCGATGCGGCAGATCAGCTCGATGCGCTTCTGGTGCGCGCGCGGGGCGAGCAGCTCGAACGCGTCCTCCAGCACCGATTGCAGGTTGAATTCGGTGCTGTCGAGCTCGAACTTGCCGGCTTCGATCTTCGAGAAATCGAGGATGTCGTTGATGATATCGAGCAGCGCCTCGCCCGAGCGGGACACCGTCTCGGTAAAGCGGCGCTGGCG
Organism: Piscinibacter sp.; assembly: GCA_041496605.1. Classification (GTDB taxonomy): domain Bacteria; phylum Pseudomonadota; class Gammaproteobacteria; order Burkholderiales; family Burkholderiaceae_C; genus Albitalea. Next base: position 10,336 of record JBGQEX010000080.1, read on the forward strand.
GGCTTCGAGCGGCGTGCCGAGCAGCAGCTCGGTCATGCCGAGAATGCCGTTCATCGGCGTCCTGATCTCGTGGCTCATGTTGGCCAGGAACTGCGACTTGGCGCGGTTCGCGGCTTCGGCCTCCTGCGCCAGGCGTTGCGCCCGCGCACTCACCTCGTGCAGTTCGCGTGTGCGCTGCTCGACCTGCTGGCGATACTCGAACAGGCTTCGCTCCATGACCGACAGCGACTGCAGCAGGCCGTCGAGGTCGCCGCGCGTGTCGAGCGGCGGCTCCGGCGTCAGGTCGCCGCGCGCGATGCGCTGCGCCGCCGCGACGGCATGCGCCAGCGGCTGGGTCAGCCCCTTGATCATCCCGTACAGGAAGAAGGCTCCGGCAAGCAGCGTGAACAGCGCCGCGACCACCACCACGTGGTGCTGCGTTCGGGCGGCGGCGATCGACCCGACGATCGCCGCTTCGGCGGCACGCGCGCGCTGCTGGGCGTGGCGTTCGAGCTGCCGGTCGGCGAGGTTGATGGCGTCGCGCAAGGGCAGCGCGCGCTCGATCGACGCGTCGGCGGCGAGCGCGAGCGCCACCGGTTCGAGCACGCCGGGCACGGCGGACATGTGGTCGGACGCATCGTCGGTGGCCATCTCCTGCGCTGCGCTGAGGGTTCGCTCGAGCGCCGCCAGCGCCGGGCGGGCGACGCGTCCGCTGTCGACCGCGTCGCTGACACCGTTGACGAAGCCGCGATAGCGCTGGTGCACGTCGCGCGCCTTGCTGGCGCGCTGGAACGCCTGCTCGACGGTCTCGGCGCGGCGCAAGTCCATCCATGACTGGTAGGCAAGCAGCAGCGTGACCGGCGACAGGATCACCAGCATCTGCAGGATCAGACGCAGCTTGAGCGACTGGACGCGCAACTTCTTCATGTCGACGACAAACCCACCTCACCGCCATGCAAGTGATTCATGGCCTCGAATGGTGCCCGCATGGAGCGGACGCGATGCGGCAATTTGAGCGGTTTATCGCCAGTTGTTCGATCGCGCCGGCGGCTGACCGCAACGCAGACGGGAAGAACGTGATTTCAGGCCACGTATTGGCAGATTTCCCGCGTTGTTCGGCGGATCGACCGGCGCCCCGGCATTGAAGAATCGGCGCTGCACCCCCGGAGCCCGAGATGACCCCTGCCCGCACGGTACTGCGCCGCATCTTTGCCGCCCCTCACCCCATGGCGTCGACCGCACTGGCCCTGCTGGTGGGCGCAGGGCAGTCCGCCTGGGCCCAGAGCGCGACCGCCGACACGGCCCAGCTGCAGCACCAGCTCGCGCAGAGCATGCATTTGATCGAAGCCTTGACGGCGCGCGTCGACCAGCTCGAGCGGCAGCTCGCCACGGTGAAGGCAGCGCCGGCGCCGGCGTCCGCACCGTCAGCCGCTGCCGATGCCAACGCCACGCGGCTCGACGAGGTGGAAAAGACCGTCGGCCAGCTGACCGCCGCCAGCAGCCGCGATCTGCGCGACGTGGGCCTGCCGCTGCATGGATTCGCCGACGTCGGCGTGTCCGCGGCCCGTGACGCGCCGGCGGGGCGGCGCGGCGGCTTCGCCATCGGTTCACTCGATTTCTACCTCACGCCCGAACTCGGCGGCAACGTGAAGACACTGGTCGAGCTGAACTTCGGCGTGACCGAGCGCGGCGAGACCGAGGCCGACCTCGAACGCGCCCAGATCGGCTACGTGTTCAGCGACCAGCTCACGCTCTGGCTCGGGCGCTTTCACACGCCCTTCGGCTACTGGAACATGGCCTTCCACCACGGCGCGCAGATCCAGACGTCGATCCTGCGCCCGCGCCTGCTCGACTTCGAAGACGATGGCGGCATCTTGCCGGTGCACACGACCGGTCTGTGGGGCACGGGCAGCCTGCGCCTGCGCGACGGCAAGCTGGTCTACCACCTCTATGCGGGCAACGGCACGCGCATCGCCGACGGCGCGCTCGACCCGAACCCGGCCGGCGACGACAACGGCAACAAGGTCGTGGGTTTCGGCCTCGGCTACCGCTTCGGCGGCACGCTCGACGGACTGTCGCTGGGCCTCAACGGGCTGACGCAGACGGTGGGCGCCTACGACGCCGCCGACACGCTGCAAAGCCGCACGCGGCTGCGCATGCTCGGCAGCTATGCGGTCTACGACAACGACGGCTGGGAGGCGATCGGCGAGCTCTACCGCCTGCACGACGCCGATCTGGGCGGCAGCGGCGGCGCGCATCGCAGCTGGGCGGCCTACGCGCAGCTCGGTCGCGCATTCGGTGATCGCTGGATGCCGTACTTCCGGTTCGAAAAGGCCGCGCTGGATCAGGGCGACAACTACTTCCTGGCCCAGGCCAACGGCCGCTCCTACTCTCGCCAAGTGCTGGGCCTGCGCTACAACGCCGATCCGCGCGCGGCGCTGAAGGTGGAGTTCAATCGCACCAACGACCAGGGTGTCGGCCGCGCCCTCGACGAACTGCGGCTGCAATACGCCGTCAGCTTCTGATGACAGTCGAGCGCAAGCCCCCTTTGCTCGCCGCGCTGCGCCGACTCGCAGCGGCCGCCCTGCTGGCCGTGGCGGGCTCGGCGCTGGCCGGCGACGTCTACGTGATCGCCAACGCCGCGGCACAGCTGACGCCCGAGGACCTGAAGGAGATCTTCCTCGGCGAAGTGCAGTTCGCCGGGGCAGTCAAGCTGCAGCCGGTCGACAACGCCGGGGCACAAGCCGACTTCCTCGCCAAGGTGCTGAAGATGCCGGCGACGAAGTACAGCGCGTCGTGGACCAAGAAGGCGTTTCGAGACGGCCTGAACGCACCGCCGGTCAAGGCCACCGACGCCGAGGTGCTGCGCTTCGTCAAAAGCACCCCCGGTGCGATCGGCTATGTGGCGTCGCCGCCGGCCGACGTGCATGTGGTCGGCAAGTTCTGAGCCCTCCGGAATCGCACACAACCCGCAGCGTTTCCTTGCAACTGAATGCGTCTGGACACAGACCGCCGACACCGCAGGCTGTAGCGTCGAGCGCTGGAGGTCGGCAATGAGCAGCAAGGGTGAATGGCGCACCGCCTGGCAGGGGCAGGACATTGTCATCTTCCGAGACGACATCGAAGTCGATCGCGTCAGCGCGTCGCAGATCCAGCGCGTGGTGTTCGTCTATGGCGGCAGCGGCGAGTCGGCCGGCGATCTGCTGCACGCCGTGGTCGAGACGAGCGACGACTTCCTGATCTTTCCGGCCGACACCGGGTTCGCCGGCCGCATCAATTTCGAACGCGTCGACTACTGGGCCGATCGGGCCTGCGTGTACTGGGTGCACCAATCCCAGGCACCGCTGCCCCTGCGCCTGCGGCGCGGCCGCTGGTGGCTGCGCATGTCCGGGCCGCCGTTCACGCGGCTGCCGCGCGCCGAGTGCGCCACCCTGCTGGAGCGCTGGCCGGTCGAGGGCCCGCAGACCTGGGAACAGCGCAAATGGCAGCGCATCGAGCGCAGCCGGCCGTTTGCAGCGCCGGACGACGCTGGCCACCGGGTGCGCCCGTAGCCCGCGGTAAAACAAAAAACCCGGCCGAAGCCGGGTTTTTCATGCGCTGGGCCCGATCAGGCGGCCGACGCGGCCTTCTTGGCCTTGGAGGCCTTGGTCTTCTTCGCGGTCGCCTTCTTGGCGGCCTTGGCAGGAGCCGAGGCCGACGCTTCGGCGGTGGCGGCAGCCTTGGCCGGGGCAGCGGCGTCGGCAGCGAAGGCGCCGAACGAGAAGGTAGCGGCGATCAGGGCAGCGATGAGTTTGGTCATGGGTAATCTCCTTGGGTTTCAGTGGAAGAGCTGAGAGCTCGCAGTGACAACGCCGACTGCGCAGGCCAGGTTGACAGCCCGGCTACGCCGGCCGGGCAGTTTCGGCGCCGAAAAGCGGGTGAGACAGGGTTTCGTCGAGCCGCAGCACCGGCGTCACGCAGCAGTCGACGTCGGCAAACAGCGCCGTCCAGTGGGCCAGGGGCTGCGCCGCGAACAGCGCCGCCACATCGGTGCGCAGCGCCAGCGCCGCCGGGCTGCCCGGCGCCTCGCCCAGGGTCCAGTGCCGCGCCGCCCAGTCGGGGCGGCCGAGGGTGGCACACAACTGTTGCCAGAACTTGAGCTCCAGCGCACCAACCGCCACATGGCGGCCGTCGGCACTGCGGTAGACGCCGTAGCAGGGGGCACCACCGGAGAGCAGGTCGCGTCCCGGCGGCGGCACGCGCCCGGTCGCAGCCAGCGTGGCGCTGGCCAGCACATGATGGCGCAGCACCTCATGAGCCATCGAAATGTCGACAAAACGGCCGAGCCCGGTGCGCTGCGCGGCCACCAGTGCCGCCAGCACGCCGGCCAGCGCCGCCTGGGTGCCGCCGAGCAGGTCGCCAATCTGGAAATTCGGCAGCGCAATCTCGCCGTCCGGGGTGGCGATCTGCTGCAGCACACCGGCCATCGCGATGTAGTTGATGTCGTGCCCGGCGCGCTGCGCCCAGACGCTGCGCTGGCCGTAGCCGCTAATCGCACAGACGACCAGCCTCGGGTTGGCCGCATGCAGCGCGTCCCAGCCGAGGCCGAGGCGCGCCATCACGCCGGGGCGAAAGCCCTCGATCAACACGTCGGCCGTGCGCGAGCGCTCGAGCAGCGCGTCGCGCCCGGCCGCGTCGCGCAGGTCCAGCTGCAGCAGCTGCTTGCCTGCATTCAGCGCGCGAAAGGTCTGGCTCGGCCGGCCGGCGGCCACGTCGTCGGGCGTTCGCCCCATGTGGCGTGCGCCGTCATCCTGCCCCTGCTCGGCCGGCCCTTCGATCTTGATGACTTCGGCGCCCCACTCGACGAGGCGCCGGGTCGCCAGCGGGCCGGGCAGCAAGCGAGTGAGATCGAGGACGCGGATCCCCTCCAACGGCAGGCTATCGCTCAATGGAGCCCCTCGCCCGCCGCGTACGGTGGTCGATCCCCCGAGGGGATGCGGGCCGGCTTGGGGGCGGCCCGGCGCTCGGCCCTCACTCGAAGCGCCCTTCACGCAACCACTTCGTCGCGACCCACTTCTCGCCTTCGAGCACCGGCGCTCCGCCATGCAGCGTGCGCGTCATCGGGTGCGGGCGGTCGTAGCTGAAGAACACCGCGTTGCCTTTGATGGGCCCGACTTCCAGGTTGACGTCGGGAAACGTGGTGCCGCCGCCCCGGGCGGGCGTGTTCAGGTACATCACGACCGATGCGACGCGCTGCCCACCACGCTTGAGGATGTTCGCGGTGCCGGGCTGTGCAGGGTCGAAGTAGTCGTAGTGCGGCTTGTACTCGGCGCCGGGGCGATAGCGCAGCACCTGCAGGCCTTCGCCGTTCTCCAGCGGCCAATTCAGCAGCGCGGCAATGCGCGTCTCGATGCGTGTGCACAGCGGGTTCTCTTCGCGCGCGAAGAACATGCCGTCGCTGGTGCGGGCCGTGTTGATTTCGTTGCCACCGGTGTCGAGCTGCACCGTTTCGGAACGGGTGAGCCGCGTGCGCGCCAGCTCCACCATCTCGTCGCATTCGTCATGCGACAGCAGCCCGCCGAAAACGACGACACGCGGGCCGCGCAGCGTGGCCAGCACCTGCACCTCGCGGTCGCCGGCCTGCAGTGCGACCGCACCCTCCACCAACACGGGCTCCGGCACCACCACCGGTGGCGGCAGGCCGTTGGCCTGGGCGTGGCCTGCCAGAAAACCGTTCAGCGTGTCTTCGAGTGCAGCCACCGCCACGTCTTCGTTCCAGCCGCTGGCGAGCATGGACTTCAACACCGCCTCGGGCGCCTGGCCGGCAGTCGCCTGCGCGATGATCCACTGCCGCAGCTCCTGCGTGATTTGCTGTGTACTCATCCCGCAATTCTGCCGGAAGGGATGTCGGCCCCCAGCGTCGCTTTGCTACCGCACCCACGGGGAGACCTCCGTGCCTCGGATGGAGGCTCAAGCTGGCTTGACCAGCTTGAAGGCATGGCTCCATTCGCCGCGCAGCAGGCCGGGAATGCACCACAGCATGCACAGCGGCTCGATCGCGCGCGCCGCTTCGGCCTGGCCCATGTCGGCCGCCTCCCAACCGAACTTCTCGACGATGCCGCGCACGACCTTTCTGGCCGCATCGTCGTTGCCGCAGATGAACATGGTCGCGGCGCCGCCTGCGAAATTCGGGTTCACCATGAAGGCGCTGCCCACCGAGTTGAAGGCCTTGACGAAATTCACAGCCGGGAATTCGCGCTGCAACTGCTCCAGCAGCGAGTCGTTGGGGCCGGTGAAGAACTGCAGCACACCATGCGTGGGCGGCGCATCGGCGATCGGGTTGGTGGCGTCGATCACCGTCTTGCCGGCCAGCCGACCCGCACCCGCTTCGCGCACCGCGGACAGCGCGGCCGTGCCCTTGGCCGCCAGCACCGCCAGCTCGGCGAATGCCGCCGCATCGGCGAAGCTGCCGACCTTGGCCGCCGGGTTCTTCGCAGCCCAGTCGGCCAGCTTGGCCGGTGTGCGGGTGCCCAGCATCACCTGATGGCCGTGTTTGAGAAAGCCCGCGGCCAAGGTCTGCGCGACCACGCCCGAACCCAGAATTCCGATCTTCATGATGTGTGCCCTTCGTGGCGATGAGTGCCGTTGCCCGGCGTTGCCGATGGGTTGAATTTAGGCCGCCGGAACGCCGACCGAAAGTCAACACTGGTTGATACATTCGTGAATTCAGGTTGACAATTCGGCATGAAGCATCTGCACGGCATGCTGGCGTTCGTCGAAACCACCACCAGCGGCAGCCTGACCGCCGCGGCCGAGCGGCTCGGCGTGACACCGGCCGCGGTCAGCAAGAGCCTGGCGCGCCTGGAAGAGCAGCTCGGCGTGCGCCTGCTCAACCGCAGCACGCGCCGGCTCGCGCTGACCGACGAAGGTGCGGGCTTTCTCGCCAAGGCACGCGCGGCCCTGCGCGCGCTCGACGAAGCGGTGGCCGATGTCTCGCAGGCCGCGCGCACGCCGACCGGCCGCGTGCGCATCTCGGTCGGCGCGGCGTTCGGGCGACGCTGGGTGCTGCCGGTGTTGCCCGCGCTGACCGCGCGCTACCCCGAACTGTCGATCGAGCTGGACCTGGACAACCGGCCCGTAGACCTGGTGGCCGAAGGCTTCGACATCGGCATTCGCGGCGGCATGATCGAAGACAGCAGCCTGATCGCGCGCCGCATCTGCCGGCTGCCGGTGGTGCTGGTGGCCAGCCCCGCGTACCTGAAGCAGCGTGGCGTGCCGGCCAGCGTCGACGAGCTGGCGAACCACCGTTGCGCAGTGGTGCGTTTTTCGGGCGGCGCGGCGCCCAGCCCTTGGCGCTTCATCCGCCCCGGCGGCAAGCGCGTGGAGTTCACACCCAGCGCCGCGCTGTCGGTCAGCGACCCCGAGGCGCTGGTCGACCTGGCGCTGGCGCACGCCGGCATCGTCCAGGCGGGCCTGCACCACGCCCTGCCCTACCTGCGCTCAGGCCGGCTCAAGCTGGTGCTTCCCGAACGACACGACCCGGGCGCGCGCGAGATCGTGCTGCACTACCCGCACCGGCAGTACCTGGCACCGCGGGTGCGCGTGGTGGTGGACGCGCTGCTCGCCCACTTCGCCGACGCGAGCGACCTGCACCTGATTCCCGCCGACGTGGCCCAGCACACCGCGGCGCCGACTCAGCCGTCGAGCTTGCGGCGGAACACCAGGCGGTCGGGCTCGGATATAGCCGCCTCGAAGGCATAGCCGTCGACGGCGAACTTCTCGAGCTTCCTGGGCGTGGCGATGCGCTGCGTGATCGCGTAGCGCGCCATCAAGCCGCGAGCACGTTTGGCGAAGAAGC
>JBGQEX010000081.1:0-17802 GCA_041496605.1 Piscinibacter sp.
GCTCATCGGCGGATAGACGTTGGCGTCGCAGCCGGTGACCTGGTGCCCGGCTTCACGCGCGAGCGCGGCCAGGCCCCCCATGAAGGTGCCGCAGATACCGAGGATGTGGATGTGCATAGGAGGGAGATTCTAGGAGCCGCAGCGTTGCGGCTCGGTTCCCTCAGCGGAGCACGTTGCGTGCCGCGGCGATCGTCGTTGCGATGTCTTCGGCACTGTGGGCGGCGCTGACGAATCCCGCCTCGTACAGCGCGGGCGCCAGGTACACGCCGCGATCGAGCATGCCGTGGAAGAAGCGGTTGAAGCGTTCTTTGTCGGTTGCCATCACGGTGCCGTAGTTCTGCGGCAGGCCTTCATCGACAGAGTGTGTGAAGAAGAAGCCGAACATGCCGCCCTGGCTGTCGCTGACCATCGCCACGCCGGCGTCGCGCGCGGCGGCGAGCAAACCGTCGACCAGTGTTCGTGTGCTGCGCGCCAGCGCATCGAAGAAGCCGGGCTTCTGGATTTCGCGCAGCGTGGCGAGCCCGCAGGCGGTTGCCACCGGGTTGCCCGACAAGGTGCCTGCCTGGTAGACCGGCCCGAGCGGCGCGAGCTGCTGCATCACCGAGCGCTTGGCCCCGAAGGCCGCCAGCGGCATGCCCCCGCCGATGACCTTGCCGAACACGCTCATGTCCGGCTCGAAGCCGGGAATGGCCTGCGCATAAAGGCTTTGCGCGCCGCCGAGCGCCACGCGAAAGCCGGTCATCACCTCGTCGAACACCAGCATTGCGCCGTACTGCGTGCACAGCTCGCGCAACCGCGTCATGAACGGCACGCTGGCACGCACGAAGTTCATGTTGCCGGCGATCGGCTCGATCATCACGCAGGCGATGCCCTGGCCATGCAACGCGAACGCCTGTTCCAGTTGGCTGATGTTGTTGTACTCGAGCACCAGCGTGTGCTGAACGACCTCGGCCGGCACGCCCGCGCTGGTCGGGTTGCCGAAGGTGGCGAGGCCCGAACCGGCCTTTACGAGCAAGGCGTCGGCGTGTCCGTGGTAGCAGCCTTCGAACTTGACGATCTTGTCGCGCCCGGTCGCACCACGCGCCAGCCGCAGCGCGCTCATCGCGGCCTCGGTGCCGGAGCTGACCAGCCGAACCTGGTCCATGCTCGGAACCAGTTTGAGAATCTCCTCGGCGAGTTCGATTTCGCGCTCGGTGGGCGCACCGAATGACAGGCCGTCGCGCACGGCCTGGTGCACCGCATCGAGCACGGCCGGGTGTCCGTGGCCGAGGATCATCGGGCCCCAGGAGCCGATGTAGTCGATGTAGCGCCGACCCTCCGCGTCGAACAGGTATGCGCCTTCGGCGCGTGCGATGAAGCGTGGCGTACCGCCCACCGCGCGGAACGCGCGCACCGGGGAATTCACGCCGCCGGGGATGACCTTCTGGGCGCGTTCGAAGAGACTTTGGTTGCTCATCGTGTCAGTGAATGTGTCGGGTTCCCGGCGCGGTGCCTTCTTCGGGCCCGCCTTCGGTGCCGGCCTCCTCTTCGTCGCCCGGTGGCAGGGCCCAGAAGAAGCGATCGGGAATCACGTTGCCCATGCCCGGGCGAAAGCCCGCGTCGAGCGCCTGGTCGAGAAACGCGAGCGACTCGCCCACGGCAGTGTGCAGTTCGCTGCCCGCGGCCAGCAGGGCCGCCAACGCGGCCGACAGCGTATCGCCGGCGCCGACGAAGCTGACCTCGAAGCGTTCGAACTTCTCGCCGGTGATGGCGCCTTGCGGCGACGCCAGCACGTTGTCCAGGAACTGGTCGGGCGTCTTCGAACTCGGCACCAGCACGCTGGTCACCAGCACGAAGCGCGTACCGTGTTCGGCTGCCGCCACCGCCAGCTCGCGCGGCGACGCCGGGCGCTCGCCTTCCCAGTCGGGAAGCAGGAAGTCGGTCAGCGTCTGGTGGCTGCCGACCAGCACCTCGGTCTGCGGCAGCACCAGCTCGCGAAAGGCGTCGAGATAGGCCTGCTGCTCGTCTTCCTCGAGCCACGACAGGTTGGGCATGTAGGCCACCAGCGGCACGTCGGGATAGTCCGACAGCACTTCGGCGACGGCGCTCACGCCTTCGGCCGATCCGAGAAAGCCGACCTTCCAGGCGGCGATGGTCACGTCTTCGAGCACGCTGCGCGCCTGCTCCACCACCACGTCGGGGTCGAGCGCATGGTGGTCGAACACTTCTGCGGTGTCGCGCATCACCACCGAAGTCACCACCGGAAGCGCATGCGCACCCATCGCGGCGATCGTCGCGACGTCACCCGCCACGCCGCCGGCGCCGCTGGCATCGGTGGCGTTGAACGTCATCACGCAGGCGGGCGCCGGCGCGTCCTGCATCGGCTCGGTGCCGGTCTCGTCGGTGGAGGTGTCTGCGGTCATGGGAAAAGGGCTCGAAGTGCGCCAGGCGCGGGGCGAGGACAGGCTGTGCGGAATCGGCGGCGAACCTCTAGAAAAGTGTGAGGTATGTTGCGTATGTGCCTACAAACCCTTGGCTTTTTGTCATTTCGCGTCGCTACAATTCGCCACCATTGTAGTGAAGCCTGATTGTTCAAGTGACTGAATCGCGAACCTGGATGTGCCTTATCTGTGGATGGATTTATGACGAGGCCGCCGGGGATCCGGAGCATGGTATTGCGCCGGGCACGTCTTGGGATTCAGTTCCGATGAATTGGACTTGCCCAGAGTGCGGTGCGCGCAAGGAAGACTTCGAAATGGTGCAAATCTGACCCCCAGTGTGCGGATGCGCCAGGCGCTGAATCACGCAGTCGTTGAGGAGAATGCTCGGTGAGCAATGAAGGCACAACTGGCGCCGCGAGCGTGAAAGTGCTGGTCATCGATGACAGCAACACCATCCGCCGCAGCGCGGAGATATTCCTGAAGCAAGGCGGCTACGAGGTGCTGCTCGCCGAAGACGGGTTCGACGCGCTGTCGAAGGTCAACGACCACCAGCCCGACCTGATCTTCTGCGACATCCTGATGCCGCGGCTTGATGGCTATCAGACCTGCGCGATCATCAAGCGCAACACCAAATTCGCGAGCGTGCCGGTGATCATGCTGTCGTCCAAGGACGGGCTGTTCGACAAGGCGCGCGGCCGCATGGTGGGCTCGCAGGACTACCTGACCAAGCCCTTTACCAAGGACCAGCTGTTGCAGGCGGTGGAGCAACACCGCCGCGCGGCGTGACTGATTCCACACGAGGCGACGTGATCTGCGGCTGCGCAAACCCAGTTGCACCGCGCCGGGTGATGGACGTGTGACACTCCGCGATCGAGAAGTTTGAGGACCTGACCCATGGCTATCAAGAACATCCTGTTGGTGGACGATTCCAAGACCGAATTGCACTACCTTTCCGAGCTGCTCGGCAAGCGCGGCTACAACATCCGCACCGCCGAGAACGGCGAAGAGGCGATGCGCCGGCTCGGCGAGGAAACGCCCGACCTGATCCTGATGGACGTGGTGATGCCCGGCCAGAACGGCTTCCAGCTCACCCGCGCCATCACCCGCGACACGCGCTTCCAGAACGTGCCGGTGATCATGTGCACAAGCAAGAACCAGGAAACCGACAAGGTCTGGGGCATGCGCCAAGGCGCACGCGACTACATCGTCAAGCCGGTCGACGCCGACGAGCTGGTCGCCAAGATCCGCGCTTTCGACTGACGCCGCTGCACGCCAATCCACCGTCTCTCCAGCGAAGCGAACTGTTCTCCGATGGCCAACAAGGAAGCACTGCGTGAACTTCAGAGCCGGCTGGCAGAACGGCTGCAGGCGGCGCGCACGCAGGAGCGCGGCAAGTCCTGGCTGGCCGTCGAGTGCAGCTCACGCGGCTTTCTGTTCCCGCTGAAGGAAGCGGGCGAGATCTTCGCCATGTCACCGGTGTTGTCGGTGCCGCACACGCATTCGTGGTTTCTCGGCGTGTCCAACCTGCGCGGCCATTTGCACGGCGTCGTCGACCTGGCCGGGTTTCTCGGCGTGAAGTCGGGCGAAGTGCAGCGCGATCAGGCTCGGCTGGTGGCGTTCAACGGCACGCTGGAACTCAATTGCGCGCTGCTGGTGGACCGGCTGGCGGGCTTGCGCAGCGAAGCCCAACTGACGCCCGAACGCGACGACGACACGGCCACCCGCCCGCATTTCGCGGGCGCACGCTATCGCGACGAAGGCGGACGGCTGTGGCAGGAATTGAATCTGGCCGCGCTGGCGGGCGACGAGGCCTTTCTGGGCATTGTCGGCTGACGGATCAGGCCGTTGATCGAACAATCGGTTGTATGAAGTGCCGGCTCTCCCGGCCGAACCCACGGACACGAGACCGAACGAGGACAATATGAGCTTCCTGAACAAAATGAAGAGTTGGGGCCAGGACCGCGGCCCGTCCGCCGGTGCTGACGTTGCCCACCAGGATGTGCCGTTCGATGAGGGGTTCACCCAGCCGGGGGGCGTGTCGCACGGGCTCGATGGAACGGGCACGCTGACGCTCGACATGTCGACGGTTCAGCATGCGGCGGACGACGATTCGTCGATCATCTCCGAGGCGTCGCCGTCGGAAATGGCCGACTTCAGCGAGACGCGCATCCAGGGCGGCGACGCCGCTGCCGCGGCGGCTGCAGGAAGCGGCTTGCCGCTGATCGGCAAGCGCCCGCTCGGCGAGCAGCAACGCATTCTGGGTGGACTGGTGCTGGTCGGCCTGATCGGCCTCGTTGCGATGACCGCCTTTTCGCTGAACGCGGCGAACAAGGGCGCGGCCCAGGTAGGCGCCAGCGGTCAGGCGCTGATGCAGTCGCAGCGACTGGCCAAGTCGGTGTCGCAGGCTTTGATCGGCAGCCCGCAGGCATTCCCGGAGGTGCGTGAAAGTACCGAAGTGCTGGCGAGGAACGTGCGCGGCCTGAAGACCGGCGAGGGCGACCTCGCTGCGGCACCGGCGGCGGTGCAGGACGCGTTGGATCCGATGCTGCCGCTGGTCGACCGCGCCGAGAAGAACGCCAATACCGTGATCGCGCAGCAGAAGATCCTGACGCAGGTCGGCGAGGCGCTGCGCGCCATCAACCGCCAGTCGTCCGACCTGCTCGAAACCGCCGAGACCATCTCGTCGCTGAAGCTGCAGCAAGAGGCCTCGCCGGCCGAACTGTCGGCGGTCGGCCAGCTGGTGATGTTGACGCAGCGTATCGGCAAGAGCGCCAACGAATTCCTGACCATGGAAGGCGTGAGCCCCGAGGCGGTGTTCCTGCTCGGCAAGGACTTGAACTCGTTCCGTGAAATCGCCCAAGGCCTGTCCGACGGCAATCAGGAGCTGCGCCTGCCGGGCACCAAGGACCCGCAGACCAAGGAGCGCCTGGTCGCGCTGCTCAAGCAGTACGAAGAGACCCGCACGCAAGCCGGCGCGATTCTCGGCAACCTGCAGGGCCTGGTGTCCGCGCGTGAAGCGCAGGCGGCGATCATTGCCGACAGCGAGCCGCTTCGCAAAGGCCTGGAAGTCGTGCAGGAGCGCCTCGGCAAGGAGACCGGCTTCAACGTCTTGACGCTCGTGATGCTGGTGCTCACGGCAGGGTTGATGGTCGCCGGCGGCGCCGGCTTCCTGCGGCTGTATGTGCGCGACCAGGCCCAACGTGCGGCCTTGGCCGAAAACCAGCGGCTCGAAGCCGAGCGGCAGGAGCAGGAAGCCAAGCGCGTCAACGATGCGAACCAGGCGGCCATTTTGCGATTGATGAACGAACTGCAGACGGTGGCCGAAGGCGATCTGACGCAACAGGCCACGGTGACGGAAGACATCACCGGCGCCATCGCCGACTCGGTGAACTACACGGTGGAAGAGCTGCGCACGCTGGTGTCGCAGGTGCAAGGCACGGTGGGTCGGGTGACCGAAACGACGCAGCAGGTGGAAGCCACGTCGACCGAACTGCTGGCGGCGTCGACCGAGCAGCTGCGCGAGATTCGCGACACCGGCGAGTCGGTGCTGCAGATGGCGGGTCGAATCAACGACGTGTCGGCACAAGCCCAGGAAACGGTGCAGGTGGCGCGCCAGTCGCGAGACGCTGCCGAGACCGGGTTGAAGGCGGTGCAGAACACCATCGGCGGCATGAACTCGATCCGTGACCAGATCCAGGAAACCTCCAAGCGCATCAAGCGGCTGGGCGAGTCGTCGCAGGAGATCGGCGAAATCACCGAGCTGATTTCGGACATTACCGAGCAGACCAACGTGCTGGCGCTGAACGCCGCCATCCAGGCCGCGTCGGCGGGTGAGGCGGGCCGAGGCTTCTCGGTGGTCGCCGAAGAAGTGCAGCGGCTGGCCGAACGCTCCGGCGACGCGACGCGCCAGATCGCGGCGCTGGTGAAGACCATTCAGACCGACACCCAAGACGCGGTGGCCGCCATGGAGCGCTCCACGCAGGGTGTGGTCGAAGGAACACGACTGAGCGACGCGGCCGGTACCGCGCTGGGCGACATCGACCGCGTGTCACGCCAGCTCGCCGACCTGATCGCGCACATTTCGAACCAGGCGCTGCGCGAAGCCGAATCGGCCAACGTCGTGGCTGCCAACATTCAGCACATTTTCGCTGTGACCGAGCAGACCGGTGAAGGCACGCGCTCGACCGCGCAGATGGTGCGCGAGCTGTCCAAGACGGCCGAGGAGTTGAAGCAATCGGTCGCGCGATTCAAGATCGAGTGATGCGCGTGAGCGAGTGACCTCGCGCCAACCCCAGACTCAAGGCCACCGATGGACAGCTCCCGCAACACCGAAGCCACAGGCGAGACCACTGACGACCTGAGTGCACTCGCCTGGGTGCACGAGGAACTGCGCCGCTCGCTTGACGCGGCGCACAAGGCCTTGCGCCGCTTCGTCAAGGAAGCCGAGGCCCTGACCGGTTCCGACGTCGACGTTGTCGACCCGGCCGTGCTGCGCACTGCACGCCAGCAAATCCACCAGGGTGTCGGCGCGCTGGAGCTGGTGGGCCTGCCGGCCGCCGCCGCGGTGTTGCGCGCCTGCGAAGCGGCCGTGCAACGCTACGTGGCCAAGCCGCACAAGCTGACCAGCCTGGTCGTCGACGACATCGAGCGCGCGTCGTTCGCGCTGCTCGACTACCTGTCGCGCATGCTGTCGGGCAAGACGGTGTCGGCGCTGTCGATGTTCCCGCAGTACCGCGCCGTGCAGGAAGCCGCTGGCGCCGACCGCGTGCACCCGGCCGACCTGTGGGCCGTCGACTGGCGCTGGCGCGACCTGCCCGACGCCGGTCCCCATGCGTCGGCGCGCAAGCCCGACGCGGCCACGCGGCTTGCGATGGAGCAGCAGATGCTCGTGCTGATGCGCCGGCCAACCGCGGCCGCTGCTTCGCGCATGAGCGACATCTGCGCCGGTCTCGGCGCCGGGACCGATCATCTGCACATCGCCACGCTGTGGAAACTCGCCGCAGCGGTGTTCGAGGCGCAGACGCAGGGCTTGTTGCAGTCCGACGTCTTCGTCAAGCGCGTGGCGGCACGCCTGCTGGCGCAATTGCGCATCATCGAACGCGGCGAGATCGACGTGTCCGAGCGCCTGGCGCAGGACCTGCTGTTCTTCTGCGCCCAAGCTGCATCGCCGGGCGACGGCCGCAAGGCGCCGCGCCTGGCCGCGGTGCGCCAGGCGTACGGCCTGGCCCGCCACACGCCGGTCGACTACGCGGTGAGTGCGCTCGGCCGCTTCGACCCGGCCTGGATCGCCCAGGCGCGCAAGCGCGTGTCGGCAGCCAAGGAATCATGGTCGGCGGTGGCCGGCGGTGAATTGCATCGCATGAGCGGGCTGGCCGAGCAGTTCTCGCTCGTCGGCGAGTCGCTCAAACGCCTGTTCCCGTCGGGTGATTCGATGGCTGGCGAACTGCAACAGGCCGTGGCACTGGCCCAGCAGGGCGGAGCCGCACCGGGCGCGCCGCTCGCGATGGAAGTCGCCACCAGCTTGCTCTACATCGAGGCCTCGCTGGAAGATGCCGACTTCGATCACCCCGAGCTGGGCGCGCGCGTGCGTCGACTCGCCGATCGCATCGCGGCCGTGCGCCAGGGCGCGACGCCGGCGCCGCTCGAAGGCTGGATGGAGGAGCTGTACCGGCGCGTTTCCGACCGCCAGACCATGGGCAGCGTGGTGCAGGAACTGCGCGCCTCGCTGTCCGAGGCCGAGAAGCTGATCGACCAGTTCTTCCGCAACCCGGCCGATCGCAATGTGCTGATCCCGGTGCCGAACCAGTTGTCGGCGATGCGCGGGGTGCTGTCGGTGCTGGGCATGGACCAAGCCGCCGCGGCGCTGCTGCGCATGCGCGACGAAGTCGACGGCCTGGCCTCCACCGAGGTCGATCCGGCCCGTGTCGCGCAAGCCGGCGTGTTCGATCGACTGGCCGGCAATCTGGGTGCCTTGGGCTTCCTGATCGACATGCTCAGCGTGCAGCCGCAGCTGGCCAAGTCGCTGTTCGTCTACGACGCTCGCGAAGGCACGCTCAGCCCGCTGATGGGGCGCAGCGCGCAACGTCCGGCGTCCGGCCATGCGGCGGCGCCACCGCCGGCGGTCGAGCCACGCCTGATCGAACAGGCGCAGATGCTCGCGTTCAGCGCCGTGCGCGACGACGTGTCGGTTGAAGAAGTCTCACGCGACCTCGAGCGCCTGTCGCATGAAGCCGAGGCCGCCGACCAACGGTCCTTGGTCGCCACGGTGTCGCAGGCGCAGGCGGCCATCGAGAGCGCGCACGACGACGCCGGCGTGGTGTCGGCGCGCGGGCAGCTGTCCGAGGCGCTGGTCGACTTCGTCACGACGGCGTCCGAGCCGATGGGGCTGGAGCCCGAGCCGGCCGCCGTGCGCCCCGCGCCACCGGCGGCGCCCGCCGCCGCAGGCGGCACCGACTTGGCCGAAGACGATGAGATGCGCGAGATCTTCCTCGAGGAAGCGCGCGAAGTCCTGCAAGCCGCGCGCACGGCCTGCGCCGAGCTGTCCAGCGCCAGCAACGACCTCGAGCAGCTGACGACCGTGCGGCGCGCGTTCCACACGCTCAAAGGCAGCTCGCGCATGGTCGGGCTGAAGAAGTTCGGCGATGCGGCGTGGGCCTGCGAACAGCTCTACAACACCCGCCTGGCCGACCAGCAACCTGCCGACGCGCCGCTGCTCGATTTCACCCGCTGGTCGCTCGACCACCTCGGCAGCTGGATCGACGACATTGCCGCGCGGCGCGATGCCGGTCGTGACGCGGCCAGCGTCGAGGCGGCGGCGTTGGCCTTGCGCGAGCCCGCGTCGCCCGCGCCGGCAGCCGTGCCCGCACCGCAGTTGCCGAGCCTGCCCGAGATGGGCGCGTTGCCCGAGGTGCACGAATTTTCCGCCCAGCCGCAGATCGTCGAACCGATCGCCTTGGCGTTCCCGCCCGACTTGCCCAGCGCGCTCGATCTCGAGTTGGCCGCTGCACCCAAGAGTGCGCGAGGCGGCGCCAGTCCGGCGCCGGCCGTGCCATCGTTCGAGCTCGACCTGTCGAAGCTCGATGCTGCGTTCGATGCCCCCGCGGCACTTGCAGAGCATGAGCCGCACGTCGACGCCGGCGTGCGCTCAATGTTCGATCCCTTCGATACGGTCGTGACGACGCCTGCGGTGCTCGACAGCCACGCCGACGTCGCGCTGGAGCGGGTAGCGCAAGGCGAAGCGATCGAATTGATCGACCTCGACCTCGGCGACGATTCGTTCCTTGCCACGCCGGTCATCGAGAACCTGCAGCCGTCTTCGCCGGCCGCTTCGACGGAACCGCCGAGCGATCAGGGCGTCGTCGCGACGCCGGCCGAAGCCGCGGCATTCGCCGAAGACGAGCAGGTCAAGGTCGTCGGCCCGCTGCGCATCGGCATTCCGCTGTTCAACATCTTCTTGAACGAGGCCGACGAGTTGTCGCGCCGGCTCACCACCGAAGTCGCCGAGTGGGCGATGGAGCTGCATCGCCCGGTCGGCGAGACGTCCATTGCGCTGGCGCACTCGCTGGCCGGCAGTTCGGCCACGGTCGGCTTTTCCGACCTGTCGCAGCTCGCGCGCATGCTCGAGCACGCGTTGACGCGCACCCAGGCGATCGGCCATGGCACCTCGGACGAAGGACGGCTGTTCGTCGAGAGCGCCGAAGAGATCCGTCGCTTGCTGCACCAGTTTGCCGCCGGATTCCTCAAGGAGCCGCCGAGCGAACTGATGCAGCGGCTTGCCGATCATGAGGTGAGCTCGGCACGCAGGCTCGACGCGCTGACTGCCGCCGACGAATTGAGCGACAGCGCGCCTGAAACAGCCCACGTGCCGGTGCCGCCGACTATCGAGGTCGTCGAGACGCCGCCGATCGCGGCGGTCCCCGCGCCGGCTGCCGAGCCGGTCGACGAAGCGCCCGCCGCCCTGGTGATGGACACGCAGCCGAGCCCGCTCACCGAGGTGCGGCCCACACGCCCCGGCGGCATCGACACCGGATTCGGCGCGGACACCGGTTTCAACCCCCTCGGTCTGGCTGAATTCAAGCCATTCACCGCGTTGCCGGCCAATGCCGCGCGCGCGGCCGCGCCGCACGGCGGCGATGCGGGCAACGACGATGAGGTCGACAACGACATCGATGCCGTCGATGCGGTCGACGTCGAGCTGTTCCCGATCTTCGAGGAAGAAGCTCAGGACCTGCTGCCGAAACTGGCCGGACAGGTGCGCGACTGGGCACGTCGCCCGACGGACACCAGCCTGGCGTCGGCCTGCATGCGTACGCTGCACACGCTCAAGGGCGGCGCCCGCCTTGCCGGCGCGATGCGCCTGGGCGAGATGGCGCACCGCCTGGAGACCCGCATCGAGCAGCTGCTCGCGCAGGAGGAGCCGAGTGCCGCCGACGTCGAGGCGCTGCACCATCGCTCCGACGCGCTGACGCACACCTTCGAGGCACTGCGTTCGCGCGACGCACAAGCCTATGCCGAGGCGGTGGCGACGGTCGAGCAGGCGGTGAGCCGCTTGCCGCAGGCCGAGCCTCCGTCGGCGTTGGTCGTCGAAGTGGCTGCACCGGCTGAGCCGATTGCCGCCGCGGCGCCGGCCGGCGCACCGGAAGTGCCGGTGGCCGACGAAGTGATCGCGGCACCCGCTGTGGCGCCCGCGGCGCCGACGGCGCGATCAGCCGAAGCGCTCGCCGCGGTGAACGTACCGGAGATCGACTGGGCGCGCTTCAGCGGCCACGCCGCGGTGCCGCGCGTGGCGGTCGACCGCGCGGCCGCGTCGCAATCGGCGGTTCGCGTGCGTGCGCCGCTGCTGGACCGGCTGGTCAACCAGGCCGGCGAGGTCAGCATCACACGCTCGCGCATCGAGGTCGAAGTGGGCCAGATCAAGGGCTCGCTGACCGACCTGACCGACAACCTGGAGCGCTTGCGCGGGCAACTGCGCGACATCGAACTGCAGGCCGAAACGCAAATGAGTTCGCGCCTGGAAGCCGCCAAGGCGCTGGCGCAGTCGTTCGACCCGCTGGAGTTCGACCGTTTCACGCGCTTCCAGGAACTCACGCGCATGATGGCCGAGTCGGTCAACGACGTGGCCACGGTGCAGCGCACGCTGCAGCGCACGCTGGAAACCACTGAAGACGAACTCGCCGCCCAGGCGCGCCTGACGCGTGACCTGCAGGACGATCTGCTGCGCACCCGCATGGTGGAGTTCGAGAGCCAATCGGACCGCCTCTACCGCGTGGTGCGGCAAGCGGCCAAGGAAACCGGCAAGCACGTGCGGCTGGACATCATCGGCGGCTCGATCGAAGTCGACCGCGGCGTGCTGGATCGCATGACCGGCGCATTCGAACACCTGCTGCGCAACAGCGTGACGCACGGCATCGAGGCGCCCGACGCGCGCAGCGCCGCCGGCAAGGATCCGACCGGGGCCATCGTCGTCTCGCTGAGCCACGAGGGCAACGAAGTCGGCGTCGAGTTCCGTGACGACGGTGCCGGCCTCAACCTCGACCGCATCCGCGACAAGGGCGTCGCGATGGGTTTGCTCGACGCGAACCAGCAGCACACCGACGGCGAGCTGGCGAACCTGATCTTCACTTCGGGCTTCTCCACTGCAGACAAGGTGACCGAGCTGGCCGGGCGCGGCATCGGCATGGACGTGGTGCGCGCCGAAGTGAACGCGATGGGCGGTCGCATCGAGACGGCAACTGCCTTCGGTCAGGGCACCAGTTTCAAGCTCGTGCTGCCGCTGACCACCGCCGTCACGCAGGTGGTGATGATGCGCATCGGCACCACCACGGTGGCGGTCCCGTCGACGCTGGTGGAAGTCGTGCGCCGCGCCAAGGTCGACGAGATCGAACATGCGTACCACAGCGGCAGCTTCTCGCTGGGTGACCGCACCGTACCGTTCTTCTGGCTCGGGTCGCTGTTGCAGCAGAGCCCGCGCAGCGCCGAGGTCGCCTCGCGCACGCGCCAGGTGGTGATCATCCGCAGCGCACAACAGCGCATTGCGGTTCACGTCGACGAAGTGCTCGGGAACCAGGAAGTCGTGGTCAAGAACCTCGGCCCGCAGCTGTCGCGCATGCCCGGCCTGGCCGGCATGACCTTGCTGGCCTCAGGCTCGGTGGCGCTGATCTACAACCCGGTGGCATTGGCCACGCTGTACGGCGCGCAGGCGCGCGCGGCGACGCAGGCGGCACTGCATGCGCCGATCCCCGAGGTGGTGCAGCCAATCTACGGCGAAGACGCCGCGCGGGCTGCGCCGCTGGTGCTGGTGGTCGACGATTCGCTCACCGTTCGCCGAGTCACGCAGCGCCTGCTGGTGCGCGAGGGCTACCGCGTGGCGCTGGCCAAGGACGGCCTGGACGCGCTGGAGCGGCTGGCCGAAGAGAAGCCGCAGATCGTGCTCAGCGACATCGAGATGCCGCGCATGGACGGCTTCGACCTGGTGCGCAACATCCGCGGCGACGCCCGGTTGCGCGATCTGCCGGTGATCATGATCACCTCGCGCATCGCTCAGAAACACCGTGACTACGCGGCCGAACTCGGGGTCGATCACTATCTCGGCAAGCCCTATTCCGAGGAAGACCTGCTCGCACTGATCGGGCGCTACACTGCACAAGAGGCGACCACCTGAGGCCGCTGAAGCGCCCGCACCATGTCGAAGCTCGTCGATCACCTTGCTGAGCTGACCGGCTTTCGCGATCGCGATGTTCTCGATGTCACGTTGGCGGGTGCGTTCCGCGATCTCTTGCGTCCGCGTTCGGTGGCCATCTACCGCACCGTCGGCGAAGGTGGCAACCAGCGTTGGCTGACGCGTGCGCGGCTCTGCGAGAACGACGTGGTCGCCACGGCCGATCCGGCATGGGTCGAACTCGAAAGCCTGCCGGTGCTCACCGATCACCCCGAACGCTGCGAAGCGCTGACCGGCCGCACGGTGGTGGCGTCGTTCGGCGATCGTGGCCTGAGCGTGTTCCCGCTGGCCACCGATCGCGAAGTCGCCGGCGTGCTCGAGCTGGAAACCGATGGACCACTGAACACCGAGGCGCAGCGCATGGTGTGCAGCATCCTGCGCATCTATCGCAACTTCCAGGGTCTGCTCGACTACAGCGAGCGCGACACGCTGACCGGGCTGCTCAATCGCAAGACCTTCGACGAGAGCTTCCTCAAGGTCTCATCGACGATCCTGGCCCACGGCGCCAGCGGCGACGCGCGTCGCGCGGCCGGCCCGGGCAGCCGGCACTGGCTGGGCATGATCGACATCGATCACTTCAAGGCGGTGAACGACACCTACGGGCACCTCATCGGTGACGAGGTGCTGCTGCTGTTGTCGCGCCTGATGCGCAGCAGCTTCCGCTTTCACGATCGGCTGTACCGCTTCGGCGGCGAAGAGTTCGTGGTGCTGATGCGCTGTGATTCCGAGACGGATGCATCGCACGCGTTCGAGCGCCTGCGCGTGAACACCGAGGGCTACGCATTCCCGCAGGTCGGCCGCATCACCGTGAGCGTGGGATTCAGCGAGGTCAAGCCGGGCGACTCGCCCAGCTCGGCCATCGAACGCGCCGACCGGGCGGTCTACCACGCCAAGAGCCACGGGCGCAACCAGGTGCAAAGCCACGCCGAGCTGGTGAAGCGCGGCGAACTCGACGACAGCGAAAAGGTCGGCGACGTCGAACTGTTCTGATCGCTGGCCGAAGCCCCGTCCGCACGGCTGATTGACCCGTCGGGGTATGCAGCAACCCGACGCGGCGCCGCAGGAATAAAATGCGCGCATGGCCGCGGGCAACATCAACCTCACCAACCAGTTTCTGATCGCCATGCCCGGCATGGCGGGCGACACCTTCGCCGGCAGCGTGATCTACATGTGCGAGCACACCGAGAAGGGCGCGCTCGGGCTGGTCATCAACAAGCCCATCGACATCAAGCTGAAGAACCTGTTCGAAAAGGTCGAGCTCACGCTCGAACGCGATGACCTGGCCGAGGCGCCGGTCTACTTCGGCGGGCCGGTGCAGACCGAGCGCGGATTCGTGTTGCACGAGCGCCTGGGCGGCGACGGCGCGCACTACAACTCGTCACTGCAGATACCCGGCGGGCTGGAAATGACCACCAGCAAGGACGTTCTGGAGGCGCTTGCGCAGGGCGTCGGTCCGAAGAAGGTACTGGTCACGCTGGGCTACAGCGGCTGGGGCGCAGGGCAGCTCGAAGACGAAATGAGCCGCAACAGCTGGATCAACGTCAGCGCGGCGCCGGAGATCATTTTCGACACGCCGGTCGAGCAGCGCTACGACAAGGCCTTGTCGCTGCTGGGCATCGATGCGCGGATGTTGAGCCAGGAGGCGGGGCACGCATGAGCGCGTCGCGCGCCGTGTCCAGTCCAGCGCACCGTTCGTTTCTCGCCTTCGATTTCGGCACGCAACGCGTCGGTGTGGCCACCGGCAACACCATCACGCACACTGCGCAGCCGCTGCGAACCATTGCCGGGCCCGCCGCCGCCCGCTTCGACCAGATCGCCAGGCTGATCGCCGAATGGCAGCCCGATGCCCTGGTGGTGGGCGTGCCCTTCCATCCCGACGGCGCAGCGCACGACAATACCGAGCGCGCCAAACGATTCGCCCGCCAACTGCACGGCCGCTTCGGCCTGCCGGTGCACGAGGTGGACGAACGCTACACGACCACCGAGGCCCATGCGATGGGCGCGGCCGACGTGGACGCAGCGTCGGCGGCCATCATCCTCGAGCAGTTTCTGAGAGCCTTGTCATGAGCACCTTACACCTCAACGCCGAAGCGCTGTACGGCGACCTCGCGGCGGGCGTGCGCAACCTGTTGCGGCCGCAGACCGCCCTGGTGGGCATCTGGTCCGGCGGCGCCTGGCTGGCCGAACGACTGCAGCGCGATCTGAAGCTCGCCGGCGAGCATGGCGTGATCTCGAGCGCGCTGCACCGCGACGATTTCGGCTCGCGTGGCCTCACGGCAGGCGCCGACCACACGCGGCTGCCGTTCGAGGTGGAGGGCCGCGACATCCTGCTGATCGACGATGTGCTCTACACCGGGCGCACGGTGCGCGCAGTGATCAACGAACTGTTCGACTTCGGCCGCCCGGCCAGCGTGACGCTGGCCGTGTTGGTGGATCGCGGCGGGCGCGAGCTGCCGATCCAGGCGGTCTACTCGGCCGCGCGCATCGCACTGCCAGCCGGGCAACGGCTCTCGCTGGCGCGCGACGACGCCGGCCGCTTCACATTCGACATCGAGGAGGGCGTTTGATGCTTTCGCGCCGCAACCCCCAACTCAATCAGCACGGCGAGCTGATCCACCTGCTGTCGATCGAAGGACTGCCGCGCGCGGTCATTCATCAGTTGCTCGACACGGCCGGCAGCTTCCTCAGCGTCAACGACCGCGAAGTGAAGAAGGTGCCGTTGCTGCGCGGCAAGAGCGTGTTCAACCTCTTCTTCGAGAACAGCACCCGCACGCGCACGACATTCGAGATCGCGGCCAAGCGGCTGAGTGCCGACGTCATCAACCTCGACATCGCGAGGTCCAGCACCGCCAAGGGCGAAAGCCTGCTCGACACCATTGCCAACCTGTCGGCGATGCATGCCGACATGTTCGTCGTGCGCCACAGCGAGAGCGGCGCGCCCTACCTGATCGCGCAGCATTGCGCGCCGCATGTGCACGTCGTGAACGCTGGCGACGGCCGGCACGCCCACCCGACGCAGGGCCTGCTCGACATGTACACCATCCGCCACTACAAGCAGGACTTTACTCAGCTCACGGTGGCCATCGTCGGCGACATCGTGCACTCGCGCGTCGCGCGCTCAGACATCCATGCGCTGACCACGCTCGGTGTGCCCGAGGTGCGCGCTGTCGGGCCGAAGACGCTGGTGCCCGGTGACATCAAAGAGATGGGCGTGCGGGTGTGCCACGACATGGTCGAAGGCATCCGCGGCGCCGACGTGGTCATCATGCTGCGGTTGCAGAACGAGCGCATGAGCGGCGCGATGCTGCCCAGCGCCGGCGAGTTCTTCAAGAACTACGGCCTGACCGAGGAGAAGCTCGCGCTGGCCAAGCCCGATGCGATCGTGATGCACCCCGGGCCGATCAACCGCGGCGTCGAAATCGATTCCAGTGTGGCTGACGGAAAACAGAGTGTCATCTTGCCGCAGGTGACCTTCGGCATCGCGGTGCGCATGGCGGTGATGTCGACGATCGCCGGAAACGTGGCCTAGGGAAGCCTCCAACGCATGAAGATCCTCATCCAGAACGGCCGGCTCATCGACCCCGCGACGGGGCGTGACGAGATCGGTGACGTGGCGATCGCCGCCGGCCGCATCGTCTCGCTCGGCAGGGTCAGCGCCGATTTCCATGCCAACCGCAGCATCGACGCCAGCGGCCTCGTGGTCGCACCGGGGCTGGTCGAGCTTGCGGCGCGCCTGCGCGAACCGGGGCATGAACACGAAGGCACGCTGGAAAGCGAAATGGCCGCGGCCGTCGCCGGTGGCGTAACGAGCCTGGTGTGCCTGCCCGACACCGATCCGCCGCTCGACGAACCCGGCCTCGTCGAGATGCTGAAGTTTCGTGCGCGCATCCTCAACCAGGCCCACCTGTACCCCTTGGGCGCGCTGACGCGTGGCCTGGGCGGCGAAGTGCTGACCGAAATGGCCGAGTTGACCGAGGCGGGCTGCGTCGGATTCAGCCAGGCGGAGGTGCCGGTGAAAGACACGCTGGTGCTGCATCGCGCGCTGCAATACGCGGCCACCTTCGGCTACACGACCTGGTTGCGCCCGCAGGACGCGTACCTCGGCAATGGCGTGGCGGCCAAGGGCGCGCTGGCGACCCGATTGGGCCTGTCGGGCGTGCCGGCCATCGCCGAAACCATCGCACTCAACACCATCTTCGAGCTGGTTCGCGACACCGGCGCGCGCGTTCACCTGTGCCGGCTCAGCAGCGCCGCCGGCATCGAGCTGATGCGCCGCGCCAAGGCGGAGCGCTTGCCGATCACCTGCGACGTGAGCGTGAACCACCTGCACCTGACCGACGTGGACATCGGCTACTTCAATTCCGCGATGCGCCTGACGCCGCCGCTGCGCCAGCAGCGCGACCGCGACGCGATCCGTGCCGGTCTGGTCGACGGCACGATCGACGCGCTGGTGAGCGACCACACTCCGGTCGACGAAGACGCCAAGAACCTGCCCTTTGCCGAGGCCGAGCCGGGCGCCACCGGGCTCGAGCTGTTGCTCAGTCTGGCGCTGCTGTGGGGCGAGGAAGCCGGCCTGCCGTTGTCGCGGACCCTGGCCACGATCACCAGCGCGCCGGTGAACGTACTTGGTGAAGCATTGGGATCGCTCGCGTCGAGCGCCGGCAA
>JBGQEX010000082.1:0-17770 GCA_041496605.1 Piscinibacter sp.
CACCCGCTGATGCAGTTGCCGCAATTGGCCGAGTTGGCGCATGAGTTGCTGCCTGCCGACCTGTGCCGCTTCATCGTCCCCGGCACCACGCAAACGTCGGAGTTCCTTCATGAGCCGACCAGCTTCGACGGGCGGGGCATCGACGAGGTGTTTCGACGCATCGAAGAGTCGGGCTCCTGGATCGCGCTGTACAACGTCGAGACGATTCCAAGGTATCGCGCATTCCTGGAAGAAGTGATCAACACGGTCCGGCCCCTGGTCGAACCCGAACAGCCCGAGATCATCATGATCACCGGCTTCATCTTCATCTCTGCGCCGCCGTCGGTGACGCCGTTCCACATCGACCGTGAAAACAACTTCTGGCTTCAGGTCAAGGGCCGCAAGACGATCACGGTCTGGGACTGCAATGACCGCGACGTCGTCTCGGCGGAAGACGTCGAGAGCTTCATCGTCTTCCGATCCCTGGACCGTGTGCGGCTCAAGGACGAGCACCGCGCCCGCGGCCAGGAGTTCGACAGCGGACCCGGTGACGGGCTGTACTTCCCGGCGACCACGCCGCACATGACGAAGACCACCACCAACTGGGTCGTGCCGGGTGACGGCGTGTCGATTTCCATCGGTGTGAATTTCTACACCAGCGTCACGCGTCGACACGCGCTGGTGCACCAGGTCAACCGTCTGTTGCGTCGCTTCGGTTTCACCCCGACGCCACCGGGCAAGTCGGCCTGGCGCGACATTCTCAAAGCGCCGTTGGGCAAGGCCGTGATCGCCGTTCAAAAGCGTCGCAAGAACTATGTCCCCCCGCCCGGCGCGTATTGAGGTGGCGACTGACGACCATGGTTCGCGTTGCCCGTCTCATCCTGTTACAACCGGGCCATGCGGGTGAGGCCGTTCTTGCAGAAGACAACGGAAAATTGCCGCCGTTGGGAAGACCGAGAGTCGGGCCGCTGAGACGTGGCGGCTGGGTCCGCCAGGCTCCGCCCTCGGTTTTCGTTCAGTGCCCTCGGCGGCGTCGACTGTCCACCAAACTCGGGCATCGCGCACAAGGAATAACTGTCAAGAAGCGATGGCCAAGAGTCCCAGGAAGAAATTCAGGCTGAGCCTTTGCGTCTCCCTTGTCGCAATGGCCATGGTGGCAGGGTGCGGCGGCGGGAACAGCCTTGGCGAGGCGTCGGCACCGGTCGACGGCACACCCGCCGCGGCGCCGGCACCGAGCACCGGGTCAATCAGCCTTGCTTGGGTCGCGCCGCAAACCAACGCCGACGGGAGCACCTTGACCGACCTCGCCGGGTTCCGCATTTATTACGGAACGGCCAGCGGAAGCTACTCGCAAGTCATCACGATCAGTAGCCCGATCGCCACCCGCTATACGATCGAAAACCTGCCTCCGAGCACCTACTA
This sequence comes from Piscinibacter sp., assembly GCA_041496605.1. Lineage (GTDB taxonomy): Bacteria > Pseudomonadota > Gammaproteobacteria > Burkholderiales > Burkholderiaceae_C > Albitalea. The sequence continues at coordinate 1,402 of JBGQEX010000082.1, forward strand.
CATGGTCCTCAAGGCTTTCGACACGAACAACAACGAGAGCCAGGCCTCGGCAGAGTTGAGCAAGACGATCAACTAGCGGCGGTGGTGGTCGAGCGTCGAGCTGCATCGCGCTTGCAGCGGCGGTTTGTACAATGCATGCCGCCGACCAAGCCCGAGACCTGATGAGCGCCATTCGAATTGCATCCACGCTGGCTTTGTTGATGGCGTTCTCCGCGATTGCCGGCATCGTCTCGAGGCCGACCACGAAGGTGGGGGCCGGCGGTCCGCGCTACGTGCTGGAAGAGGTCGTGCCCAAGCAGTTCGGTGATTGGCGGGAGCAGCCTGCCGTCACGCAAGTGATCAACCCACAGACCAAAGAGCTGCTCGACAAGATCTACAGCCAGATCCTGACCCGCACCTACGTGAACTCGGCGGGATACCGAGTCATGCTGTCGCTGGCCTACGGCGATGATCAGCGCGGCGCCTTGCAAGCCCACAAGCCGGAGGTTTGCTATCCGTCCCAGGGCTTCACGGTCCACGCCAACACGGAGGCCGATGTCGTTACGCCTTTCGGCCACATCGCTGCCCGCCGGCTGAGCACGAGCCTGGGTCAGCGCAAAGAACCCGTGACCTACTGGTTTACGGTGGGCAATACCGCGGTCAAGGGCAAGTTGCAGCAGCGCATGGTGGAGATTCGTCTGGGGCTGACGGGTCAAGTGCCCGACGGATTGCTGTTTCGCGTGTCTTCGTTGGACGACGCGCCGAGCCATGCCTTCGAGCTGCAGGACACGTTTGTATCGGACCTGATGAAAGCCATCGCGCCCAAGGATCGGGCGCGACTCAGCGGGCTGCTCGCGGCAAGCTGACGCGAGCAACGCGACTTGCCAGCGAGGCAGCGCCGGTGCGCTGCCCTTGTCCCGCTGTCAGAGGCGCCAGACCCGCAGCCCGGTCGCGGCGAGCGAGCTCTCGCTGAAGCCGGCCTTCACATCGATGAAGCAGCCACCCTTGATCACCTTGCGGCCGATCTCGTCGGCGCTGAGCCGTTGGTATTGCTTGTGCGACACCGCCGCCACGATGGCGTCGGCGCGCGGCAGGTCGTCCCACGGCAGAAGGCGAACGCCGTACTCGTGCATGGCTTCGTCGGCATCGGCCTCCGGGTCGTGCACGAAGACCTCGGCACCGTAGCTCTTCAGCTCGTTGATGATGTCGACCACCTTGCTGTTGCGCAGGTCGGCACAGTTCTCCTTGAAGGTCAGCCCGAGCACGTTGACACGGGCGCCCTTGATGTAGCTGCCGCTGGCAATCATCTGCTTGATGGTCTGCTCGGCGATGTACTTGCCCATGCCGTCGTTGATGCGCCGCCCCGCCAGGATCACCTGCGGGTGGTAGCCCAGCATCTCGGCCTTGTGGGTCAGGTAGTACGGGTCGACGCCGATGCAATGCCCGCCCACCAGCCCGGGCTTGAACTTGAGGAAGTTCCACTTCGTGCCGGCAGCTTCGAGCACCTCGCTGGTGTCGATGCCGACCTTGTCGAAGATGATGGCCAGTTCGTTCATCAGCGCGATGTTCAGGTCGCGCTGGGTGTTCTCGATGACTTTGCACGCCTCGGCCGCCTTGATGCTGCTGCAGCGGTGCACCCCCGGCTTGACCACCAGTTCGTACAGCTGCGCCACCTTTTCCAGCGTGGCAGGCGTGTCGCCGGCCACCACCTTGACCACGTTGGTCAGCATGTGCTCGCGGTCGCCCGGGTTAATGCGCTCGGGGCTGTAGCCGACGAAGAAGTCGCGCTTCCATTGCAGGCCCGAGGTCTGCTCGAGCACCGGAATGCACACCTCTTCGGTGGCGCCCGGGTAGACGGTCGATTCGTAGACGACGGTGGCGCCCTTTTTCAGGAACGGCCCGATGCTCTTGCTCGCGCCGATCAGCGGGCCGAAGTCGGGGATGTGCGCCTCGTCCACCGGCGTGGGCACGGCGACGATGACGAAGTCGGCCGCGGCCAGTGCCTTCGCGTCGCTCGTGTACTCGGCGTGCACGGCGAGCTTCAACTCGGCATCGGGGATCTCGCGTGACGGGTCGGTGCCGGCACGGCATTTGGCGACCTTGTCTTCGATGATGTCGAAGCCGATCGTGCGCGTCTTCTTGCCGAATTCCACCACCAACGGCAGGCCCACGTAGCCCAGGCCGATGACTGCCACGGTTTGCATAGTTCTCTCTTTCCTGGTTTCAATGTCTCGATGAGTCAGGCGCGTCGCCTGTCGCACGACAGTCGGTTCGGGTCACTTCGCGCGTCCGTAGGTGTCTTCGTAGCGAACGATGTCGTCTTCGCCGAGGTAGCTGCCCGACTGCACCTCGATGATCTCGAGCGGCACCTTGCCGGGGTTGGCCAGGCGATGCACCTGGCCGAGCGGAATGTAGGTGCTCTGGTTTTCGCTCAACAGGATCACCTGCTCGCCGTTGGTCACCTCGGCGGTGCCGCTGACCACCACCCAGTGTTCGGCGCGGTGATGGTGCTTCTGCAAGCTCAGCGATGCCCCCGGCTTGACCATGATGCGCTTGACCTGGAAGCGCGGGCCGGCATCGATGCTGTCGTACCAGCCCCACGGCCGGTGCACCTGCCGGTGCAGCGTGTGTTCGCTGCGTCCCGAGGCATGCAACTGGCCGACGATGTGCTTCACGTCCTGGCTGCGGCTGCGGTCGGCCACCAGCACGGCATCGGGCGTCTCGACCACCACGACGTTGTTCATGCCCACCACACCCACCAGGCGGCTGGTGGCATGCACCAGCGTATCGTGGCTGTCGCTCACCAGCGTGTCGCCGACGGCGGCGTTACCGTTTGCATCTTTCGCGCTGACTTGCCACACGGCGTCCCACGCGCCGAGGTCGGACCAACCCGCGTCGAGCGGCACCATACGAATGTCGAATGCGTTCGAGCCGGGGCACTTCTCCATGACCGCGTAGTCGACCGACTCGCTGGGAATCTTGGCGAACTCTTCTTTCCCCGGCCGGATGAAGCTGGCGTCGATGGTCTTGCTGGCCCATGCCGCCTGCGTGCTCGCCGCGATGTCCGGCCGAAACCGTTCGAGCGCCTTCAGCCATACCGACGCACGCACGACGAACATGCCGCTGTTCCAGTAGTAGCTGCCTTCGGCGAGGTAGCGCTGCGCGGTTGGCGCATCGGGTTTCTCGACGAACTGGGCCACCTTCAACGCCTGGGCCGCGGACTCGCGCGGTGCCGAACGGATGTAGCCAAAGCCGGTTTCCGGCCGGTCCGGTGTCACGCCGAGGATCACGATCGCGCCGCCGGCCGCGGCACGCGCCGCCTGTTGCAACGCGGCGGTGAACGCCGCTTCATCGGTCACGGTCTGATCTGCGGGGCTCACCACCAGCACCGGGTCGGCGCCACCCTGCATCGCGTGCAGCGCGGCCAGCGTCATCGCCGGAGCGGTGTTGCGCCCCATCGGCTCGAGCAACAGCGTGGCCGGTGGCAGATTCAGTTCGCGCAGTTGGTCGAGCACCAGGAAGCGGTGCTCCTCGTTGCCCACGACGCTCGGTGCCGCCACCTCGATGTCGCCGGCGGCCAGGGCGCACAGGCGCACGGCCGCCTGCTGGAACAGGCTGCGGTTGCCCTGCAGAACCAGGAACTGCTTGGGGTGCTGGGCGCGCGACAACGGCCAGAGGCGGGTGCCGCTGCCGCCGGCCATGATGACGGGTTGAACCGCGATGTGAGACATGAGTGTGCGAGTGACGGACTGAAAACGGAGGGGTCAGCGTGCTGGCGGTGCAGCGTAGCCGTGCGGGTTCATGCTTTGCCAGCGCCAGCTGTCGACACACATCGAATGGATGTCGCGGCCGGCACGCCAGCCGAGCACGCGTTGTGCCAGCGACGGATCGGCATAGCAGGCATCGACGTCGCCGGGGCGGCGCGGCACGATGTCGTATGGCACGCTGCGCCCGCTCGCTTGCTCGAAGGCGTGCACCAGATCCAGCACGCTGTGGCCGCGGCCGGTGCCGAGGTTGGCGGTGATGGAACGCTTGCCCTGCAGCAGGTAGCGCAGGGCCGCCACATGGCCGTCGGCCAGATCAAGCACGTGGATGTAGTCGCGCATGCCGGTGCCGTCGGGCGTGTCGTAGTCGTTGCCGAAGACCTGCAGTCGAGCGCGCTGTCCCACCGCCACCTGGGTGATGTAGGGCATCAGGTTGTTGGGCGTGCCGCGCGGGTCTTCGCCGATCTGGCCGCTTTCATGGGCGCCCACCGGGTTGAAGTAGCGCAGCAACGCCATCGTCCAGCGCGGGTCGGACTGTTCGACATCGCGCAGGATGTTCTCGCTCATGAGCTTGGTGGCGCCGTACGGGTTGGTGCTGGCCAGCGCCGCATCCTCGCGAATGGGCAACTGCTCGGGCTTGCCATAGACCGTGGCGCTGGAGCTGAACACCAGCGCGCGGCAATCGTGGCGCGCCATCGTCTGGCACAGCGTGATCAGGCCGCCCAGGTTGTTGGCGTAGTAGTCGAGCGGCTTGCGATTGCTTTCGCCGACCGCCTTGAATGCCGCGAAATGCACGGCCGCGTCGATGCGGTGGCGCTGAAACAGCGATTGCATTGCCGCGCCGTCGCAAACGTCGGCCTGCTCGAACAGCGGTGTCTGCCCGCTGAGCAAGCGCAAGCGGTTCAGCACCTCCGGCGAGCTGTTGGAGAAGTTGTCCACCCCCAGCACCTTGAACCCCGCTGCCAGCAGCGCCAGCCAGGTGTGCGATGCGATGTAGCCGGTGGCGCCGGTCAGCAGGACTGCGGGAGCGGTCATCGCAGCGTGATGCTCGCCAGGCAGCCGGCGGTGTAGGCGTTGTAGGCGTTCACGCGCTTCTCGTGGCTGGCGTTGCAGCCCAGCGAGATGGTGCGTGTCGGCTGGTAGGTCACGCCCAGGGCGAGGTTCGATGTCGTGTCGTCGGCGCTTCCGCTGGTCGTGGTGACCGAGCCGTTGGTACGCCTGTAGTTGGCCTGCAGCGCGATCTTGGCGGTGGCCTCGTATTTCGCGCCCAATTCGGCCAGCGTGGTCAGGCGGTTGTTGTCGGAGCGTATCGGCAGCGCGCCCGGCAACACGGTCAGGAACGTGGTTTCGCTTCCGGTGTCGCGGACCAGCGAGGCTTTCAAGGCCACCTTGCCGGTCAGCTTGTAGTCCCAGCCGATCGAACCGGTGACGCCGGAGAAGTCGGGCCGGCTCGATTGCGAATGCTTCTCGCGGGTCGAGCTGATGCGCGCGTCGATGGTGGACCGGCCCGTCGCCACCCACGTGGTCGTCAGGTCGACGTCGTTTCGGTCCAGTTTGTCGGTGGCTTCGGTTGCCGTGGGGTCGAACGGATCGATGTAGTGCGGGTAGTTGGCCTTGCTGACGCGCAGTCCGACGCCAAAGGTAAGCAGCTCGCGCGCGCCCCAGCGAATGCCGGCGCTGCCCACGTTCTCGGTGTACTCGCCGGAGCGGAACGCGCTGTTCGAGAAGGCCACGCTGCGGTGCTCGGCGCTGCCTTCGATTCCGAGGCGCGAGGCGATGCCGTATCGAACCGAAGCCACGGCCTGCTGGGATCGTTCGACGTTCTTCTCGGTGGACCCACCGACCAAGCCGAAGTCGGCCAGGTTCTGGTGCGTGGCGTAGCTCAGGCTGCCCGACAGGCGCTCGATGGTCGACCAGTCCAGTCCGGTGGTCAGCGCGTAGCTGACGTTGTTGAGGGCGCTGAATCGGTTGTGCCGATTCGTCTCCACTGAAGCATCGGCGAAGAAGCGCTGGCGACCGAAGGGCTGGTCGATGCCCGCAAGCAGGCCCGTGCTCGATACGTTGTCGCTCTGCGACGTCTGGTCGCGAAACACGTTCGAGTCGTGGGTGATGGCCTGTCGGGCGCCGATGTAGTACGGGCTCGTCTGCGCGTGAGCGCCGGTAGCGCCGGTCAATGCCACGACGACAAGCAGCGGGCGAAGCGGACAAGAGCGGGAAGCACGCAGGCGATGGGACATGCAATGACTCCGGAAGTTTTTGTAACGTGATGGTGCCGCAAACCGCGCTGACGGATGTCAGTAAGCGTTGCGGTCGAACAGCACAACGCGGATGGTACGCACAATGATTTGCAGATCGAGCCCGAGCGACCAGTTGCGCAGGTACTCGAGGTCGTATTCCACCCGCGCCTGCATCTTCTCGATGGTGTCGGTTTCGCCGCGGTGCCCGTTCACCTGAGCCCAGCCGGTGATGCCGGGCTTGACCTTGTGGCGCACCATGTAGGCCTTGATGATGCGGCGGTATTCCTCGTTGTGCGCGACCGCATGCGGGCGCGGCCCGACGATGCTCATTCGCCCTTGCAGCACGTTGATGAACTGCGGCAGTTCGTCGAGCGAGGTGCGTCGGATGAAGGCGCCGAAGGGCGTGATGCGCGGGTCGTTCTTCGTCGCCTGCCGCACCACCGGCCCGTTGTCCTGCGCCGTCATCGAGCGGAACTTGTAGACGATGATTTCGTCACCGTCGAGCCCGTTGCGGCGCTGTTTGAAGATCACCGGCCCTTTCGAGCTGAGCTTGACGCCGATGGCCAGCGCCAGCAGCAGCGGCGAAATCAGCACCAGGATGACCGTGGCCAGCACGATGTCGCTGACCCGCTTGACGAGCTCGTTGGTGCCGGTGAACGGCGTCTCGCAGATGCCCACCACCGGCACGCCGTTCATGTCCTGCAGGCGACCCTGGATGATGCTGATGCCGAACACGTCGGGCACGAAGAACAGTGACGCGGTCGTGCCCTGCATCTGTTCGAGCAATTCGACGATGCGTGGCTGCGACCCGAGGGGCAGCGTGATGTACACCTCGCGGACGGCGTGCTGCCGGATGTAGTCGGCCACGTCCTTCAAGCCACCGAGGTGGTGGTCGGTCGCCGAGTCGTGAACCCGGTCATCGTTGCGGTCGTCGAAATAGCCGACGAAGTCGATGCCGTGGCCCTCGCTGTCGGCCAGCGCCCGCACGACCTTGACCCCGAGCGGGCCGGCGCCGACGACGATGGCGCGACGGCGTGCCTCCGGCAGCGTGGCCCGGTAGCGCACCACCTGCTGACCGATCCACACGGCCAGCCACTGCAGCACGGGCGTGACGAAGATCCAGGCAACCAGCGCATCTTCTTCGAAGTAGCGGATGCTGCGGGTGGCGTAGCCGCACAACGCGAGGACACCGATCAGCATCACCCACGACGACACGATGTCGACGCTGGCGGCCAGCAGGTTCTGGCGAAACCGGTTGCGCCCGGGGAAGGTGAGCGCAAAGATCAGCAGACACAAGGTCAGCTCGGGCCGGCCCACGTAGGAATCGAAATACGAGTTGGCGCTGAGGAAGGTGACGACCGTGATCGCCGGCTCGAGGAACGCCGCTACCAGCGAGGTCACCGACTGTGGCGCGCTGTAGAACGTTCTCTTGTAGGTGCGGTCTTCAAACATCGGTCAGGGGTGATCCACGTACCGCCGCCCCCCGAGTCTGGCCGACGGGCAATGCCTTCTGCATCATGTGTGCCAAAACTCGCCAGTTCGATGCGGGGCGCGCCGCATCGACTGCACGCTGCGGCGCGCTCGTCCGGTCATGCAACGCGTGGATTCTCGCCCAAAAAGTCGCGTGTCCCGGACCCGCAAGTGTGGGGGAGCCGCCGGCCGGCGTGCCTACAATCCGTGCATGCTTCACACATTTCAGCAGCTTGTCGGCACCGCGTTGATGGAGCGTTGCACTCTCTTGGCGAACCATGTGCTGACCAGCGAGCCGGCGGCCGTGCGCAGGCTGCAACCGCACGCCGGGCGCTGCATTCAGTGGATCCTGTGCGACTGGCCGGGCGCACTGCCGCCCTTGCCGGAATTGTCCTTCGTCGTCACGCCTGCCGGCTTGCTGGAATGGTGCGGACCGGGCACCCCACCGCCATCGGATTTGAAGGTCAGCGTCGACATGTCCAACCCTGCGCGTGTGTTCGCGCAGGGCCTGACGGGCCGGCGGCCGCAGGTCGACGTGTCGGGCGACGCCGGGCTCGCCGCCGACGTCAGCTGGCTGATGGACAACCTGCGCTGGGACGTGCAGGACGACCTGGCGCGCATCGTCGGGCAGGCGGGTGCGGCGGAGCTGGCGCGTGTCGGCGCGGCACTGGCCGCGGGCCTCGCCGCGCGCGCCCGCGGGGAGGCCGACGGCTCCTGCGCCTCCGGCCCCCGGGCGGAGCAGCCGGTGCGATGAGGCACCTCGCGCGCCTCGTCTTCATCGTCTTCGTGGTTCTGCGGTACGGGCTGGATGAGCTGGCCTTGTCCAGCTTCCGGCAGCGCTGGGTGCGCCTGCTCGTGAGGCTGATGACCGTCGGGCGCCGCCTCGACGCGCCGCGCGGTGAGCGGCTGCGCCTCGGCTTGGAGCGGTTGGGCCCGATCTTCGTCAAGTTCGGCCAGGTGCTGTCGACGCGGCGCGACCTGCTGCCCACCGATTTCGCCGACGAACTTGCCAAGCTGCAGGACCGCGTTCCGCCATTCCCCGCCGCGCAGGCGCGGCAGCTCGTCGAGCGCGCGTTCGGCCGCCCGATCGATGCGCTGTTCGCGAGCTTCGAGGCCGAGCCGGTGGCCAGCGCGTCGATCGCCCAAGTGCATTTCGCCACGCTGAAAGACGGTCGCGAAGTCGCGGTCAAGGTGCTGCGCCCGGGCATGCTCGAAGTGATCGACGACGACCTTACGCTGATGCGCACGCTGGCACGCTGGGTCGAGCGGTTGTCCGCCGACGGCAAGCGACTGAAGCCGCGCGAGGTGGTGGCCGAGTTCGACAACTACCTGCACGACGAACTCGACCTGGTGCGCGAGGCCGCCAATGCCGCGCACCTGCGGCGCAACATGGCCGGGCTGAACCTGGTGATGGTGCCGGAGATGTATTGGGAGCTTTGCACCTCGAGCGTCATCGTGATGGAGCGCATGAACGGCGTGCCGATCAGCCAGCGCGAGCGCCTGAGCGACGCCGGCGTGGACATTCCCAAGCTCGCGCGCGACGGCGTGACGATCTTCTTCACCCAGGTGTTTCGCGACGGCTTCTTTCACGCCGACATGCACCCGGGCAACATCCAGGTGAGCATCGCGCCGGCCACGTTCGGGCGCTACATCGCGCTCGACTTCGGCATCGTCGGCACCCTGACCGAGTTCGACAAGGAGTACCTGGCGCAGAACTTCATCGCGTTCTTCCGCCGCGACTACAAGCGCGTGGCCGAACTGCACGTGGAAAGCGGCTGGGTGCCGCCGACCACGCGCGTCGATGAACTCGAGGGCGCCATACGCGCCGTCTGCGAGCCGCACTTCGACCGCCCGCTCAAGGACATCTCGCTAGGCCAGGTGCTGTTGCGCCTGTTCCAGACGTCGCGCCGCTTCAACGTGGAAATCCAGCCGCAGCTGGTGCTGCTGCAGAAGACGCTGCTGAACGTCGAGGGTCTGGGGCGCCAGCTCGACCCGAACCTGGATCTGTGGAATACCGCCAAGCCCTTCCTCGAGCGCTGGATGAACGACCAGATCGGCTGGCGGGGCTTGATCGAACGCCTGAAGAACGAGGCGCCGCGCTACGTTCAATTGCTGCCCGAGCTGCCACGGCTGGTCCACCAGTCGCTGCAGCCGCGTGGGGTGTCGGAGCAGCGCGCGCTCGAGGACTTGCTGCTGGAACAGCGCCGCACCAACCGATTGCTTCAGGGCATCGTCTACGGCGGCCTGGGTGTCGTCTTGGGCATCGTCGTGACGCAGTTGCTGTTGCGCTGGCAAATCTGGTAGTGCCACGCGCGGGCGGCTTTCGCAGCCGCTCGTTGCGGGGATAATCCCGCTCGGATTTCCCCGCCCCACTGTTCAACGTTCGCCCTGGAGCACGCGCGTCATGCTGTTGACCCTGGTCATCTTCTACCTGCTGATCACCATCGCCATCGGCCTGTGGGCCGCCAAGCGCGTCAAGACCACCGCCGACTTCGCCATCGCCGGGCGGCACCTGCCGCTGGTGATGATCGTCACCACGACGTTCGCCACCTGGTTCGGCTCCGAGACCGTGCTCGGCATCCCGGCCAAGTTCGTCAATGGCGGACTGACCAGCGTGGTCGAAGACCCGTTTGGCGCCGGCACCTGCCTGATCCTGGTGGGCCTGTTCTTTGCGGCCAAGCTGTACAAGATGACGCTGCTCACCATCAGCGACTACTACCGCGAGCGCTATGGCCGCACCATCGAGGTGGTGTGCTCGCTGATCATCATCCTGAGCTATCTCGGCTGGGTGTCGGCGCAGGTCACGGCGCTGGGGCTCGTCTTCAACGTGCTCTCCGACGGCGCGATCGCGCCCTGGCAGGGCATGATCATCGGCACCATTTCGATCCTCGCCTACACGCTGTTCGGCGGCATGTGGTCGGTGGCCGTGACCGACTTCATGCAGATGATCATCCTGGTGGCGGGCCTGTTCATCCTCGCCATCTTCGCGGGCAACCAGGCCGGCGGCGCCGACAAGGTGATCGCTCTGGCGGCCAGCAAGGACATGTTCCGCTTCCTGCCCGAGCCGAGCTTCAAGGAGGTGGTGTTCTTCATCGCCGCCGGCATCACGATGATGCTCGGCTCGATTCCGCAGCAGGATGTGTTCCAGCGCGTGATGTCGGCCAAGAACGTGAGCGCCGCCACCAAAGGCCCGGTGATCGGCGGCGTGTGCTACATCCTCTTTGCCTTCGTGCCGATGTTCCTCGTGACCAGCGCGCTGATCATCATGCCCGAGCAGACCGCGGCACTGCTGAAAGACGATCCGCAGAAAGTGCTGCCCACGCTGGTGCTCACGAAGATGCCGTTCATCATGCAGGTGCTGTTCTTCGGCGCACTGCTGTCGGCGATCAAGTCCACCGCGTCGGCCACCTTGCTGGCGCCGTCGGTGACCTTCGTCGAGAACATCTGGCGCCAGTTCTATCCCCGCCAGAGCGACAAGCATGAACTGCGCACGATGCGCATCACGGTGCTGATCTTCAGCGCCTGCGTCTGCGCCTACGCCATCTCGCTGCAGGGCAAGCCGATCTACGACATGGTGTCCGGGGCGTACCAGGTGACCCTGGTCGGCGCGATCGTGCCGCTGGCCGCGGGCCTGTACTGGAAGCGCGCGACGACGCAAGGGGCTATCTTCTCGATCGTGCTGGGCATCTTGGGCTGGACACTGTTCCTGGCCACGCCTGCGGGCGAAGCCTTCCCGGCGCAGCTGGCGGGCCTGCTGATGGGCGTCGTCGGCCTGCTGGTGGGTTCGCTCGGGCCGCAGGCGGTGGCCAACAAACACGGCTCGCACCACCACATCGTCGGCGTCGTCAGCACTTGAAGAGATCGTCGCGCGACCCGATCTGAATCGCAGGCTCGCGGCCAGCTTCGGCGGCGAGCCGTATAATTTGCGGTTTTCCTTTTTGAATCAAGGGCTTAGCCATGCCAATCTACGCTTACCGCTGTGAGTCGTGCGGCCACGCGAAGGATGTGCTGCAAAAGATCTCCGATCCGGTCCTGTCCACCTGCCCGGCATGCGGGGCCGACGCATTCAAGAAGCAATTGACCGCCGCCGGTTTCCAACTCAAGGGCTCGGGTTGGTACGTCACCGACTTCAAGGGTGGGGCGTCGAACGGCGCCACCAAGCCTGCGGCGCCGAAGGCCGACGCGCCGAAAACCGACGGCGTGTCCGCGCCCGCGGCGGCGACTCCCACTGCCGCGCCGGCCAGCAGCGCGGCGTCGAGCGGCGGCGACACCGGCTCGTCGGGGGGCGGTTGCGGCGGTTCGTGCAGCTGTCACTGAGCGGCATACCGGCTCGGATCCCCGTGAAGAGATACCTCATCGCCGGCCTGCTGGTCTGGCTGCCGCTGGCCATCACGATCTGGGTGCTGCACGCCGTATTGGGCATGCTCGATGGCGTCTTCGGTGCCATGCTGTCGGCCTCGCAAGTGCTGCTGCCGGTGGGTGCGCGCGCCCCGATCGAGATGCTGCGGCACATTCCCGGGCTCGGCGTGATCATCATGGTGGGCGGCCTGCTGTTGACCGGCATGTTCGCGGCCAACATGTTCGGCCAGTGGTGGCTGCGCCAGGGCAGCCGCCTGCTCAACCACATTCCGATCGTCAAGTCGATCTACAGCTCGGTCAAGCAGGTCTCCGACACCCTGTTCTCCAGCAGCGGCAACGCGTTTCGCGAAGCCGTGCTGGTGCAGTACCCGCGCGAAGGCTCGTGGACCATTGCGTTCGTCACCGGCAAGCCCGGCGGCGAAGCGGCCGACCACCTGCACGCCGACAACTACCTCAGCCTGTACGTTCCGACCACACCGAATCCCACCTCGGGCTTCTTCCTGATGGTGCCGCGCACCGACGTGATTGCGCTGGCCATGAGCGTGGACGAGGCCTTGAAGTACATCATCTCGATGGGCGTGGTCGCGCCGCCGTCGCACCTGGCGGAGCAGCCGCGAAATCAGCCCGGTTGAGCGCACGGCCCGCGCTCAACCGTCAGGGCTCGCGACACAGCCTGCAAGCGCCCTCCACACCCGCCGCCGCGCAGCCTGCGAGCGGTACATTGAATCCGACATTGGAGTGTTTTCATGAGAACAACCTACTGCGGCCTCGTCAGCGAAGCGCTGATGGGTCAGACCGTGACGCTGATGGGCTGGGCGCATCGCCGCCGCGACCATGGCGGCGTGATCTTCATCGACCTGCGCGACCGTGAAGGGCTGGTGCAGGTGGTGTGCGACCCCGACCGGCCCGACATGTTCAATACCGCCGAGGGCATACGCAACGAGTTCTGCCTGAAGGTCGTCGGCCGCGTGCGCGCCCGCCCGGCCGGCACCGAGAACACGCACCTGACGAGCGGAAAGATCGAGGTGCTGTGCCACGAGCTCGACGTGCTGAACCCGAGTGTCACGCCACCGTTCCAGCTCGACGACGAGAACCTGTCGGAGACCACGCGCCTGACGCACCGCGTGCTCGACCTGCGCCGCCCGACGATGCAGAAGAACCTGATCCTGCGCTACCGCGTGGCGATGGAGGTGCGCAAGTTCCTCGATGCACAGGGCTTCATCGACATCGAGACGCCGATGCTGACCAAGAGCACGCCCGAAGGCGCACGCGACTACCTGGTGCCGAGCCGCGTCAACGAAGGCATGTTCTTCGCGCTGCCGCAGAGCCCGCAGCTGTTCAAGCAGCTGCTGATGGTGGCGGGCTTCGACCGCTACTACCAGATCACCAAGTGCTTCCGTGACGAAGACCTGCGCGCCGACCGCCAGCCCGAGTTCACGCAGATCGACATCGAGACGAGCTTCCTCAGCGAGGAAGAGATTCGTTCGATGTCCGAAGGCATGATCCGCACGGTGTTCAAGAACACCATCGGTGTCGAGCTGCCCGAGTACCCGGTGATGAAGTACGCCGAGGCGATGTACCGCTTCGGCTCGGACAAGCCCGACCTGCGCGTGAAGCTCGAATTCACCGAGCTGACCGACGTGATGGCCAGCGTCGACTTCAAGGTCTTCAGCACGCCCGCCACCACCAAGGGCGGCCGCGTGGCGGCCTTGCGCGTGCCCAAGGGCGGCGAAATGAGCCGCGGCGAGATCGACGGCTACACCGAATTCGTGAAGATCTACGGCGCCAAGGGTCTGGCGTGGATCAAGGTCAACGACGTGGCCAAGGGACGCGAAGGTCTGCAAAGCCCGATCGTCAAGAATCTGCACGACGCGGCACTGACCGAGATCCTCGCGCGCACCGGCGCGCAGACCGGCGACCTGATCTTCTTCGGCGCCGACAAGGAGAAGGTCGTCAACGATGCGCTCGGCGCGCTGCGTGTGAAGGTCGGCCACAGCGAGTTCGGACGCGCTCGCGGCTTGTTCGAAGACAAGTGGGCGCCGTTGTGGGTGGTCGACTTCCCGATGTTCGAGCACGACGACGAAGCCAACCGCTGGAACGCAGTGCACCATCCGTTCACGGCGCCGAAGGACGGCCACGAGGACCTGATGGACAGCGATCCCGGCAGCTGCATCTCCAAGGCCTACGACATGGTGCTCAACGGATGGGAACTGGGCGGCGGCTCGGTGCGGATTCACCGCGCCGACGTGCAGAGCAAGGTCTTCGACGCGCTGAAGATCAGCCCCGACGAAGCGCAGCTCAAGTTCGGTTTCCTGCTCGACGCCTTGCAGTACGGCGCGCCGCCACACGGCGGCCTGGCCTTCGGCCTCGACCGCATCGTGACCATGATGACCGGCGCCGAGAGCATCCGCGACGTGATCGCCTTCCCGAAGACGCAGCGTGCGCAGTGCCTGTTGACGCACGCGCCATCGCCGGTGGACGAGAAGCAGCTGCGCGAACTGCACATCCGCCTGCGCAATGCGCAGCCGGCTGCCGGCTGAAAGTGGCTGGTGCAGAATCAAAGGGCGCGGGAAACTGCGCCCTTTTTTCTTAGCCGGCGCCGAGCCGCCTCAAGCCGGCTGAGCGCCCCTTGGGGGCAGGAGCAAAGCGACTGGGGGGCTCAATGCGATCGCAGGAGCAGTGCGTGCCAGTGTCGATGCGCCCCGCGGCGAAGAGGCCCTACAAGATTCCGGAATCGGTGCTGGTGGTGATACACAGCGCCGAGCTCGATGTGCTGTTGATCGAACGTGCCGACCACCCGGGCTACTGGCAGAGCGTGACCGGCTCCAAGGACAAGCCCGATGAAGCCCTGACCGAGACTGCGATGCGCGAAGTCGCCGAGGAGACGGGAATCCTGATCGGCACGCCCGGCGTGCCGGCGGCCAACCTGCGCGACTGGCGCCTGAGCAACATCTACGAGATCTACCCGGTCTGGCGCCACCGCTACGCGCCCGGCGTCACGCACAACATCGAGCATGTGTTCGGCTTGCGCGTGCCGCGCGACGTGCCCGTCACGCTGGCGCCGCGCGAGCACCTGCACCACGCGTGGTGGCCCTGGCGCGAGGCGGCTGACCGCTGTTTCTCGCCATCGAATGCCGAGGCGATCCTTCAGCTGCCGAGGTTTGCATGAGCAGGGCGCCGACATGACCTCGCGGCCGATGCGCTTCGCCAGCACCTCGATGCACCCGAGCCATGTGCTGCGCGTGGCCACCTACAACATTCACAAGGGCGTGCGCGGGGTCGGGCCGGGCAAGCGGTTGGAAATCCACAACCTGGGCCTCGGCGTCGAGGCGCTCGACGCCGACCTGGTGTTCCTGCAGGAAGTGCGGCGCTTCCACCATGGCGATGCACGTCAGTTCCCCGACACCAACATCGGCTGGCCGCGCGTGCCGCAGGCGGACTATCTCGCGCCCGAGGGCTACGAGGTCGCCTACCGCAGCAATGCCGTGACGCGCGGCGGCGAGCACGGCAACGCGCTGCTGTCGCGCTGGCCGCTGGGCGACATCGGCCACCACGACGTGTCGGACCACCGCTTCGAGCAGCGCGGCTTGCTGCATGTGCCGGTGAACTGGAACGGCGTCATGGTGCACGCCATCGTCGCGCACCTCGGCTTGATCCATTCCAGCCGCGTGCGCCAGGTCGAGCGCATCGCCGAACTCATCGCCGCCGAGGTGCCGCCGAACGAGCGGCTGGTGCTGGCAGGCGACTTCAATGACTGGGGCGAAAAACTCGATCCACCGATGCAGGCCATGGGCCTGGCGCGCGCCGCCGTGTCCGACGGGCCGGTGCTGCGCACCTTCCCGTCGCTGATCCCGGTGTTCTCGCTCGACCGCATCTATACCCGCGGCCTGCGTTGCACGTCGGCTTTCGTGCCGCGCGGCAACACCTGGGCGCGCATGTCCGATCACCTGCCCTATGTGGCCGAGCTCGAGCTCGACTGACCGCGTGACCGCCGTCTCGCACGCCGCGGCGTCGCTGGCGTCAGGCGATGACGGCGGGCTGCCGGAGCAGCTGTGGCACCTGCTGCCGCGCGCGGTGTTCACCGGCGGCAACCAGGTGCGCCTGCTGCGCGGTGCCCACGAGCTGTTTCCGGCCATGCTGCGCGCCATTGCGAGCGCACGCCACGAGATCTGGCTGGCCACCTACATCTTCAACGACGACCCGGCGGCGCTGGCGATCGCGCACGCGCTGGGCGACGCGGCGCGACGTGGCGTACACGTGCGGGTCGTGGTCGATGGTTTCGGCTGCAAGGCCGCGCTGCCGGTGCTGCTGCCGCTGCTGCGCGATGCCGGCGTGCAGGTCTCCGTGTTTCGCCCCATTCATCGCTGGTGGAACTGGCTGCAGCCGGGCCAGTTGCGGCGCCTGCACCAGAAGATGAGCGTCGTCGACGGCGAGATCGCGTTCGTCGGCGGCGTCAACCTCATCGACGACCGCTATGACTTCACCCACGGCTGGGGCGACACGCCGCGGCTCGACTTCGCGGCCGAACTGCGCGGGCCCGTGGTGGCGCCGGTGGAACAG
>JBGQEX010000083.1:0-17642 GCA_041496605.1 Piscinibacter sp.
CAGCAGCGCCTGCAAACGCTCCCGGCGTGCCGGCAGCAGCGCCCAGACGCTGCGCTTCGCGCGATCGTCCATGGCTGACCAGGCCGCGATCTCGTCAAGTGTGCGCATGCAGCCTTCGCACCAGCCGGTGGCGGCATTCATTCGGCACACGCTGGTGCATGGGCTCGGCACGGGAGACGCTGGCGAACCCATGCTCAACCCGCCTGCACGACGTCGGCAACCGGCGCGCCCGTCAACGCCTGCAGTTGCCCCGGACTCAAGCGGAACACGCCGTTCGGGTGGCCAGCCGCGGCCCAGATCTCGTCGAAACGGAACAGCTCGCGGTCGATCAGCGTGACCGGCAGCGTGGCATGCCCGACCGGCGACACGCCGCCGATCGTGAAGCCGGTGCGCATCTTGACGAACGCGGCGTCGGCGCGTGCCAGCGCACCGACCATCGCGGCCACCTTCGTCTCGTCGACACGCTTGTCGCCGGAGGTGATGACGAGCACGGCCGCGTCATCGCTGCGGCGGCAAAAGACCACGCTCTTGGCGATCTGTCCGACGCTCACCTGCAGTGCGTCGGCCGCTTCCTGCGACGTTCGCGCGGCCACCTCGAGAAACAATGGGGCATGCGGGTGGCGCAGCGTGGCCAGCAATTCGGCCACTCTGCGAAACCCCTCGGGCCGATCCGGCGTTGCGTCGATCACGTGGCCGCTCCTCGTTTGGCCAGCAAGGCATTGCCCGAACGCGAGACCGGCTTGCGCCCGAGCACCTCGGAGATGAACGCCGCCGCATCGACCAGACGCTCGATGTCGATGCCGGTTTCGATGCCCAGGCCATTGAGCATGAACAGCACGTCTTCGGTCGCCACGTTGCCGGTCGCGCCCTTCGCATAGGGGCAGCCGCCCAGGCCGGCGATGCTGGCGTCGAAGTGCGATAGGCCCATCTCCAGGCATGCGTAGATGTTGGCCAGCGCCTGGCCGTAGGTGTCGTGAAAATGCCCGCTCACTTCGGCCAGCGGGTAGTGCTTGAGCGCGCGCTCCATCGCGGCCTGGGCGCGCTTGGGCGTTCCCACACCGATCGTGTCGGCCACGCCGCAATGGTCGACACCGATCGCTTTCATCAGCACCACCACACGCTCGACCTCGTCGGGCGACACCTCGCCCTGATAGGGACAGCCGAGCGCACACGAAATCGCCGCGCGTGCCTTGATGCCGTGCGCATGCGCCGCAGCGACCACCGGCCGAAATCGCTCGACGCTCTGTTCGATGCTGCAGTTGATGTTGCGTTGGCTGAAGGCCTCGCTCGCGGCGCCGAACACGACGATCTCATCGGGCTTGAGCGGCAGCGCCGCCTCGAAGCCTTGCATGTTCGGCGTCAGCACCGAGTAGCGAACGCCCACTCGGCGCGCAATGCCCGCCATCACCTGCGCGTTGTCGGACATCTGCGGCACCCACTTGGGGCTGACGAAGCTGGTGACTTCGATTTCGCGCAGACCGGCGGCTTGCAGCAAATGAATCAATTCGACCTTGTGGGCCGCATCCACCTGTTGCTTTTCGTTCTGCAGGCCGTCACGCGGACCGACGTCGACGAGGGTCACTTGATGAGGAATCATGACAAAAGTCTCACTTCCATCGCCGGCCTGCGCGCACCCCCCTAGCTAGGGATGGCGCTGAACGCTGCGTCGACTCAACATACATCAAACCACACAGGACAGCCTCTTGGACGCCAACAACCGCCTGCGCATCGCAACACGCATTCACTTCGGATTGCTTCGCCATCTGGGCGAGGGCGTGGATGTCGGCCGCATGCTGAGGAACGGACCGGAGGCCCGCGAGGTGCTGTGGGTCTGTGAGGCGTCGGGCGACCGGGAACTGATGGCGCTGGCACAGCAGTTCGTGCGCGCCAACGCCGCCGAAGCGGAATTGCAGGCGAGTGCCGCCGCCCGCCATGTTGTGCAAGACACGCCCTGGTCGCGCGACACGTCGGGATTCGGCGTCTCGCAGCCGCCCGACATCGGCGAGCCGCGCACACCAAGCAAGGGCAACGCCGTGTCGTCGGCGTGGCTCAAGCCGGTCAGCTGGCTGCGCGGCAGCTCGCGCGGCGCCCGCTGACACAGCGGGGTTCGGCGCGGCGCTCACGCGCCCAACCTCAGCAATTCACCCCCTTCACCGACCTGGTCGCCGGCTGCGTAGAGCAGCTCTTCAACGGTGCCGTCGCGCGGCGCGGTGATGGTGTGCTCCATCTTCATCGCTTCCATCACCGCCAGCGCCTGGCCGAGCTTGACCACGTCGCCCGGCTGGGCGAGGAACGCGATCACCTTGCCCGGCATCGGCGCCGTGAGCCTGCCGCCCTCGACCGCACCGTCGGCCGCATGGGCGATCGGGTCGATTTCGTGCACCACCGCCAATCCGTCGGGTGCGAAGATGGTGATGCGCTCACCGGTCGCGTAAACGGTCAGCACATGGCGCTCGGCGCCGAGTGTCACGTCGTGCACGCCGCCACCGCGCGACGCCGCGCCGAACGGCCAGCGGCGCTCCCCGAGGGCGAGCACCATCGCGCCGTCGTGCGTGCGTTCGAGCCGCGCGACATGGTGTGTGCCCTGCGCCTCGATGTCGAAGCGCCGCACCGCCGCGCCGTGCAGCCGCCAGCCGTCGCGGCGCGACCAGGGGTCGTCGGTCGCGAGTGATTGCTCGACTGCGAGCGCGTGCGCCACGACGCCTGCGGCCGCCACCTCGATCGCCAGCGGCTCGGCGTTGAACAGCACGGCACGTTCGCGCTCGATCAGCGCGGTGTCCAGATCGGCCTGCGCGAACGAGCGGCTTTGCACCACGCGGCGCAGGAACGCCACATTGGTGTGCAGGCCGACGATGTGCGTGTGCGCCAGCGCAGCGTCGAGCCGCGCCAGCGCCTGCGCGCGATCGGCGCCCCAGACGATGAGCTTGGCGATCATCGAGTCGTAGTACGGCGTGATCGCATCGCCCTCGCGCACGCCGGCATCGAAGCGGACGTTGGCGCGCTCGAAACGCGCCGCGGGCGGCGTGCGATACACCTCGAGCCGGCCGGTGGCGGGCAGGAACTGCGCGTCCGGATTCTCGGCGCAGATGCGCGCTTCGATCGCGTGCCCGTGGATGCGCAGATCCTGCTGCCGCATCGGCAGCGGCTCGCCGGCGGCCACGCGCAACTGCCACTCCACCAGGTCGAGTCCGGTGATCGCTTCAGTCACTGGATGCTCGACTTGCAGCCGCGTGTTCATCTCCATGAAATAAAAGCGCAGGTCATCGTCACCCAGCGGCTCCGCGATGAACTCCACCGTGCCAGCGCCGACGTAGCCCACCGCCTTGGCCGCCGCGACGGCGGCCTCACCCATCTCACGGCGGCGCGCCTCGCTGATCCCCGGCGCCGGCGCTTCTTCCAGCACCTTCTGGTGGCGCCGCTGCACCGAGCAGTCACGCTCGAACAGGTACACGACCTCGCCCTGCGTATCGCCGAACACCTGGATCTCGATGTGCCGCGGCCGCGTCACGTAGCGCTCGACCAGCACCGCGTCGTCGCCGAAGCTGTTGATGGCTTCGCGCTTGCACGAGGCCAGCGCCGCATCGAATTCCTGCGCCGATCCGACGGCGCGCATGCCTTTGCCGCCACCGCCGGCACTCGCCTTGATGAGCACCGGGTAGCCGATGCGGTCCGCCTCGCCCTTGAGCAGCGCTGGGTCCTGGTCGGCGCCGTGATAGCCCGGCACCAGCGGTACGCCGGCCTTGTGCATCAAACGTTTGGATTCGGCCTTCAGCCCCATGGCCTTGATGGCCGACGGCGGCGGGCCGATGAAGACCAGTCCCGCATCGGCACAGGCCTGCGCGAAGTCTTCGTTCTCGCTGAGAAAGCCGTAGCCCGGGTGGATGGCCTGTGCGCCGGTGGCATGCGCCGCCGCGATGATGCGGTCGGCGCGCAGGTAGCTCTCCTTCGGTGACGGTGGCCCGATGTGCACGGCTTCGTCGCAGGCCCGCACGTGCAGGGCACCCGCGTCGGCGTCGGAATAGACCGCGACCGTGCGGATGCCGAGGCGGCGCGCGGTGGCGGCAACCCGGCAAGCGATCTCGCCGCGGTTGGCAATCAGGATCTTCTTGAACATGGTGCTCTCCGCAACTCAATCACCCAGCCACGCCGGCTTGCGTTTCTGCAGGAACGACTGCACGCCTTCGCGGCCTTCGTCGCTCGCCCGCACATCGGCAATGCGCCGCGCGGTGTCCTCGCGCAAGGCCGCGTCGATTGGACGCCCGGCCACGTCCTGCACCAGTTTCTTGCAGGCGCGCACGGCCATCGGCCCGTTGGCCACCAGCGCGGTGACGATCTCGTCGACCTTCGCGTCGAGCGTGTCGGCGGCGCACACCTCGTGCACGAGACCCAGCGCCTGCGCATGCACGGCGCTGAAGCGTTCCGCCGTCACGAAGTAGCGTCGCGCCGCCTGCTCGCCGAGCGCGCGGATGACGTAGGGGCTGATGGTGGCCGGCAGCAGGCCGAGCCGGGCCTCGCTCAGGCAAAACGTCGCCGCATCGGCCGCCACCAGCACGTCGCATACCGAGGCCAGCCCGACGCCGCCGGCATAACAATCGCCCTGGACGCGCCCGACCACCGGCACCGGGCAGTTGTAGACGGCCCACAGCATGTCGGCCAGCGCCTGCGCATCGGCACGGTTCTGCTCCCACGTGTAATCGGCCATCGCGCGCATCCACGACAGGTCGGCGCCGGCGCAAAACGCCTTGCCATGCGCACCGAGCACGACGACGCGCAGCGACTCGTCCTTGGACAAGTCACCGAAGGCCCGCGTCAGTTCGGCGATGGTCCCCTCGTTGAAGGCATTGCGCAGCTCGGGGCGGTTGAGGAACACCCGCGCCACATGGGCCGACGGCCGCTGGACGTCGAGCATCGTGAAGTGCGTCATGGGCTTGCCTCCGCTTGCAGCATCCACACCAGGTCGATCTCCGGACAGGCATGGTCCATCGCGGTGATGGCGGCGCTGATCTGCCCGCGATGGTGGGTACCGTGGTTGAACACATGGCCGAGCGTCAACGCAAACGGCAGGGACTGCGGCACGCCCTTGGTCGTCGTGTAGTCCAGCCTGCCATCGAAGCGCGAGGCCTCGCACGCGTCGATCAGCGGCAGCCAGCGCTGCGCGTGCTCGATCAACTGCTCGCGCAGCCGCACACGATCGGGCTCCACCTCTTCGTCGAGCGCGCGTCGGTTCGACACGCCTTCGGCGAAGCGCGGGTACCAGACCAGGTGCTCGGCCAGCAGCAGGTGGTTCAAGGTGCCGTGCACGCTCTTGAAGAACAGGCCGGCATCGCGCCGGTAGTGAACCTCCGGCAGCGCGTCGATGTGCTCGAACAACTTGCGCGTGGCCCACAGGTTGTAGCGCGCCAGCGTGGCGAAATAGGATTTCATCGGCGATGCCCTCAAGGACCCCCAAGCCGCCTACGGGCCGAGCTGTGCGCTGTTGCCGATGCGCTTGGCAACGTCGGCATGCCACACCACGCGGTCGTCCACGGCATAGAGCCAGCATGGCTTGCCCTCTTGCGCGCAACGGTCCAGGGCCTTGGTCATCGCATCGGGGTCGTTCCAGAAGAATCGCCAGCCGCCGCTCGCGTAGACGACGAACGCCTTGGGCGATGGCAGCGTGAGGTAGTGGCGGTAGCGGGCCTGGCCTTCGTCGCGAATGGGCACCGCGTTGGCGTCGTCGCCGGCGGCGAAACCCGTCGCCGTGGGCAAGGGCTTTCGGTGGGGTTCGACGCTGCCCTCTTCACCGCCGCCCGGCGCTGCGGTTCTTGCCACCGGCGCCGGCGTGCGCACAGCGGTGGGCCGGGCCCATTTCGCCGCCCGGCCCTTCAGGTCGACCACGGCCTTGGTGTCACCGGCATGGCATTCGAATTGATCCACGCTGCTCATCGCGTGGTTGCCGTAGTTGCTCACCACGCCGACCAAGGCCGTGCCACCGGTCTTGCGCACCATTTGCACCATGTCGGCGAGGGCCTGGCGCAACGCGAGCTGGCAGACCTTGTCATCGCTGAGGGTGTTGTCCTTGTGGCTGTTCCATGGGCCGTAGGGCTTGGCGACGCCGTGGCCCTCGACGAGTTGCTGCACGACCTCGGCACCGTCGGGCAGTGTGGCGCCGAACTGGATCGCCACGTCCTGCCCCAGCAGCTGGCGTGTGGCGGCCTGCCGCAGCACCGGCTCGACGGGCAACACCAGCGTGGTGTTGCGCGCCTGCGCGGCGGGCAAGGAAGACAGGCAAACCAGGCACAGCAGCACCGGGCGCAATCGCTTCAAGGCACGTCGATTCATTCGCAGCATCACTCCATGGGTTGCGTCAATCATTGCATCCAGACCAGCGCCTTGGTCATGGCCTCGCTGTCGTCCGAGAAGAAGCGCCAGCTCGCTTCCGCGAGCCGAGCCCACTTCGTTCGCATTCCTTGCCTCCTCGTACTACATGCGAAAGATGCCGAACCTCGGTTCCGGAATCGGCGCGTTCAAGCTCGCCGAGATCGCCAGCGCCAGCACGCGCCGCGTGTCGCCCGGGTCGATCACGCCGTCGTCCCACAGCCTCGCGCTCGCGTAGTATGGGTGCGCCTGGGTCGAGAACTGTTCGAGGATCGGCCGCTTGAAGGCAGCCTCTTCATCGCCGCTCCAAGTGCCGCCCTTGGCCTCGATGCCATCGCGCCGCACCGTCGCCAACACGCTGGCGGCTTGTTCGCCGCCCATGACCGAGATGCGGGCATTCGGCCACATCCACAGAAAGCGCGGCGAATACGCGCGACCGCACATGCCGTAGTTGCCGGCGCCGAAGCTGCCGCCGATGATCACCGTGAACTTGGGCACGTTGGCGGTGGAGACCGCCGTCACCATCTTCGCGCCGTGCTTGGCGATGCCTTCGCTCTCGTACTTGCGCCCGACCATGAAGCCGGTGATGTTCTGCAGGAACACCAGCGGAATCTTGCGCTGGCAGCACAGCTCGATGAAGTGCGCGCCCTTCTGCGCTGACTCCGAGAACAGCACCCCGTTGTTGGCGACGATGCCCACCGGCATGCCTTCGATGTGCGCGAAACCGGTGACCAGCGTGGTGCCGTAACGCGCCTTGAACTCGTCGAACTCCGACGCGTCGACGATGCGCGCGATGATCTCGTGAACGTCGTAGGGCTTGCGCGTGTCGATGGGAATCACGCCGTGCAGCTCGCTCGCGTCGAACAGCGGCGCGCGCGGCGCCACGCGCTGCAGCGTGATGTCCTTGCGCCAGTTCAGGTTCGCCACGGCGGCGCGGGCGATCGCCAGCGCGTGGGTGTCGTTTTGCGCGAGGTGGTCGGCCACGCCCGACAGCCGCGTGTGCACGTCGCCGCCGCCCAGGTCTTCGGCGCTGACGATTTCACCGATCGCGGCTTTCACCAGCGGCGGGCCGGCGAGGAAGATCGTGCCCTGGTTCTTCACGATGATCGATTCGTCGCTCATCGCCGGCATGTAGGCGCCGCCGGCCGTGCACGAACCCATCACGACCGCGATTTGCGGTATGCCCAACGCACTCATCTGCGCCTGGTTGAAGAAGATGCGGCCGAAATGGTCGCGGTCGGGGAACACCTCGTCCTGGTTCGGCAGGTTGGCGCCGCCCGAGTCGACGAGGTAGATGCAGGGCAGGCGGTTCTGCTGCGCGATCTCCTGTGCGCGCAGGTGCTTCTTCACCGTCATCGGGTAGTAGGTGCCGCCCTTCACGGTGGCGTCGTTGCAGACGATCATGCAGTCCACGCCCGACACGCGGCCGATGCCGGCGATCAGCCCGGCCCCCGGCGCGTCGTTGTTGTACATCTCGAGCGCGGCCAGCGGCGCCACTTCGAGAAACGGCGTGTCGGGGTCGAGCAGCATTTCGACGCGGTCGCGCGGCAGCAGCTTGCCGCGCGCGAGATGCTTGGCGCGTGGGCCGTCGCCGCCGCCCAGCGCGATGCGCGCGAGCTTGGCGTTCAGGTCGTCGACCAGCGCACGCATCGCGGCCGCGTTGGCCTTGAAGTCTTCGGTGCGCGGGTTCAGCTTGGACGCAAGGGTCGGCATCGTGTCTCCTGGTCTTGGCGCGGCGATCCGCTCGAATTGACGTATACGTCAATTGCCGCATTCTATGCGCACCCCGCCGATAGAATGGCGCCCGCTTTCATCCGGACCCCGCCCATGTCAGACCGCCGCACCGTGCTCGTGCAATACCTGCTGCCCAAGCAGGCGATCACCGCGTTCGCCGGGATCGTCGCGTCGGCGCGCGCCGGCGCCATCACCACGGGGATCATCCGCCGCTTCGTGCGCCGCTACGGCGTCGACATGAACGAGGCGGTGAACCCCGACATCGCGAGCTATGCGAGTTTCAACGAGTTTTTCACGCGCGCGCTGAAGCCGGGCATCCGCCCACTCGCCGCGGCGCAGTGGGTGTGCCCGGTGGACGGCGCGATCAGCCAGTTCGGCGCGATCGAGCGCGACCAGATCCTCCAGGCCAAGGGCCACAGCTACTCGACCACCGCGCTGATCGGCGGCGACGCGGCCTTGGCCGCGCAATTCGAAAACGGCCACTTCGCGACGCTGTACCTGAGCCCGAAGGACTATCACCGCATCCACATGCCCTGCGACGCTCGCCTGCTGCGCATGATCCACGTGCCGGGCGAGCTGTTCTCGGTCAACCCGGCCACGGCGCGCGGCGTGCCCGGGCTGTTCGCGCGCAACGAGCGCGTGGTCTGCGTCTTCGAGTCGGCAGGCGGTCCCTTCGTGCTGGCGCTGGTGGGCGCCACCATCGTCGGCAGCATGGCCACGGTGTGGCACGGCGTCGTCAACCCGCCGCGCGTGGGTCGGCTGCGCGAGTGGCGCTACGACGATCAACCGGTGCTGCTGAAGCAGGGCGACGAGATGGGCCGCTTCCTGCTCGGCTCCACCGTCGTGATGCTGTTCCCGAAGGGCGATCTGCGCTTCAATCCGGCCTGGGCGCCGGGCGGCGCGATTCGGCTCGGCGAGGCGATGGCGAATTAGCGTCGCGTTGCATGGACCCCGGCGTGCGCCGGGGTGACGGCCCGCCCGCCCAAGCGTCATCCCGACGAACGTCGGGATCCACCGTCAACCGAACAACTGATCTTCGCGCCAACCCAGCGCCGCCATGTCGGCGCTGCGCAAATGCGCTTCGCTGGGCATCAGGAACTCGTCGAGCTGCGGCGGCGCGACCGCGGTGCCGGCGAGAAGCGCGTGCGCCTGGCCGCGATGGTGCACCTGGTGGTTGATCAGGTGGGCAATCACGTGTCCGCATCGCTCGCGCTGCACATGGTGGCCACGGTCCAGCGCGATCACCTCGTCGAGCTGAGGCGCCGACAGCGTCTCGATGAACCTGATGAAGCGCTCGTCGACGCCTGCCTGCGCGGCGGCGAGTTCGCTGACCGTGTCGCAGGGTGTGAACGAGCGCCACTGCGCTTCCATGTCGGCCTCGCCGCGCAGGGCCGCGACGTAGTAGATGTCGACCGCCAGGATGTGGTTGAGCGTCTTTGCCAGGCTCGGAAAGTAGCTCACGCGCGGCGCATGGAATTCAGCGCGCGTGAGCGTGACCATCGCGGCATGCAGCCGGTGGTTGGCCAGGCGGTTCGCACGCACCTGCGTGCGCAGGAACGGCAGCAGCTCCATCAGGTCTTCTTTGTCGGCTTGGGAATGACCGGCCCGCCGGCCGCCTTCCATGCAGTGAAGCCGCCGCCCATGTGCGACACGCGTGCCATGCCCATGTCCATCAGTGTTCGCGTGGCCAGCGCCGAACGCCAGCCCGCGGCGCAGAACAGCACGTATTCCTTGTCGTGCGCGAACTCTTCGCGGTGGTACGGCGACTCGGGGTCGACCCAGAACTCGAGCATGCCGCGCGGCGCGTGGATGGCGCCGGGGATCGCACCTTCGCGCTCCAGCTCGCGCACGTCGCGCACATCGACGAACTGCACGCCCGGATCGCCATGCAGTGCCTTGGCCTGCTCCACCGTGTAGGTGGTCACGAGTTCCATCGCCTCTTCGACCAGCGCCTTCGATGTCTTCTTCATCAGAACGGTCCTTTCTCGAGCCAGCGCTCGATCTGCGGTCGGCGGTCATTGCCCCAGAACGGCTCGCCGTCGATCATGAAGAACGGCGCGCCGAACACGCCGGCGGCAATCGCCGCATCGTTCGCTGATTTCAAGCGGGCTTTCCAGGCGGGGTCGTTCCACACCGCTTCGGCCGCGTCCGGGTCGAGCCCGAATTCCGCCGCCAGCTGCCTGAGCGCCAGCGTGTCGCTCAGGTCGACGCCGCGTGCAAAGTAGGCGCGCAGGCAGTGGCGCGCCCAGTGGCTGGCGGTGGCGCTGGCCTTGTCGTGCAGCCACCAGAACACGCGCGCCGCATTCTGCGTGGAGATCGGGAACTTGCTCGGCACCTTCAGGGGCACGCCGGCAAAGCGCGCCGAGCGCTCGAAGTCGTGCAGCGAATACTCGCGCTTGATCGGGTGCGCCACCGGGCTCTTCAGCTCGGCGGCCTGGAACGTGGCGCCGAGCAGAATGGCCTTCCAGTTCACCGTGCGCCCATGGCGCGCCGCCAGCGCCTCGATCCATTCGGACGCGATGTACGAGTACGGCGACGAGAAGTCGAAGTAGAAGTCGATGGCCGCGGGGTTCATGGCGTTCAGTCTGGCGCAAGTGCGGCGCTCAGGGGTCGATGCTTTCCCGCATTGAGTGTGAACCGGCCCTACGCCAGCGCCCGCCCGATCAGGATCTTCTGCACATCACTCGTGCCTTCATAGATCTGGCACACGCGCACGTCGCGGTAGATGCGCTCGACCGGAAAGTCGTTCACGTAGCCGTAGCCGCCGTGGATCTGGATCGCCGCGCTGCACACGCGTTCGGCCATTTCGCTGGCGAACAGCTTGGCCATCGCCGCTTCCTTCAGGCACGGTTGGCCGGCATCCTTCAGGCTCGCGGCGTGATGGATCAGCTGGCGTGCTGCCTCGATCTTCATCGCCATCTCGCCCAAGCGAAACTGAACCGCCTGGTGCTCGAAGATCGGTTGGCCGAACGCAACGCGCTCCTTGCTGTACTTCAACGCCGCTTCGAACGCGGCGCGCGCCATGCCGACACTTTGCGCGGCGATGCCGATGCGCCCGCCTTCGAGCCCCGACAGCGCGATCTTCAGGCCCTGCCCTTCGTCGCCGATCAGGTTCGCCGCCGGCACGCGGCAGTTCTCGAACAGGATCTGCGCGGTATCGCTGGCATGCTGACCCATCTTGTCTTCGATGCGCGCGACGATGTAGCCCGGCGTTGCGGTCGGCACGATGAAGGCGCTGATGCCCTTCTTGCCGGCCGACTTGTCTGTCACGGCCATCACGATCGCCACGTCGCCGTTCTTGCCGCTGGTGATGAACTGCTTGACGCCGTTGAGCACGTAGTCGCCGCCGTCGATCACCGCGGTGGTCTTCAGGCCGTCGGCCTGCGAACCGACGTGCGGTTCGGTGAGGCAGAACGCGCCGAGCATGTCGCCGCGCGCCAGCGGCTTGAGCCATTGCGCCTTCTGCGCATCGTTGCCCCAGGCCATCAGGATCGAACACACCGGACAGTTGTTGACGCTCACCACGGTGGAGGTGGCGCCGTCGCCGGCGGCGATCTCTTCGAGGATCAGCGCGAGGCTCAGGTAGTCGAGTCCGGCGCCGTCCCATTCGGTGGGCACGGCCACGCCGTAGCAGCCGAGGCCGGCCAGGCCCTTCAGTTCGGCGGCCGGGAAGTGGCAGTCGCGATCCCACTGCGCCGCATGGGGTGCGATGTTGTCTTGCACATACGCGCGCACGGCGTCTTGCACTGCGCGATGGTCGTCACTGAGCATCACGCGCCGGACTCCTTGACAAGGATGGTGCCGCGCCCCACCACCGCAAGCTTGCCTTCGGCGGTGGTGGCGCTGCCGTCCAGGTGCGCCAGCAGCCCGCGCAGCTTCCCGTTCCACTCGACGTTGGACACCTTCCATTGCAGCGTCACGTCGCGTTCGGCGAACACCGGGCCCTTGAACGAGAAGTTCATGTTCAGGCACAGCATCTCGCGCCGCACGCCGTCGTCCTGGCGCGAGAAGTAGGTGGCCAGCATGCCCATCAGGATGGCCACGGTGTGCTGGCCGCTGGCGATGATCTCGCCGAAGCGGCCCCGCTGCGCCGCCGGCGAATCGGTGTGCAGCGGGTTTTCGTCATGACTCATCTGCGCGAACGCGACGATCTCCTGGCGGGAGATGTGGACGGTCTTGGTCAGCGTTTCGCCGGCGGCGATCACCGGGTCGGTCGTTCGCGCACCCATTCAGACGAGTTCCACGGCCATCGCGGTAGCCTCGCCGCCACCGATGCACAGTGCCGCGACACCCTTCTTCAGGCCGCGCGTTCTCAGCGCACCGAGCAGCGTGACGACGATGCGGGCGCCGCTGGCGCCGATCGGGTGGCCGAGCGCGCAGGCGCCGCCGTGCACGTTGACGATCTCGTGCGGCAGCTTGAACTCGGCCATCGCCGCCATCGTGACGGCGGCGAAGGCTTCGTTGACTTCCCACAGGTCCACGTCTTTCGCGGCCCAGCCGGTCTTCTTGAGCACCTTGTCGATCGCGCCGACCGGTGCCGTCGTGAACCAGTTAGGCGCCTGCGCATGCACGGCGTGCGCGACGATGCGCGCGATCGGCTTGCAGCCGAGCCTGGCTGCCGTCGAGGCACGCATCAGCACCAGCGCCGCGGCACCGTCTGAAATACTCGACGAGGTGGCGGCGGTGATGCTGCCGTCCTTCGTGAACGCGGGCTTCAAGCCGGCGATCTTGTCGAGCTTGGCCTTGAACGGCTGCTCGTCGAACTTGATCACCGTGTCGCCGCCCTTGCCCGCCAGCGTCACCGGCGCCATTTCCCAGCCGAAGCTGCCGTCTTCGTTGGCTTTCTTCGAGCGCTCGGTCGACGCGATCGCGAACGCGTCCATCGCCGCACGGCTGAACTTGTACTTGCCCACGCATTCTTCGGCGAACACACCCATCGCCTTGCCGGTGCCGTTGGGCAGGCGCTCGTAGGCGTCTTCCAGGCCGTCGATCGCCATGTGGTCGTACAGGCTTGCGAGGCCGTACTTCACGCCCTTGCGCATGTAGGTCAGGTGCGGCGCGTTGGTCATGCTCTCCATGCCGCCAGCGACGACGATGTCGGCCGTTTCGCTGTTCAGCATGTCGTTGGCGAACATCATCGCGCGCATGCCGGAGCCGCACATCTTGGACAGCGTGACCGCGCCGGCCGACTGCGGCAGGCCGGCGCCGAGCGCGGCCTGGCGCGCAGGCGCCTGGCCCTGGCCGGCCATCAGGCAGTTGCCCATCAGCACCTCGTTCACCGCGTCGCCGGTGATACCGGCGCGAGCGACCGCGGCCTTGATGGCGATGGCGCCGAGCTGGTGCCCGGCGAGCGGCGAGAAGTCACCGAGCAGCCCGCCGATCGGCGTGCGTGCGGCGGAAACGATGACGATGGGGTCTTGGGAAGAGGCGGACATGGCGAACTCCTTTGGACTGACAAACAGGGTTACACAACAGCGGTAGTTTGCGCCGCTTGCGCCGCGCGCAGGCGGCGCTGGTTCTTGAAGCGCTTGGCGACTTCATACGGAAAGACATCATGCACATGGCCGGCCAGGATGCGCGCCTTGTGCGCTTCCCAGAACGCGGCGTCGAGCAGGTCGGCGTGGTGCTTCATGAACACCTCGCGCACGATCGGGTTGCCGAGCAGGAAGGGTTCGAAGGTCTCGGGGAAGACGTCCTTCGGGCCGACCCGGTACCAGACTTCGCCCGACATCTCCTCCTCTTCGTTGCGCGGTGTCGGCACGCGCCGGAACGTGCAGTCGGTGAGGTATTCGATTTCGTCGTAGTCGTAGAACACGACCTTGCCGTTGCGCGTGACGCCGAAGTTCTTGAACAGCATGTCGCCGGGGAAGATGTTGGCGGCCACCATGTCCTTGATGGCATTGCCGTACTCCACCACGACCCGCTCGATCTGCTCGCGCGTGGCGTCCTGCAGGTAGATGTTGAGTGGGATCATGCGCCGCTCGATGTAGACGTGGCGAATCACCAGGTCGCCGCCGTCTTCTTCGATCAGGCTGCCACAGAAGTGTTTCAGCTCCACGACCAGTTCGTCGTCGAAGCGCGCGCGCGGAAACGCCACGTTCGAATACTCCAGCGTGTCGGCCATGCGCCCGACGCGGTCGTGCTGCTTGACCAGCAGGTACTTGGCCTGGATCTGCTCGCGCGTCGTTTCCTTCTGCGGCGGATAGAAGTCTTTGATGACCTTGAACACGAACGGGAACGACGGCAGGTCGAACACCAGCATCACCATGCCCTTGATGCCGGGCGCGATGCGGAAGTGGTCGCTCGAATGGCGCAGGTGGTAGAGCAGGTCGCGGTAGAACAGGTTCTTGCCCTGCTTCTGCAGGCCGATCGCGCTGTAGATCTCGGAGCGCGGCTTGCGCGGCATCATCGAGCGCAGGAACTGCACGTAGGCCGAAGGTACTTCCATCTCGACGAGGAAGTAGGCGCGCGCAAAGCTGAACAGCATCTGCAGTTCGTCTTCGCCGAACAGCATCGTGTCGATCGTCAGCTGGCCTTGCGGCGTGTGCAGGATCGGCAGCGCGAATGCCGTCTCGCTGAATCCGTTGATGATCTTGCCGACCACGTAGGCGCCCTTGTTGCGATAGAACAGCGAGCACAGCACCTGGATCTGGAAGTTGGCGCGCGGGCGGTAGTCGCCGAGCTGCGCAGCCACGGCGTTGAGCACGTGGTCGACATCGCGCCCCAGGTCTTCGAACGCGCGCTTCAGCTGGAAGTTGTCGATGATGCGGATCAGCGTCTCGCGCATCGTGTCTTTGGTGGGGTAGTAGGCGCGGTAGGTCGGCAGCGCCGCCGGCTCATCGTTCTCGATGTACTCGGTGGACACCGCCGGCCGCACGAAGATGAAGTCGTTGTTGAAGTAGCTGCGATGCAGGATCTTCGTCGTCACCGAGTTGAAGAAGGTCTCGGCCAGTTCGGGCTGGTGGTGGTTGGTGAGCAGGCCGATGTAGTGCAGCTTGACCTGTTGCCACACGTCCATCGACAGCGCACTCGCGTTGAACTCGGTCTGCAGCCGCTCGGCGCCCTCTTCGACGCGCTTGTCGTAGAACTCGATGCGCTCGCGCTGCGCGCGCTGCTGGCCGTGCCAGTCGGCCTGCTCGAAGCGCTGCTTGGCGTGCGCGCTCGCCTCGCGGAACAGCCGGTAGTGGCGGTTGAAGCCATCGAGCATCGCCTGCGCGATGTCGAACGCGCGCGAGTCGGTGAGCTCCGGCGGGAACATCAGGGCCGCCCGCCTTTTCGCAGCGCGTCGTAGCGCTGCTTGAGCGCGCCCAGCGCGAGGCCGTAGGCCGCACCCACCTCGTCGGCGTTGCCGATGGTGAACTTCAGGTCTTCGAGCAGGCCGTTCTGCAGCCCGTAGACCCAGCCGTGGACCACGACGCCCTGGCCGCGCGCCCAGGCGTCCTGCACCACGGTGGCTTCGCAGACGTTGAGCGCCTGCTCCAGCACGTTCAGCTCGCACAGCGCCTGCAGGCGCATCGCCTCGTCGGGCATGCCGTCGAGCCAGGCACGGTGCTTGTTGCGCACGTCCTGCACGTGGCGCAGCCAGTTGTCGGCCACGCCGATCCGGCGGTTCAAGAGCGCCGCCTTGACGCCGCTGCAGCCGTAATGCCCGACCACCATGATGTGCTGCACCTTCAGCAGGTCGATGGCGAACTGCATCACGCTCAGGCAGTTCAGGTCGGAGTGCACCACCACGTTAGCCACGTTGCGGTGCACGAACAGCTCGCCCGGCATCAGCCCGACGATCTCGTTGGCCGGCACGCGGCTGTCGGAACAGCCGATCCACAGGTATTGCGGCTCCTGCTGCTTGAGCAGGCTGGTGAAGAAGCCGGGGCTGCGCGCCTCGGTGGCTTCGGCCCAGCGGCGGTTGCTGTCGAACAGTTCCTGGAGTTGGGTGGTCATGATGCTGCGGTGCGGCAATTTTCGCGGAGTGTACGCATCCCCACCGATCACGACCGGTACGCGGCGTACTGAACGCGGTCGATCACCTGGCCGGCCTTGATGGCGCTGGCGGGCAGATCGGCCTCCTTGGCGTAGCTGCATTTGCGCGCCACCGCCTGCGAGGCTTCGTTCCAGGCAAAGATCGGTGCGTACAGGCGCGTCAGCTCGGGCTGCGGGTCGGATTCATGCGAGGCCAAAGCGCGTCCTCCATTGCGCCAGCTTGTCCAGCGTCACGCCGATGCCGCCGCAGACCTCGACGAGCGGTGCGCGCACCCCGGCGAAGACCTCGGGATGCGCATCGAGTGCCGCCAGCGCGGCACCGCAAGCCGGCTCGACCAGCACCCGCATCGTGTCGGCGAAACGCAGGCAGGCCTGAACCGCCTGGGCATCGCTCACCGTCACGCTCTTCACCGGGTGTTCGCGCGCACAGGACAGCGCTTGCTCGGCCACGCGGCGGGCGCCCAGCGAGGTGGCGATCGACGTGATGGCCGACAGCGTGACCGCCTTGCAGGCCGCCAGGCTCTGATGCAGGCTGTCGGCCCCGAGCGTCTCCACGGCGATGACGGGCAGGTCGTGCCGCCCGTGGCGACGCAAGCCCTGGACGATGCCGGCCAGCAGGCCGCCGCCCCCGACACTGGTGACGACGGCATCGAAGTCCACGCCGGCATCCATCACCTCGTCGATCAGGCTCGAATGGCCTTCCCACAGCAGTGGATGGTCGAACGGATGCACGTAAGCCGCGCCGCGTTCGGCGGCCAGTGCGGTCGCGTGCGCGTGCGCCTCGTCCCAGGACGCGCCGTGCACGACCACCTTGGCGCCCCGCGCCGCGATGGCCTGCGCGACCGAGTCGACCGTGCTCGTGGGCAGCACGACGGTGACCGGCACGCCCACGGCCTGCGCCGCACATGCCGCCGCGAAGCCCGCGTTGCCGCCCGATGCGCAAACGATCTCGCGCGCGCCGTCGGCCACCGAGCGCTGCACCAGCCGGCCCACGCCGCGCAGCTTGAAGCTGCCGCTGGGCTGCAGCGCGTCCATCTTCAGCCACACCGGACCGGCGTGCGCGAACAGGCCAGGCGGCGCGCGCAGCAGCGGGGTGGCGATGTGCAGGGGAGCCACGCTCACATCGTCTCGGCGAACAACTCCCGGCCGATCAGCATGCGGCGGATTTCCGAGGTGCCGGCGCCGATCTCGTAGAGCTTGGCGTCGCGCCACAGGCGGCCCAGCGGGTACTCGTTGATGTAGCCGTTGCCGCCGAACTCCTGGATGCCTTCGCCGGCCATCCAGGTGGCCTTCTCGGCGCACCATAGGATCACGCTCGCGCAGTCCTTGCGCACCTGGCGCACATGCTCGCTGCCGAGCATGTCGAGGTTCTTGCCCACCGTGTAGCAGAACGCGCGCGCGGCCTGCAGCACGGTGTACATGTCGGCCACCTTGCCCTGGATCAGCTGGAACTCGCCGATGCTCTGGCCAAACTGCTTGCGGTCGTGGATGTAGGGCACCACGTTGTCCATCACCGCCTGCATGATGCCGATCGGGCCAGCCGCGAGCACGGCGCGCTCGTAGTCGAGCCC
>JBGQEX010000084.1:0-17556 GCA_041496605.1 Piscinibacter sp.
CGCTGGCCGGCAGCCATGTGCTGGTGGTCGCATCGCGTCGCGAAATGAGGCTGCGCGTGCGCGATGCCATCCGCCACATGGGCCTGATCATCGATCTTGTCGCGTCGGTCGAAGAGGCGGCCGACTTCTGCCGCGACGGCTTGCCGCACGCGATCATCGTCGAAGGCATCCTGCACGGCGAGCGTCTGAACCAGTTGCGCGCCGGGATCAGCGCCGAACTGCCAGAGTTCCCGTTCATCGAGATCATCGAGGAAGGCGCCGGCTTCCAGATGTCGGGCGCCAACGGCGCGGCCATGGGCCGCGTGGGCCGCGACGCGATCGAGAGCGCCCTGCCCTCGGTGTTGATGTTCGAGCTGTCGAGAACGCTCTGAGCCGCGGCTATTTCAGCGAGCCGAATACCTTCTTCAAGATCGCGCTGCCCGTGCCTACGGGATCGCGCCGGATTTGGCGCTCCTGTTCGGCGATGATCAGGTACAGACCGTCGAGCGCCTTGCCGGTCACGTAGCGCTCGATGTTCGCCTCGTCTGCCTTCAGCAACCCCAGGCTCGCCGCCTTGCCGGCGACGGCGTTGTACTTGGCGGCGAGCGAGACCCGCTCGGTGGCGCGGGTCACGATGGGCAGGAACTTCAGGCTGAGCGGCTCGCGCGTCTTGCCGGCAAAGAACTGCGTGGCCGCGTCGTCGCCGCCGGTCAGGATGAGCCGTGCGTCTTCGACACTCATCGATCTGACCGCGCCGACCAACAGCGTCTTCGCCTCGGGCACCGCAGACTCGGCGGCGCGGTTCATCGCCGTCACCAGTTCGTCGACGCGCCGCTGCTGGCCGGTCGCCCGCAGAAACCTGGCCGCGTCGTTGAGGAAACCCGGCAGCGGAATGCGAACTTTCGGGTTGCCGAGGAATCCATCGGTTCGCCCGAGCAATTGCACCGCGGCGATGGCACCGCGCTCGAGCGCGGCGCGGATGCCGCTGCCCGCTTCGCTCTCGCTGACGGCGGCGTAGGCCGGCACGCCGAACAACCACAAACCCGCTGCCGACAAACCCGCTGAACTAAACTCGCGCCGCTGCATGAGGCCCTTCCGATGAAACCCGTCCGCCATGTTGCCGCCGCCCTTGTCGCCCTGGCAATCGGTGTCGGTGCGTACCTCACCTTTGAACATGTCACCGCTCACGAGAGCGCGCCGTCGGTCGACTACACGCTGCTCGACGGCACCCGGGCCAACACCCAACAGCTGCGCGGCAAGGTGGTGCTGGTGAACTTCTGGGCCACCAGTTGCAGCACCTGCCTGCACGAGATGCCGCAGTTTGTCTCGATCCACGAGAAGTTCAAGGGCCGCGGCTATGACACGCTGGCCGTGGCGATGAGCTACGACCCGCCGGCCAACGTGATCCGCTACGCCGAGACCCGCAAGCTGCCGTTCGGAGTGGTGATCGACATTAACGGCAGCGTCGCGAAGAGTTTTGGTGGTGTGCAGTTCACCCCCACCAGCGTGTTGATCAACAAGCGCGGCCAGATCGTCCGGCGCTTCGTCGGCGAGCCTGATTTCGCGGCGCTGCATCAGCTGGTCGAAAGGCTGCTCGCCGAGGCCTGAGGCGGGCGCGGTTCCGTTCAGGCCTGAATCGCGTCGGCAACACCGGCGGCGTGGGCCTGTTGGTCGGCGTGGTAGCTGGAACGCACCAGCGCGCCCACCGCGGCGTGCGTGAAACCCATCTTGGCCGCCTCGGCCTCGAACATGCGGAACGTGTCGGGGTGCACATAGCGGCGCACCGGCAGGTGGTGGCCGCTCGGCGCCAGGTACTGGCCGATCGTCAGCATCTCGATGCCATGCGCGCGCATGTCGCGCATCACCTGCAGGATCTCGTCGTCGGTCTCGCCCAGGCCGACCATCAGGCCGCTCTTGGTCGGCACGCCGGGCGCGAATTCCTTGAAACGCTTGAGCAGGTTCAGCGAGAACGCGTAGTCGGAGCCGGGGCGCGCCTCCTTGTACAAGCGCGGCGCGGTTTCCAGGTTGTGGTTCATCACGTCGGGTGGCGCGGCTTTCAGGATCTCCAGCGCGCGGTCCATGCGGCCGCGGAAGTCGGGCGTAAGGATCTCGATGCGCGTGGCCGGGCTCTGTGCGCGCACCTGGCGGATGCACTCGACGAAGTGGCCGGCGCCGCCATCGCGCAGGTCGTCGCGGTCGACGCTGGTGATCACGACGTACTTGAGCTTGAGCGCGGCGATCGTCTTCGCGAGGTTGACCGGCTCGTCGGCATCGAGCGGGTCGGGCCGGCCGTGGCCGACGTCGCAGAACGGGCAGCGGCGGGTGCACTTGTCACCCATGATCATGAAGGTGGCCGTGCCGTTGCCGAAGCATTCGCCGATGTTCGGGCACGAGGCTTCCTCGCACACGGTGTGCAGCTTATGCTCGCGCAGGATCTGCTTGATCTCGTAGAAGCGCGTCGTCGGCGAACCGGCCTTGACGCGAATCCAGTCCGGCTTTTTCAGCGTTTCGGCCGCCACCACCTTGATCGGGATGCGTGCCGTCTTGGCCTGCGCCTTTTGCTTGGCGGTCGCGTCGTAGTGGGCGGCGTCCTGCGCCTGGTGGATGACCTTGTCGCTCGACATCGGCTGCTTTCGGTTGCGGAGCCGGGGCCGGCTCAGGGGCTCAGGTGCGACGCCAGCCGGTCGCCCAGACGCTGCGCCACCGTCGCCCAATCAGTGAAAACCCGAAGTGTAGCCAAGTCGACCGTTTTCAGTCCTGCATAGCCGCAAGGGTTGATGCCGTCGAAGGGGCTCAGGTCCATCGCCACGTTGAGCGCCACGCCGTGGTAGGTGCAGTGGCGGCTGACCTTGATGCCCAGCGCCGCGATCTTGCCGAGGCCGGCGAAGGGGTCGCTGCGCGATGCCTTCGTGCCGAGGCGTTCGCGCGGCGGCAACGGGTCGGACGCGGCATGCCCAAACGGGTCGGCCAACTGCACGTAGATGCCGGGTGCTCCGGCCACGCGATGGCCGGTGACGTCAAAACTCTCCAGCGTCTTGATCACGGCGTGCTCCAGCCGGTAGACGAACTCCTTGACGTAAATGTGCAGCCGCTGCAGGTCGACCAGCGGGTAGGCGACGACCTGCCCCGGCCCGTGGTAGGTGACCTGGCCGCCGCGGTTGGTCGCAACGATCGGAATGCCCCGCGCGTCGAGCACATGATCGGGCTTGCCGGCGAGGCCCTGCGTGTAGACGCTCTCGTGTTCGCACAGCCAGATCTCGTCCGGGGTGCCCGAATCGCGGGTCTCGGTGAATGCGCGCATGGCGTCGACGGTCGGCGTGTAGGCCACGCGGCCCAGCGCCCTGACCACCGGCGCGGTCACAACACGACCTTTACCAGCGGGTGCGTCGACAGCGTCCGGTACAGCTCGTCGAGTTGCTCGCGGCTGGTGGCAGTGATCGTGATCGTGACGCCGAGGTACTTGTTGCCCTTGCTCGGTCGCGTGGCGACACGCGCGGCGTCGAATGCGGGGTCGAAGCGGCGCGCGATCGCGATGACGGCATCGGCAAAGCCGTCGACGTTCGCGCCCATCACCTTGATCGGGAACTGCGACGGGTATTCGATCAGCGACCGCTCGGGAGGGATCTCGTTGACCACAGCGACCTCAAATTGACTGCATCGCCTTGGCCCGCTGGTAGGCCTCGTGCAACCGGGCGTACACGGGCCCCGGCTTGCCGCGCAAGGCGCCATGCCCGACCGGCGCGCCGTCGAGCATCGTGATGGGCAGCACCTCCTTGGTGGCCGAACTCAGCATCAGCTCGTCGGCGGCCAGCACCTCGGTCTCGGGGATCGGGCGCAGGTTGTAGGCGATGCCTTCTTCCTCGCACAACTCGCTGATCAGGTCGTAGCGGATGCCTTCGAGCACATGCTCGCTCTTTGGCGGCCCGAGCACGGCACCTTCATGCACCACCCACACGTTGCTGCCGGAGCCCTCGGTCAGTAAGCCGTCGCGGAACATCACCGTCTCGGCGGCGCCATGGTCGGCCGAGATCTGCCGCGCCAGCACGTTGCCGAGCAGCGAGATCGACTTGATGTCGCCGCGCTCCCAGCGGAAGTCGCGCGCCGTGACGCAGGCCACGCCATGGTGGCGCTGCTCGGCGGTGGGCGGCTTCATGCTGCTCGTCATCATGAACACGGTCGGCGCAATGTCGGGCGGCATCACGTGGTCGCGCAGCGCCACACCGCGCGTCACCTGCAGGTAGACCAGCTGATCGGCGGCCGGCTGCGCGCCGATCAGCCGGCGGCAGCGTTCCAGCCATTCGCTTTGCGTGTGCGGATTGGCGATACGAACCTTGGACAGGCTGCGCTCGAGGCGATCCATGTGCTCGTCGAAGCGAAACAGCTTGCGCGCGTAGACCGGCAGCACCTCGTAGACCCCGTCGCCGAAGATGAAGCCGCGGTCGAGCACGGACACCTTCGCCTGGTTCAGCGGGGTGTACGCGCCGTTCAGGTAGCACAACGTGTCGGGTAGGGTCTGCATGATTCCTCCACCGTGTCGTGAGGGTTCAGCTTACTTGATCCACAGGCGAATGGCGTCCCACGCGCGGCCGAAGATGCCGGCCTGCTCGACGCCCTCCATCACCACCAGCGGCACCTCGGTCACTGCGGTGCCGGACTTGGTGGTCACTTTCAGGGTGCCGACACGTTGCCCCCGCGCCAGCGGCGCGACCAGCGGATCGGTGCGCTCGAGGCGCGTCTGCAGCCCGGCGGCCTCGCCCTTGGGCACGCTGACGAACACCGCGCCCGCGGCACCCAGCAAAGCGGTGCTGCTCTTGCCCTTCCAGACCGGCACCGTCGCCATCGGCTTGCCGGTGTCGAACAGGCGGATCGCGTCGAAGGCCTGGAAGCCCCAGTTCAGCAGCTTCTGGCTTTCATTGGCGCGTGCCTCCATCGACGCGGTGTTGAGCACCACGCTGAGCAGGCGCCGCTTGCCGTTCGGGAAGTCGCGCTGCGCGCTGGCGATCAGGCAATAGCCGGCCGCTTCGGTGTAGCCGGTCTTCATGCCGTCGACGGTCGGATCGCGGCGCAACAACAGGTTGCGGTTGGGCTGCGCGATGTTGTTGTACTTGTACTCCTTGACCGAGTAGTAGGTGTAGAAATCCGGGAAGTCGCGAATGATGTGGCCGGCAATCACCGCCAGGTCGCGCGCCGTGCTCTTGTGCCCGGGTTCGGTGAGACCGGTGACGTTCTTGAAGGTTGTGTTCTTGAGGCCCCAGGCCTGCGCCTGGCGGTTCATCATCGCGACGAACTGGTCGAGCGATCCAGCCACGCCCTCGGCCAGTGCCACCGACGCGTCGTTGCCCGATTCGATGATGACGCCGCGCAACAGCTCCTCGACCCTCGGCGTCATCGTCGTGTCGATGAACATCAGCGAGCCGCCGCCCTTGCGCTCGTCCCAGGCGCGGCGCGACACCGGCAGCGTTTGCTCGAGCGACAGCTTCTTGTCGTGGATCGCGACGAACGCGAGGTAGGCGGTCATCAGCTTGGTCAGCGACGCCGGGTCGGCACTCGCGTCGGCATCGCGCTCGGCCAGCATCTGGTTGCTGGTGAGGTCGAGCAGCAGATAACTCTTGGCGGCGATCTCGGGGGGCTGCGGCGCTTGCGCGAAGACGGGGCCCACGAGGGCAAGCCAGAAAACCAAAGAGAACAGTCGTTGCATCGAGAGACCCGTGAGAAGTGAAGGAGTGTCGGAGCCGCTCGGGCGCCAGGGGTTCAGATTTTCGGCCGCTGCAATTGCTGCACGACCACGTTCTTGAGCAGTGCCAGTTGGCCGTGGAAGAAATGCCCGACACCGGGGAACACGATGACCGGCAGCATCTGCGGCCGGGCCCATGCCAAGGTCGCCGCCAGCGGCACGACCTCATCGGACTCACCGTGGATCACCACCGTGTCTGCGGGCACCGGTGCCATCTGCTGCTTTTGCGTCGACGGCCCGACCAGCACCAGGCGCTGCGGCTTCGCATCATCGGCCAGGCGCGCTGCCGCCTGTGACGCGACGTAAGCGCCGAACGAGAAACCAGCGAGCAGCCATGGCTCGCCGGCACGGCGCTGTTGTGCGATCACCGCCAATGCGTCGTCGACTTCGCCCCGGCCCTCGTCCCAGCTGCCTTGCGACGCGCCAGCGCCGCGATAGTTGAAGCGCACGCTGCGCCAGCCCAGCTGCAGGCAGGCGCGCGCCAGCGTCTGCACCACCTTGTTGTCCATCGTGCCGCCATGCACCGGGTGCGGGTGGCAGATCAGCGCCATGCCGACCGGCTCGCCGGCGGGCGCGTCGAGTGCACATTCGAGCGCGCCGGCCGGCCCGGCCAGCGTCACGCGAACCGTGTGGGCGTTCATCAGCGCCCGACCGTCGGCGGCAGCAGCAGCCGCTCGACCACCTTGCCTTGCTTCAGGTGCGAATCGACGATTTCGTCGATGTCGTGCTGGTCCACGTAGGTGTACCAGACGGCTTCCGGATAGACCACCGCCACCGGCCCGCCGGCACAGCGATCCAGGCAGCCCGCCTTGTTGACGCGCACACCGCCGGGGCCGGCCAGCTGCTCGCTTTTGACGCGCGATTTGCAATGCTCGAAGCCGGCCTGCGCGTTGTGGTCGGCGCAACAGTTTTCGCCCTTGTCGCGCTGGTTCAGGCAGAAGAAGATGTGGCGCTGGTAGTAACTGCTCATGGCGCCATTCTAGGGATCGCGGGCACCGAGGCGCACCAACAGATAGACCATTGCGGCATAGGGCCACAACCAGCCGACCCAACGCGCGGCGCCGTGGAAGCGTATGAAGCGCCCCTGTTCCCAAGACTGCAGGCTCTCGGCGAAATAGGGGTCCGACGGGGCCTGCGCCACCTGCGCCACCAGCACGGCCAACGCCACCAGCGCCAGGCCCGCCGCCGCGCGCCGCGGCACCCAGGCCAGCAACAGGGCCAATGCAAGACCGGTGGCCAGCGCCGCGAGCGCGGTCGGCGTGCGCCACGCCAGCGCGTGCTGTGGCCCGAAATTGAGCGCGGTGGACAGCGTGGTCGCCAGCAGCCCGATGCTGGCGGCCCCCCCCGCGAGCAGCATGCGACGCCAGCCCGGCAACGAGACGGTGAACGCAATCAGGCACGGGCCGAGCAGCCCGAACGCAATCGCGATGAACTCGCTGCCGGGTGCCAGCGCGGTCGGCGCGTCTGCGTTCGCCTGCAGCCACGGCTGCGTCCACGCGGCAAGGCTGGTGTCGCTCAGCCACTCGGCCAACGCATCACGCAGGCGAGGCCACACCTGACCGGTTCCCAGCGTCACCGGTGCCGGAACGAGCAGGCCGACCGGCCACAGCAACAGCAAGCTCAAGCCGCCGGCACTGTGGGCGATGAACCAGCGCTCGCGCAGCTGCTGCCAGCGCTCCACGCCGCCGAGCGTGTGGACCAGCGCGCCCAACAGCGCGCCGCAGCCGGTGCCGGCCACGTTGAGCGCCAGGTCGACGTTGGACGACACGCGCTGCGGCAAGAAATTCTGCAGCAGCTCCATCGTCAGGGACAGCCCCGCGCCGAGCGCCAACGCCAGCGCGAGCGCTCGACCGGTGTTCCAACCCGAGCGCACCAGCGCGCCGAACAGCAGGGCCCCCAAGGGCATGTAGCCCAGCAGGTTGGAGATCAGATCGAAGCCCGTCCACCAGCGCGACCAGGGCAGCAGCAGGAATGCCCAAGGCGACACGCCGGGCACGCGCCAGTCGGTGAACGGGTAAAGGCTCGCGTAGACGATCAGCGCCGCATACATCCACACCAGCGGCACGGCGGAACTGCGGTGCGTTGGCATGCGGCGAATCGTGGTTCAGAACGGCTTGACGACCACCAGCACGACGATGCCGACGAAGATCAGCAAGGGCACTTCATTGAAGACGCGATACCAGCGGTCGCTGCGCCGGTTGGCGAACTGCTCGAACTTGCGCAGCAGCGAGCGACAGGCGTGGTGGTAGCCCACCGCCAGCACCACCAGCACCAGCTTGGCATGCAGCCAGCCGCTGTTGTAACCATGGAAGTTCAGCAGCCACAGCCACACGCCCAGGGCCAGCGCGGGGATCATCAACAGGCTGGAGAAGCGATAGAGCTTGCGCGCCATCATCAACAGCCGCTCTCGCTCGGCATGGCTGTCGGCCGGCACCATCGCCAGGTTCACGAACACGCGCGGCAGGTAGAACAAGCCAGCGAACCAGCTGGCGACGAAGACGATGTGGAAGGCTTTGATCCAGAGCATCGCGCATTATGGGCATGCCCCGACGCCCGATCGCATCGAGCCGCCCTAGTCGCTTCGCTCGTGCCCGTCGGGGTGCTCGGCCGGCTCGCGGCGGCTCGGCGCCCGCCAAGAAAAAGCCCCGACCGTGCGGCCAGGGCTTTGAAAGCCTTAACGCTGTCATCACGGTAAGGCACCTGCTCAGGGAGGAAAAGCAGGGAACGACAACCTTGCGGCTATCATTCAATTCTCAGTTTAGCAGACGCTCACGGCTCGGTGGAGGCTGCCGACACCGGAGAAACGAGCACTTTCGTCCGGTTCCAACTTCGGCCTGCCGCATGCCTTGCGTCCACCGGAAGCCCGCGACGTGTCCATCTTCCCCCCGTTTCCCGCCAGCCGCCCGCGACGCCTGCGTCGCGACGAGTTCAGCCGCGCGATGGTGCGCGAACACCGGCTCGACGCGAGCGACCTGATCCTGCCGGTGTTCGTGCTCGCCGGCCACGGCCAGACCCAAGACGTGTCGTCGATGCCCGGCGTGCAGCGCCACAGCGTCGACCGGCTGCTGCCGATGGCCGAGGAATGCCTCAAGCTCGGCGTTCCGGTGCTCGCGCTGTTCCCGGTCATCGATCCGGCGCTGAAAACCGAAGACGGCCGCGAGGCCTTGAATCCGGAAGGCCTGGTGCCCACCGCGGTGCGTGAACTGAAGAAGCGCTTCCCCGAACTCGGCGTGCTGACCGATGTGGCGCTCGACCCCTTCACCAGCCACGGCCAGGACGGCCTGCTCGACGCGAGCGGCTACATCATCAACGACGAGACCGTCGCGCAGCTCACGCAGCAGGCGCTGGTGCAGGCCGAGGCCGGGGTCGACATCGTCGCGCCCAGCGACATGATGGACGGGCGCATCGGCGCGATCCGCCAGGCGCTCGAGGCCCGCGGCCGCATCCACACCAAGATCATGGCCTACAGCGCAAAGTACGCGAGCGCTTTTTACGGCCCGTTTCGCGACGCGGTCGGCTCGGCCAAGAACCTCGGCAAGAGCAACAAGAAGACCTACCAGATGGACCCCGCCAACAGCGACGAAGCGCTGCGCGAGGTGGCACTCGACATCGCCGAAGGCGCCGACATGGTGATGGTCAAACCCGGCATGCCCTACCTCGACATCGTGCGCCGCGTGAAAGACGAATTCCGCGTGCCCACTTTCGCCTACCAGGTGAGCGGCGAGTACGCGATGCTCAAGGCTGCCGCCGCCAACGGCTGGCTGGACCACGACGCCGTGATGATGGAAAGCCTGCTCGCGTTCAAGCGCGCCGGCGCGGATGGCGTGCTGAGCTATTTCGCGCTCGAAGCCGCGCGTCTGCTCAAGCACTGAATGCGCGTCTTCCACATCACCGCCGACCAGTTCAGCGAACTCGACGGCTTGCCGGAACAATTGCCCGCCGCCGGTTACCTGTGGGTCGGCAGTGCGCGGCGCGAGTTCGAGGTCAACGCGCCGCAGCTGCAGTCGGCACTGCAGCGCTGGACCGGCGGACAGTTGGTGGACGTGCATCTGTCGGACCTGCTCAGCAACCAGCTGCCTTCGCACTTCGACTACACCTCGTGGTACGACATGCTGGTGTTTCGGCGGCTCGCCGCGGGCGTGGGCAGCGCGGCGATGTTCGTCGACGACACCCACGGCACGCTGGCCACCGCGCGCAAGGCGCTCGATGCCATCGACACCAGCCCGGTCGGCTTTGCGTTGTTCGACCGCGTACTGCTCACGGTGCACCCTACCGACTGCCCGGTTCGCGACTTCTTCGCCAACCGGCTGCAGCACCAGGTGCAGGCGGGCGACGTGCGCGCCGGCGCGCGGCTGCCGCCCAATCCGGCCGACCTGATGCTGCGCATGGTGAATCACATGGTGGACAGCTACCTCGAGCTGCGCCGCCTGCTCACCAAGCAACTGGGCTACCTGCAGCAGGAACTGTTCAGCGCGCGCAGCCGGCTCGACACCTGGCAGATGCTGCTCGAATCGCGCAACTCGCTGCACCTGCTGGAAGACACCTGCGAAGACCAGCGCGCCGCGGTCACCGAATGGATCGACGCGCTCGACGAATGGCCCGACGAAGCCGAGCCCGCCGCGCGCCGCGACCGCGAACTGCTGCGTGTGCGATCGCGCGACGTGCTCGAACACATCGAGCGCGTGCTGTCCCATGTGCGCCGGCTCGAATCGT
Organism: Piscinibacter sp.; assembly: GCA_041496605.1. GTDB lineage: Bacteria > Pseudomonadota > Gammaproteobacteria > Burkholderiales > Burkholderiaceae_C > Albitalea. The sequence goes on from JBGQEX010000084.1 coordinate 10,427, forward strand.
CGGCCGAGACCGCCGTGCAGATGCATTTCTCGGCACAGAGCAACCGCACCAACAACATCATGCGCACGCTCACCGTGCTGACCGCGGTGTTTCTGCCGCTGAATCTGCTGACCGGCTTCTTCGGCATGAACTTCGAAGGTCTGCCGTTGATCCACAGCCCGACCGGGTTCTGGATCATCTTCGGCCTGATGGTCGTGCTCGGCGTGGGACTGAGCACCTTCTTCTGGCGCAAGCGCTACCTCGGCAGCTCGCGCTGAGCACGCCGGCTCGGCTTGGCCGGGCGTCGGTACGGGTCGGCGAAACCGAGACGCGTCACGAGCTCGCTCTCCAGCGCTTCCATCGCCTGTGCCTCGGCGTCGGACTCGTGCTCGTAGCCCTGCGCGTGCAAGGCGCCATGCACCAGCAGGTGAGCGTAGTGCGCCGCGAGCGGAATCTTCTGTTGCCGCGCTTCGGCGGCGACCACCGGCGCGCACAGGATCAGGTCGGCCACCACCACCGGAGCCCGGTTGTAGTCGAAAGTGAGCACATTGGTCGCGTAGTCGCGGCCGCGATAGTCGCGGTTCAAATCCCGGCCTTCGTCGGCGCCGACCACGCGCACCGTGATCTCGGCCGGCTGCGTGAGCGCGGCGCGGATCCAGCGCATCACCTTGTGGCGCGGCAGGTGTTCGCGATGCGACTTGTCGGCGAACTGCAGCGACAGCGTGAGCGCGGGGCTCATACCGGGTCCGAGCGCGCCGCCTCGTAGGCCTCGACGATGCGCGCCACGAGCGGGTGGCGCACGACGTCGGCCGACGTGAAGTGCGTGGTGGCGATGCCGCGCACCCGCCGCAGCACGCGCTCGGCGTCGATCAGCCCGCTGTCAGTGCCGCGCGGCAGGTCGATCTGGCTCACATCGCCGGTGACCACGCACTTGCTGCCGAAGCCGATGCGCGTCAGAAACATCTTCATCTGCTCGGGCGTCGTGTTCTGCGCTTCGTCGAGGATCACGAACGCGTGGTTCAGCGTGCGCCCGCGCATGAAGGCGAGCGGCGCCACTTCGATGCTGCCTTTCTCGAACGCCTTGGTTACGCGGTCGAAGCCCATCAGGTCGTACAGCGCGTCGTACAGCGGCCGCAGGTAGGGGTCGACCTTCTGCGCCAGGTCGCCGGGCAGGAAGCCGAGCCGCTCGCCGGCCTCGACGGCCGGGCGAGTCAGGATGATGCGCTGCACCGCACTGCGCTCCAGCGCGTCGATCGCGCAGGCCACGGCCAGAAAGGTCTTGCCGGTGCCGGCCGGGCCGATGCCGATGGTGATGTCGTGGCCGAGGATGTTGCGCAGGTAGACATGCTGGTTCGGCGTGCGCGCGGCCAGGTCGGGCCGGCGCGTGCGCAGCACCAGTTCGTCGGGCTCGCCGCTCGACACATCGGCCGGGCGCGCCGACGGGCTGCTGACCTCCACCAGCGCGAGCTGAAACGCCTCCGCCGGAATCGGCTTGCGCGCCCGGTCGTACATGGCCTGCAGAAGCGCGACGGCACGCTCGGCCTGCGCTTTGGGCCCTTCGACGCGGAACGATTCGTTGCGCCGGCTGACGCTGACGCCGAGTGCCGCTTCGATGTCGCGCAGGTGCGAGTCCATGCTGCCGCACAGGTGCGCGAGGCGGGCATTGTCGAGCGGGATGAAGGCGTGGCGCAGGATCACGGCGGGGTGCGGTACCAGGGAGTCGTCATTGTCGCTGCAAGCGTTCAGGCCGGCGCCATGCGGCCGGTGGCTTCCTGCACAATCTCCGGCCATGCCCCAACGCGTCCTGCTGATCCTTCACATCGCGCTCGCCGCGTTGATCGCCGCCGTGGCGCCGGCGGCCGCAGCGGCGCCGCTCACCATCACGCAGGCGCTCAGCGTGAACAGCAACGACAGCCGGTTTCCCGACGGCGCCGTCGCTCGGCCGGTGGCGCTGCCCGACGATTGGGCGCAAACGCGACCGCGCCACGACGGCAGCGTGTGGTATCGCGTGGCGTTCGACGCGCCGGTCAGCCCGGCGAGCGACGAACTGCTCGCGATGTATGTCGACCGGGTCTGCAGCAACTTCGAGGTGCAACTGAACGGCCAGCGCATCTACAGCGGCGGCCGCATGCAGGAGCCGGTGACGCGCAACTGCCGCACGCCGCAACTCGTCACGCTGCCCGCCGCGCTGCTGAAGGCCCAAGACAACGTGCTGGACCTGCGCGTCGTCGGAGCCGCGCTGCAGCAGGTTTCCGCACGCCAGCGTGCCGGGGGCCTGTCGGAGTTGCGGATCGCGCGCCAGTCGGAACTGGCGGGCGATTACGCCTGGCGCCTGTTCTGGAACGTCACCGCGGTGCAGATCTCCGCCGCCACGCTGCTGGTGTTGGGCTGCCTCATGTTGGGCCTGTACGGCATGAACCGCAGCGAGCGCTACCTGCTGCACTTCGGCGCGATGCTGATGGGCTGGGCGCTGCTGTCGGCACACGTCTGGTGGCGCGACACCCCGTTCGACACCGCAAGCTTCGAACTGGCCGCCTGCAGCGCTGTCGCACCGGTCGTCGCCAGCATTGTGCTGTTTCTGTTGAGCCATGCGGCGATCCGCTCGCGCGCCGTCGCGGCCACGTTGGCAGCGCAGTGCCTGCTGCTGCCGCTCAGCCTGTATCTGGCGGGGCCGAACCGCAGCTTCGTGCTGGCCGGCGTCTGGTATTCGTTGCTCGCGCTGGAAGTGCTGGGCGCCGCCGCGCTGCACCTGGCGGCCACCTGGAAAGCCCGGCGCGGGCAGTTCCGCGGTTCGCTGCTGATCGCCTGTGCCGCCGGCGTGGCGCTGCTGATAGAAATGGCTGTCCAGCATCAGTTGCTGCCGCCACCGCCGGTGCCGGTGCTGCAGTTCACGGCGCCGCTGCTGTTCCTCGTCATCGGCTGGCGACTGATGCGCGTGTTTGCGCACGCCCTCGAGGCCGCCGAGGCCGGCCACTCGACGCTGGAGCAGCGGGTGAAGGAGATCACGGCCGAGATCGAGCGCAACTATGCGCACCTGTCCGAGCTGCGCGTCGAGCAGGTCACCGAGAAGGAGCGCAAGCGCATCGCCGGCGACCTGCACGACGACCTCGGCGCGAAGCTGCTGACCATCGTGCACACGAGCGAAAGCGAGCGCATTTCCACGCTGGCGCGCGAGGCGCTCGAAGAGATGCGCCTGTCGGTGCGCGGGCTCACCGGCAAGCCGGTGCGGCTGGCCGATGCGCTGGCCGACTGGCGCGCCGAAACCGTGTCGCGCCTGGGCCAGGCGAACATCGAGGCGGACTGGCGCGGGCCGGCCGAAGAAATCGAGCACCTGCTGCCGGCGCGTGCCTATGTGCAGACCACGCGCATCCTGCGCGAAGCCGTCAGCAACATCATCAAGCACAGCGGTGCATCGCATTGCAAGGTGCGCTCCACCGTCGGCGCGCGCGACTTCGGCATGCTGGTGCAAGACAACGGCAAGGGTATTCCGATGGAGCTCGACGGCAAGCTCGACCGCGGCCACGGCATGTCGAGCATGAAGCACCGCGCCAAGCAGTTGCAGGGCCAGTGCCTGGTTGAGTCCGGCCCCGGCTACGGCACCGTGATAAGGCTCACACTTCCCCTGTGAAACGGCGTGCGCATGGTGATATCACGCTGTTAGGATCAAAATGAACTTGGTGCCTGACACGGGGCAACGCCATCATGAACAACATCCTGCTGCTTGAAGACCTGCCGGAAATCCGCGCCTGGATGAAGACGCTGGTGCTGCAGGTGTTCCCGCAATCCATGATCTCCGAGGCGGCGCGCGTGCACGACGCGCTGGAACTCATCACCGCCGTGAAGTTCGACCTCGCGCTGGTCGACCTCGGCCTGCCCGACGGCTCGGGTGTCGACGTGGTGGCCGCGCTGCGCGAATCGCAGCCCGAAGCGCAATCGGTGGTGGTAACCATCCACGACGACGACGATCATCTCTTTCCGGCCTTGCAGGCGGGCGCCTTCGGCTACCTGCTGAAAGAGCAGTCGCGCGAATTGATCATCGAGCAGCTCAAGCGCATGAGCCAGGGCGAGCCGCCGCTGTCACCGTCGATCGCGCGCCGCGTGATCTCGCATTTCGCCAAGCAGACGCGCCCGCAAGAGCGCCCGCAGAACATGCCGCACGTGTCGCTGACCGAACGCGAGAACGAGGTGCTGCTGCGTGTGGCCAAGGGCTTCACGCTGCCCGAGATCGGCGTGCAGCTGAACCTGTCGCGCCACACGATCGCCGACTACGTGAAGCAGATCTATCGCAAGCTCAACGTGAGCTCGCGTGCCGAAGCGGCGCTGGAAGCGCAGCGACTCGGCCTGTTCCGCCGCTGACCGGCGACAATCGCCACATCCGCAGCCACGGCACCGTCGCAACTCGCGTCCGGGCATCGAGCCCGGCCACTCGCCGGCGCCTACGCTGGTCGATCCCCGTAAACGGGGCCCCTCGCCCTTCGCTCCAGCTCCTCCATGATCGGCAGACTCACCGGCGTCCTCGCGGAAAAATCGCCTCCGCAATTGCTCATCGACGTGAACGGCGTCGGCTACGAAGTCGATGTGCCGATGAGCAGTTTCTATAACCTGCCGGCAATCGGCGAGCGTGTCACGCTGCTGACGCACTTCGTGGTGCGCGAAGACGCGCAGGTGTTGTTCGGCTTTCTCACCCACGACGAGCGTTCCACCTTCCGCAAGTTGGTCAAGATCTCGGGCATCGGGCCGCGCACCGCGCTGTCGATCCTGTCGGGCCTGAGCGTGAACGAGCTGGCGCAGGCCGTCAGCCTGCAGGAGAGCGGCCGCCTGGTGAAGGTGCCCGGCATCGGCAAGAAGACGGCCGAGCGCTTGCTGCTCGAACTGAAAGGCAAGCTCGGCGACGCGCTGGTGGCGCCGGCGAGCGTCGCCAACGCGGCGCAGGCCGACATCCTGCAGGCGCTGGTCGCGCTGGGCTACAGCGACCGCGAAGCCGCCGCCGCGCTGAAAAGCCTGCCCGCCGACGCCAGCGTCAGCGACGGCATCAAGCTCGCGTTGAAGTCGCTGGCACGCTGAGCGTCTGTCGACAGCGGCGTGATTCAGTGCTTCATGTCGTGCGGCATCGGCGCGGCGCCGACGGCCTGCACCTTCACGTCCACCGTCGCCTCGCCCGCCTTCTCGAACTTGAGCGTCATCAGAAAGCTGTCGCCCGCCTTCAGCGGCGCCTTCAGTCCCAAGAGCATGACGTGCAGGCCACCCGGCTTCAACTCGACCGTCTTGCCGGCAGGCACGTCGATGGCATCGAGCTGGCGCATGCGCATCACGCCGCCGTCCATCGTCATGCTGTGCAGCTCGGCACGGGCCGACACGGGCGCACTGACCGCCAGCAGCCGGTCGCCGGCACCCCGATTGTCCAGCGAGAAGTAGGCCGCGCCGTTGGACTGGCCGGCCAACGTGGCGCGGGCATAGGGGTGATCGATGGTGATGCTGGCCAGCTTGCTGCCATCGGCGTGGGCGCCGAGACCGGCCAGACCGAGCGCGAGGCCCGCGATCAGGTGTTTCATGGTGTGCTCCTTGCAAAGTGAAGTGGCCGGCCGGCGGGGCGACGATCGACGTCGACCCGGGTCGGCTGCGAGTCGGTTGCCATAATGCAGCATGAGCATTCAAACCGATGAGTTCGAACCGGCGCGACGCGTGGTGAGCGCCGCACCCAGCTCGCCCAACGAAGAGGCGATCGAACGCGCGCTGCGGCCCAAGGGTCTGGCCGAATACGTGGGGCAGGCCAAGGCACGCGAGCAGCTCGAGATCTTCATCGGTGCCGCGAAGATGCGCAGCGAGGCGATGGACCATGTGCTGCTGTTCGGCCCGCCGGGGCTGGGCAAGACGACGCTGAGCCACATCATCGCCAACGAGCTCGGTGTGAACCTGCGCCAGACCTCGGGGCCGGTGCTCGAGAAGCCCAAGGACCTGGCCGCGATCCTGACCAACCTCGAGCGCAACGACGTGCTCTTCATCGACGAGATCCACCGCCTGAGCCCGGTCGTCGAGGAGATCCTCTACCCAGCGTTGGAGGACTACCAGATCGACATCATGATCGGCGAAGGCCCGGCGGCGCGCTCGATCAAGCTCGACCTGCAGCCGTTCACGCTGGTTGGCGCCACCACGCGCGCCGGCATGCTGACCAACCCGCTGCGCGACCGCTTCGGCATCGTCGCGCGGCTGGAGTTCTATTCGGCCGAAGAACTTGCGCGCATCGTGCACCGCTCATCGGGCCTGCTGAACGTTCCGGTGGACGCCGCCGGCGGCTTCGAGATCGCGCGCCGCTCGCGCGGCACGCCGCGCATCGCCAACCGCCTGCTGCGCCGCGTACGCGACTACGCCGACGTGAAGGGTGACGGCACCATCACCAAGGCCTTGGCCGACAAGGCGCTGGCAATGCTCGACGTCGACCCGCTTGGCCTCGACGTGATGGACCGCAAGCTGCTCGAAGCGGTGATCATGCGTTTCGATGGCGGGCCGGTGGGGCTGGACAACGTGGCCGCGGCCATCGGCGAAGAGCGCGACACGATCGAGGATGTGATTGAGCCCTACCTCATTCAGCAGGGCTACCTGCAGCGCACGCCGCGCGGACGCGTGGCGACGCTGGCGGCGTTTCGGCACCTGGGCGTGGCGCCGCCGAAGACCGCGAGCGATTTGTTCGAGGCTTAGTCCGACACCGGACCATCAAGCCACGCCCGAGGCACGGGTCGCCCGGGCCTCAGGGTGGCGCCCCTCGGGGGCAGGAGCGTAGCGACTGGGGGGCCCTACTTACTGCTGCGCCGCTGCTGCCAGGCGATCAATTCGCCGACGACGCCGCGGCGGAACGCCATCACGCAGACGACGAAGATCACGCCAATGATCACCGTGACCCAGGAGCCGACGCGGTCGGCCAGGTAGTCCTGCAGGCCGATGATGGTGACGGCGCCGATCACCGGGCCGGCGAAGGTGCCCATGCCGCCGAGCAGCGTCATCAGCACCACCTCGCCCGACAGCGACCAGTGCACGTCGGACAAGGTCGCAAAGCCCAGCACCATGGTCTTGAGCCCCCCGGCCAAACCGGCCAGTGCAGTCGACAGCACGAAGGCGAGCAACTTGTAGCGGTCCACGTCGTAGCCGAGAGACAC
>JBGQEX010000085.1:0-17337 GCA_041496605.1 Piscinibacter sp.
GCGCTTCAGGCCGAAGCCTTCGGCGATGAACTTCTCCTCGGCCGCCTGGTCGTGCACGAACAGCAGGTCGGCGTCGCCGCGGCGCCCCATGTCCAGCGCCTGGCCGGTGCCCAGCGCCACCACCTTCACGTCGATGCCGGTTGCCTGCTTGAACGCCGGCAGCAGGTGCGCGAACAGGCCCGATTGTTCGGTCGACGTGGTCGACGCCATCACGATGCTGCGCTCTTGCGCCGGGGCGGCCAGCACGGTCACGGCCAGCGACGCGCCGGCCACGATTCGTTTGAACAGACTCATGTCCACGGGAGTTCTCCTTTGAGGAACAAGGCGGCTTCCTGGGGCAGCGGCCCGCGGAAGAAATAATCGGTGGGCACGTCGGCCAGCACGCGGCCGTGTTCCAGGTACACGACGCGGCTGGCCAGCCGCTTGACCTGGCCGAGGTTGTGCGAACTCATCAGCACGGTGATGCCCTGATCGGCGAAGGCATCGATCAGCGATTCGACTTCGCGCTTGGCCGTCGGGTCGAGGCTGGCCGTGGGTTCGTCGAGCAGCAGCACGTCGGGCTGCAGCGCCCAGGCGCGGGCCAGCGCCGCGCGCTGCTGCTGCCCGCCCGACAGCACGCGCGCATTGCGCTGCGCCTCGCTCGCCAAGCCCACGCGCGCCAACGCTTCGAGCGCGCGCGATTGCCGCTGTGCGCGCGCCACGCCGCGCAGCAGCAGGCCCAGCTCGATGTTGGCCTGCAGCGACAGCCGCAACATGAACGGCCGCTGGAACACCATCGCGATGCGTGGCGCCGCGGCATCGCTCGTCACCCTTCGCCCTGTGGCCAGCGGCAGCAGCCCGTGTGCCGCGCGCAGCAAGGTGCTCTTGCCCGAGCCGTTGGCGCCGACGAGCGCGATGCGCTCACCGCGTGACACGGTGAGGTTGACGTCGCTGAGTGCGACCTTGGCGCCGAAGCGGACGGTGGCCGACTGGAGATCGATCAGCGGCTGGGTCACGATGCGGCCCCGATGCGTTCATCGGCCCGCAAGCTCCAGCCGCGCAGCATCGCGATCAGCGTGTTGAGCAGCAGCACCACGCCGAGCAGCAGCAGCCCCAGCGCCAGCGCCAGCGGCAGGTCGCCCTTGCTGGTCTCCAGCGCAATGGCGGTCGTCATCACGCGCGTGACGCCGTCGATGTTGCCGCCGACGATCATCACCGCGCCCACTTCCGATACCGCGCGGCCGAACGCCACCAGCGCCAGCGTGAGCAACGCCATGCGCTCGTCCCAGGCAATGACCAGTGCGCTGGCGAGCGGGCCGGCCCCCAGCGAGCGCAACTGCTCGCCATGGTCGCGCAGCGCGTCGTCGATGATCTGGCGCGCGAGCGCCGCGACGATCGGCATGACGAGGATGGACTGCGCGATCACCATCGCCGCCGGGGTGAACAGGATGCCCAGCGACCCCAGCGGCCCGGCACGCGACAGCAGCAGGTACACCACCAACCCGACCACCACCGACGGCAGCGCGAGCAAGGTGTTCAACACCACCAGCACCACGCGACGGCCCGGAAAGCGCCACACGGCGAGCCCCGCACCCGCCAGCAAGCCCGATGCGGTGGCGATCACGCAGGCCAGCGCGCTGACGCGCAGCGACAGGCCGACGATGTGGAGGAGTTGGGGGTCGCCGGCGGCGACCATGCGCCCGGCGCTGAGCGCGCTCTGTAGGAATGGGTTCATCAAGGGTGGTGCGACATCGCCGCGTATCCTAGGTGGCCGCCGGCCTCACTGGCGATATGAACGCTCATGCATAAGGTCCATCTCAACTATTCCTTCGACAGCGCGCGCAGCGCGGCAGCGCCCGAACAGCGCGAACTGCATCACCCGCTGATGGCGCTGCTGGCAGCCATTCATGCCAGCGGCTCGATCTCGGGCGCCGCGCGCCAGCTCGGGTTCTCGTACCGCCACGTCTGGGGCGAGCTCAAGCGCTGGGAGCTGGAGCTGGGCCACACGCTGGTCGTCTGGGCCAAGGGGCAGCCCGCGCTGCTGTCGCCGTTCGGCGAGAAACTGCTGTGGGCCGAGCGGCGCGCGCAGGCGCGCCTGGCACCGCAGATCGAGGCGCTGCGCGGCGAGCTGGAACGTGCCTTCGCGATCGCCTTCGACGACAGCGCCGGCGTGATCACGATGACCGCGAGCCACGACGCGGCGCTGCCGCGGCTGCGCGAGTTCGCGCAGTTGCATCACCGTTTGCACCTGGACATCCAGTTCACCGGCAGTGTCGACGCGCTGGCGGCACTGAACGAGGGCCGCTGCCTGCTGGCCGGCTTTCATGCGCTCGCCGATCACGCGAGCAGTGCGTCGCTGCGATCCCCCACCGCGCGCGTTTATCGCCCCATGCTCAAGCCCGGTCGCCACAAGCTGATCAGCTTCGCGCAGCGCTCGCAAGGCCTGATGGTGGCGGCGGGCAACCCGCTCCACATCGAGTCACTGCGCGACCTGACGCGCGCCGACGTGCGCTTCGTCAATCGCCCGCGCGGCACCGGCACGCGCGTGGTGCTCGAAGAGTTGCTGGCCGGGCAGCGGCTGGCCAGCACCGACATCGCCGGTTTCGAGCGCAGCGAGCCATCGCACGAGGCCGCCGCCGAAGCGGTGGCCAGCAGCAGCGCCGACGTGGCCTTCGGCATCGAAGCCGCCGCGCGCAGCAAGGGGCTGGACTTCGTCGCTCTGGCGCAGGAACAGTACTTCCTGGTCACGCTCGCAGCCACGCTGCAGCACCCCCATGTGCAGGCGCTGCTCGCGCTGCTGGCCACGCCGGCCTGGCGCGCCACGCTCACGCAGATCCCGGGTTACGCGGCCGAGCGCAGCGGCGAGGTGCTGTCGCTGCGGCGCGTGCTGCCGTGGTGGAACTACCGCTCGCCCAAGCGGCGGTGAGCTGTCGCTTTCACCGAGTTGCGGCGCGGGCGCCCGTGAGACCATGGCGGCATGCTGAAGGTGCGCAACCTCACCAAGCGGTATGGCGAACGCGAGGCGTTGAAGTCGCTGAGCTTTTCCATCGAGCCGGGTTGCTTCGTTGCGCTGCTGGGCCCCAATGGGGCCGGCAAGTCGACGCTGTTCCAGGTGCTGACGGGGCTTTTCGCCGCTGACGAGGGCGACGTGGAAGTGGCTGGGCTGTCGTTGCGGCGGCAGGCCCGGCACGCGCTGGCGCACATTGGCGTGGTGTTCCAGCAGCAGTCGCTCGATCTCGACCTGAGCGTGATTCGCAATCTGCAATTTCAAGCCGATCTGCACGGCTTGCCGCGCAGTGTGGCGGCCGCGCGCATCAGTGCCGAGGTGGAACGTTTCGGACTCGCGGCCGACCTGCGCCGCCCGGTTCGCGAGCTGTCCGGTGGCACGCGGCGCAAGGTCGAACTGGTGCGTGCGCTGCTGCACCAGCCCGACCTGCTGCTGATGGACGAAGCCACGGTCGGCCTCGACCCGAAGTCGCGTCGCGACCTGCTCGCCGGTTTGCACGACGAGATTCGCCGGCGTGGCGTCACGGTCCTGTGGGCCACCCACATCGTCGCTGAGGCGGAAGCCGCCGATCGCGTGCTGGTGCTGCACCGCGGCGTCCTGCTCGCCGACGCATCGCCGCAGGAGGTCACCCGATTGCTCGGTGGCGCCACGCTCGAGGCAGCGTTCATCGCCGCCACCCAATGACCCGGCTTTGACGCAACCCTGGACCGCTCATGCGACCCCACCCCGCGTTCATCCTCTGGTTGGCCTGCTCCGCGTGCCTGGCGCAGGCCAAGGACACCGGCCTCGCCTATGTCTCCAGCGAGAAGAACCATGCGATCACCCTGGTCGACTTGAAAACGCTCGCCGTGGTCGGAACCATCCCGACCTGCAAGCGGCCGCGCCACATGCAGTTCCTGCCCGGCCGTGAGCAGTTGATGGTGGCCTGCGGCGATTCGAGCAAGGCGGACATCATCGACGTCGCTACCCGCAAGTCCGTCGCCTCGTTCCCGTTCGGCGACGACCCGGAGGCCTTCGACCTGTCGCCCGACGCCCGCACCGCCTATGTGTCGCTCGAGGACGAGGGCGCGCTCGGCTGGTTCGACATGGTGGCGCGCAAGCTCGTCAAGTCGATTCCCGTCGGCAAGGAGCCCGAGGGCGTGAAAGCCTCGCCTGACGGCAAGCGCGTGTACGTCACCTCCGAAGTCGCGAACATGGTGCATGTGATCGACACGGCGACCCAGCAGGTGGTGACGAACGTCGCGGTCGGAAAGCGGCCTCGGCGCTTCGCGTTGAGCGCCGACGGCGGCGAGCTGTGGGTGACCAACGAACTCGGTTCGAGCGTCAGCATCATCTCGACCCGCAGTCTCATGGTCACGCAGACGATCACGTTCGACATCAAGGGCCTGCGTGCCGACGACATCACGCCGGTCGGCATCGCGATGTCGCCCGACGGCAAGACCGCCTATGTGGGCCTCGGCCGCGCCAACCATGTGGCCTTCGTCGACGTGGCGAGCCGCAAGACGACCCAGCTGGTGCTGGTGGGCAAGCGCGCCTGGGGCGTCGGCTTGAATCGCGCGGGTTCGCTGCTGTTCGTCGTCAACGGGCTGTCGGACGACATGACGGTGATCGACGTGGCAGGCGCCAAGGCCTTGAAGACGATCGCCGTGGGTCGCGTGCCGTACATGGTGGTGGTCGATGATTGAGCGCACCGGCACCCGAGCGCTGCTCCTCGCCGCTGCGCTGCTCGGCGCCGCGGCGGCGCAGGCCGCGACCCTGACGCTGGGCGTCTTGTCGCGCGCAGACGACGAGCGACTCGACTCAAGGCGCGTCGAGCTGGCCTACCTCGGCCACCCCGGCGGGCCGATGACGCAGGCGGTCGAGATGGCCGTGCAGGAGGCCGGCTTCGAACTCGGTGCGGCCAAGCTGCAGGTCAAGCTCGACGTGCAGTCCGCTCGCAACGCCGGCGACATGCGCACGGCGCTGCAGAAGCTCGAAAAGGCAGGCGCAGCCGCCGTGCTGCTCGATGTACCCGCAGCATGGATCGTCCCGGCGGCGCCGGCCGTGAAGCTGCCGTTGCTGAACGCCGGCGATGCGGCCGACGGGTTGCGCCAGGGCTGCGTCGCACACCTGCTCCACACTGTGCCCAGCGAGCGCATGCGCGCCGACGCGCTGGCGCAGATGCTGAGCGCGCGTCGCTGGTCGCGCGTGCTGGTGCTGCACGGCGTGCGGCCCGAAGACATGGCGAGGTTGGCGGTGGTGCAAGGCGCGCTGCGGCGCTACGCCCTCAAGCCTGTCGCACTGAAGGCATTCAAGCTCTCGTCCGACCCGCGTGAGCGCGACCTCGCCAACCCGCTGCTGCTGACCGGCGCCGGTGCCGCAAGCGACTACGACGCGGTGTGGGTGGTCGACACCGATGGCGAGTTCGCGCGCGCCCTGCCTTACCGCACCGCACTGCCGCGGCCGGTGGTCGGCGATGCCGGGCTGGTGGCCGACGCCTGGGCGCCGCATTTCGAGCGCTTCGGCGCGCCCCAGCTCAGCCGCCGGTTCGCCCGCGCCGCACAGCGACCGATGACGGGTGCCGACTGGGCCGCCTACATGGCCGCCAAGGCGGTGCTGCAGGCCGCACTGGAGCAGCCGGCCCAGCCGAGCGCAGCGCAGGTGCTGGCGGCCTTGACCCGCGCCGACTTCGCGCTCGACGGCTTCAAGGGCGTTCGCCTGAGTTTCCGCCCATGGGACCGGCAACTGCGCCAACCGCTGATGCTCACCGACGGCACCGGCGTCATCGACACGGCGCCGGTCGGCGGCATCATGCATCCGAAGAACGTGCTGGACACGCTCGGCGCCGACGCCGCGGAGTCGACATGCAGGGCCAAGCCATGACGGCGATCCGGCGAGCGGCGGGCATCCCCCACGCGCTGCAGGCGCTGCGGGCGGTGGTGCTGCGCGAAGTCCTCAAATTCGCTCAGCAAAAGGGCCGGCTCGTGTCGGCGCTGGTGCGGCCGCTGCTGTGGCTGGCGGTGTTTGCGGCGGGCTTTCGCAATGTGTTCGGCGTCGCGATCGTCGAGCCGTACGACACCTACATTCCTTATGACATCTACATCGCCCCGGGGCTGATCGGCATGGTGATGTTGTTCAACGGAATGCAGTCGTCGCTGGCCATGGTCTATGACCGCGAGATGGGCCTGATGCGCCTGCTGCTGACGGCGCCGCTGCCACGCGCCTGGCTGCTGTTCTCCAAGCTGTGCGCAACCGCGCTGCTGTCCTTGCTGCAGGTGGTCGCGTTCGTCATCGTCGCGGCGCTGCTCGGCACGCAACTGCCGATGTCGGGCTGGCCGCTGCTGCATGCACTGTTGGCGATCATCGCCGCGGCACTGATGCTCGGGGCACTCGGGCTGCTGATGTCGGTCTACATCAAGCAACTCGAGAACTTTGCCGGCACGATGAACTTCGTCATCTTTCCGATGTACTTCCTGTCCACCGCGCTGTACCCGCTGTGGAAGCTGGAGGAATCGGGCGCCACCTGGGTGTACCGGGCCGCGCAGTTCAACCCGTTCACGCATGCGGTGGAGTGGCTGCGCTTTGCGCTGTATGGCAAGGATCCCGGCATCGCGCCGTGGGTCGTGCTGGGCACGCTGCTGGCGTGCTTCACGCTGGCTTGCTGGGGCTATGACCCGCAGCGCAGCTTCGGCGGTCTGACCAAGCGGGGCGGGCCGTGAACCGGAGCGCGTTCACACGGTCGCGTCGCGCAGCATTGCGCCTGCTGGGCGCAGCACCGTTGCTGGGCATGTCACGTGCCCGAGCCGAGGACTTTCCGAACCGCCCGGTCTCACTGTGGGTGCCATGGCCCGCAGGCGGCGCCACTGACCTGACGCTGCGGCTGCTGGCCGAGTTGGCGGGCCGGCAACTGGGTCAGCGGGTGATCGTGGAGAACCGTGCGGGTGCCGGCGGAACGCTCGCGATGCCGGTGCTGCAGCAATCAGCCCCCGATGGCTACACCGTCGCCCAGATGCCCCAGCCCGTGTTCCGTGCGCCGTACACGCAAAAGGTGCTGTGGGACCCGATCCGCGACACGACGGCGATCATCCAGATCAGCGGGGTGACCTTCGGCGTGGTGGTGCCGCCCGACAGCGCCTTTCGCGGCTTCGAGGATCTGCTGGACTTCGCCGCCGCACGGCCGAATGAACTGAGCATCGCCACCAACGGCGTCGGAACCACGCCGCACGTGGTGCTCGATGAACTGTTCGGAGGCCGGGGGCTGAGCTACATCCACGTGCCGTACAAGGGTACGGCAGAGCAGATGGTGGCCGTCGCCTCCGGGCAGGTGATGGCCGGCGTCAATTCGAACGGCTTCGCGCCCTTCGTCGATGGGGGGCGGCTGCGGCTGCTGGTCACCTTTGGCGAACAGCGCACGCGTCGCTGGCCGCAAGTGCCGACGTTGAACGAACTGGGCTACGGCATCGTCGCGATGTCACCCTATGGCCTGGCCGGGCCGCATGGCTTGCCGCCTTCGACGGTGCAGACGCTGCACGACGCGTTCAAGGCCGCAATGTTCGACCCGCTGCACGTCGCCGAACTCGCGAAGTTTGACCAGGAACTGGTCTATCTCGGCCCCGAAGACTATGCGCGCTCGATGCGCGAAACCTACGCCGCCGAGCGCCGCGCGGTGGAACGCCTCGGGCTGCGCAAGTCAGGGTGAGGCACGGTCACCAAGGCATGTTCCAGCGCAGGCTCAGCAAGGCATTGCGCGGCGGGGCCGGTTCGAACACGCGGCCGTTGGCGTCGTTGACGATCACGCTGCCGACATAGCGGCGGTTGCCGAGGTTGTCGACGCGTACCAGCAGTTCCAGCCTTTGGCCGCCGTCGCCCAGCAGCCAGTGGTGTGTCGCACGCGCGCTCAGCACGCCGACGCCGGCCGCGAAATCGCTGTTCACGTCGTTCACCGCCGTGCGGCTCTGGGCGCGCCACTCCAGCGCAACGCGCGTGGGCTGGGCGGCCCAGGGTTGCCACTCGAGCGCGCTGAAGGCGCTGCGAGCGAACGTGCCGGCGATGCGGTTGCCGGCCGGCACGGCCACACTCGGCGTCGTGCACGGCACTGCTGTACAGGTCAGAAAACCGTCGGCGTAGCGCGCGTCGAGCCAGGTCAGCGCGAGCTGCCCATTCAAGCCGACGGCGAACTTCCACTGCAAGTCCAGCTCGGCGCCGTTGCGCCGCGTGCGGCCCACGTTCTGGAAGGTCGAGCGCCCGCCACTGTTGGTCTGCACACCGATCTCGCGCGCGGTGTCGATGTGGAACAAGGTTGCATCGGTCTGCACGCCCCCTGTCGCCCAGCGCGCGCCGACTTCGAGCTGCCGGCTGGTCTGCGGCTGAAGCGCGTCGTTGAAGCCGGCCTGCCCATCCGGTCGGTAGGCCAGCTCGTTCAAGGTCGGCGACTCGAAGCCGCGCGCGGCGCTCGCGTGCAGCGTCAGGCCGGGTTGCACTTTCCAGCGCAGGCCGGCCACCGGGTTGGTGTAGTCAAAGCGCAGCGCGCCCGAGTCGTCGCCGTTGGACAGGTAGTGGTCGGCAGCCGTGAAGTCGACCCGGCCGCTGCGCAGTCCGAGCGTGGTGCTCAGCGCCTCGCTCAGCGGCAGCTCGGCCTGGGCGTAGGCGTCGCGCGTGCGGACCTGGTTGCTCTCGTCGCGCCGCTGCACACCGGTCACGCCGAGCAGCTGGGTGGTGCCGCTGCCGATGAAGTTCTCGTAACCGCGCCGCTCGTCGCGCTGCGCCTCCAGCGCCACGCCGGTGACGAGTTCGATGCCGCCCCAGCGCCAGGTCAGGCGCGCGTCGACGCCGTCGTAGCCGCGGTCGAAATCGACCACGCCGCCGCCGTGCTGCGGGTTGGCCTGCGTGGCCGGCGCAATGGCCTGCCATTGGGTGACGCCGCGCGAACCGAAGTAGCCGGTGAGCGCGCTGTCGGTGAGCGGCCCGGCCGCGTCGAAGCGATGTTCCCAGCGCGCGCCGAACTGGCTCTGGCGTGCCGTCTTGCGGGTGTCGAAGGTGGTGGCCTGCGACGTGGTCTGATCCGGGTCGGCGTCGAGCTGCGCGCGCGTGAGGCCGAGCGGGTCTTGCGCGGTCTGCGTGATGTCGCTGGCCAGCAGCAGCACGCGGTCGGCGGCGTCGTGCCAGCCCAGGCGCAGGTTGCCCAGCGTGCGCTGGGCCTGCGCGTGCGGGCGAAAGCCGTCGATCTCGAAGTCGGAAACACTCGCACGCAGGTCCCAGCCGTCGCCGAGCGGTGCTTCCACATGCGCTCGCGCCTGGCGCAGACCGAAGCTGCCGGCGTCCACGTCGATGCCGGCACGGCGCGCGGTGGGTGCGGCGCTGAACGCCGCGATCACGCCGCCGGAGCTGTTGCCGTAGAGCACCGAGAACGGCCCGCGCAGGACCTCGATGCGACTCGTGCCGGCGAGGTCGAAGTGGGTGACCTGGCCTTGCCCGTCGGGCATCGTCGCGGGGATGCCGTCGGTGTACAGCCGCAGGCCACGCACACCGAAGCCGGCGCGTGCGCCGAAGCCGCGCGAGCTGATCTGCAGGTCCTGCGCGTAGTTACTGCGGTTGGCCACCACCAGGCCGGGCACGCGGCCCAAGGCCTCGGACAGGTTGACCATCGGCCCGCTCGCGCGCAGTGCCTCGTCATCGACCACGCTGAGCGCGGCCGGCGCATCGGCCAACGCGCGGGCGCTGACCGAACCGGTGACGACCACGGGTTCCAGCAACACCGGACCGACCGGCTGGGCATCGGCACCGCTCGTCAGCAGCGCAAACAGCGGGGCGATGGTGGCAACACCGAGTATCCGCGGCGTTCGTGAGTGGCTTCGCAGCAGCGATGAGCCCGAGCGCGGACGGGGAAGCATCGGAGGCGGTCTGCTGATCGACGGCGTGCCGGTCAGCGACCTTCCAACAACGACACCAGCTCAGCGTGCCCCGCCTGTCGCGCCATGTCGAGCGCGGTCAGACCGCGGTCGTCCTTGGCGTCCGACCGTGCGCCGCGCGCCAGCAGGAGTCGGGTTGCTTCCACCTGTCCCTGGCCGGCGGCCCACATCAGGGCGGTCAGCTGGTTCTCGTAGCTTGCATTGACGTCGGCGCCGGCACCGAGCAACAGCTCGACCACACCGGCATGACCCTGCGCCGCGGCATACACCATTGCCGGCTTGTGCATGCGGTCCAGCGGGTCGAGCCGCGCGCCGGCATCGAGCAGCCGCTTTACCAAGACAGCATGCCCACCGTAGCTCGCGGCCATCAGCGGAGTCACCTGTTCGAGCGAAGCAAGGTTGACATCGGCACCGGCGGCCAGCATGTCCACCGCCAGCGCGACATTGCCCTTTTCGGCTGCGATCAACAGTGCAGTCTTGCCGAGCCGATTGCGAGAGTTCGGGGCCGCGCCGCGGCTGAGCGAACGTTCCACCAGCGCCATGTCACCCTGGCGTGCCCCGACGAGCAACTGGGCGTTGATGCTCGGATCGGTGGCGGGCTGCCCGCAGGCCGCGCCCGCCAGCAGCGCCAAGCCGATTCCTGCGAGCCACGTTCGGCCTGCAACCATGCCTCGAGCGGGATCGAATTTGATGTTGCACCCCAGCATGAAATAGCGGTTCACTTTTACAGCATATCTGGCTACGCTTGCCAGCGAGGAAACGCGCGCCATGACCCGTGCGCACGCCTGCCAGTCCATGGAGACTGTGCCAAGTCGAGCCCTCCACGTTGCCCTCTCCCGGACGCTTCCGAAGCGAGCCGACCGGGACGAACTGAAAGCAACGAACACTGAAGGGAACTCGTATGCAACGCACCGGAGTGACTCGCGGTTCGACGCACTGGGCCGCGCGCCGGCACTGGGTGCCGGCCCTGTTGATCGCAGCAGCGTGGGGCGCGCAGGCGCAGACCGAGGTTCAAGGCGGCGGCGCTACCGGTTCACCGGTACCCAAGGATATTTCGGTGGCTCAAGGTCGACTCGATGCAGCGGACCGCGACAGCGCCAACTTCCTGCACTCGAACATGAGCTACGCGCAGACGCGGTACTACCCCGCGACGCAGATCAACACCGGCAACGTCGCCAAGCTCAAGCCCGCGTTCGTGTTCCAGACCGAAGTGCTCGAATCGATGGAAACCGCGCCGATCGTTGTCGACGGCATCATGTACGTCACGACCTCGTACAACCACGTGTACGCAGTCGATGCGGCCACGGGCAAGGAATACTGGCACTACAAGCACAAGATGGGGTCGGTGACGACCTACTGCTGCGGCCCGAACAACCGCGGCGTGGCGATCATGGGCAACCGCGTCTACATGGGCACACTCGACGCCAAGCTGGTGTCGCTGGACGCCAAGACCGGCAAGGTGCTGTGGTCGACGCAGATCGCGGACCCCGAACTCGGCTACTCGGAAACGATGGCGCCGGTGGCCGTGAACGGCAAGGTCCTGATCGGCACCAACGGCGGCGAATACGGAATCCGCGGCTTCGTGAAGGCCTTCGACGCCAACGACGGCAAGCTGCTGTGGACGTTCAACACCATTCCCGACAAGGGCCACGAAGGCGTGTGGGCAGTGAACGATGCGACCGGCCGCAACATGCTGCGCGACATCGCCGCCGAGAAGGCGCAGTTGGCCAAGCAAGGTGGCGATTTCTACAAGACGCTGGGCGGAGGCGTGTGGATGGCGCCGGCGATCGACAAGGAAACCAACACCGTCTTCTTCGTTGTCGGCAACCCGAGCCCGGACCTCTACGGTGCCGAACGGCCCGGGGACAACCTGTACACCGACTCGATCGTCGCGATCGACCTCAACAGCGGCGCGTACAAGTGGCATTACCAGTATGTCTCGCACGATGTGTGGGACCTCGATGCGGTGTCTCCGGTGATCCTGACCGAGGCCGCCGGCAAGGACGGCAAGATGCGCAAGGTCGCGATCCACGGCGGCAAGACCGGTCACGTCTACGTGCACGATCGCGCGACCGGCGAGCTGATCCGCTTCAGCGAGGCGATGGTGCCGCAGGAGAACATGTGGGTGCTGCCGACCTCGTCCGGCGCGCGCATGCTGCCCGGTGCCAATGGCGGCGTCGAGTGGAGCCCGATGGCGATCAACCCGAAGCACCACCTTGCCTATGCGGCCAACCTGCACCAGCCGATGACCTACCACGTGGAGGAAGCCAAGTATCCCGGCGGCAAGCTGTGGCTGGGCGGCGCGTTCAAGGTGATCGCCGGTGAGAAGCAGTGGGGGCGTCTGTCGGCGGTCAACCTCGACACGGGCAAGGTGGCCTGGAAGTTCGACACCGAGCAACCGCTGATCGGCGGCGTGCTGGCCACGGCCGGCAACCTGGTGTTCAACGGCGAAGGCAACGGTTTGTTCCGCGCCTTCGATGCGAAGACCGGCAAGATGCTGTGGCAATACCAGTGCGGCGCAGGCGTCAATGCGCCGGCCGTGTCGTACATGGTCGGTGGCAAACAGTACGTGGCCGTCGCTGCAGGCGGCAACACCCAGATCGACTTCAAGCGCGGCAACTCGGTTCTGGTCTTCGCGCTGCCCTGATCGGCGCGCCGGTATGGCCTCGGCAGTTCACACTGCCGGGGCCACTCATTGATACTCGGGACCCAGCGAAGAGTGACACTGAAGCCGCACCCCTTCGCTCTCGGTCTCCTGCTCGCCGCCACGGCTCCGGTACAGGCGCAACCTGCACCGGCGAACGCCGCAGCCTGCGTGGCATGCCACGGCCCCGCCGGCAACTCGACGCAGCCACAATTCCCGATCCTCGCGGGCCAGACCTCGCGCTATCTGTATCTCCAGCTGCGCGACTTCCAGGAAGGCCGGCGCACGAACGAGCTGATGACACCGAAGGTGGCCGCACTGTCGCGCGACGACATGCACGAACTGGCGGACTACTTCGCCAGGCAGAAGCCCGCGCCCCAGACCTTCCAGGTCGACCCGGAAAAGGCGCGAATGGGCAGGCTGAAGGCCGCCGAGACGCTGTGCACGATGTGCCACCTCGGCGGCTTTGCAGGCCAAAACGAGATCCCGCGCGTCGCGGGTCAGCACCCTGACTACATCGTCAAACAGCTGTCGGATTTCAAGGCACGCAAGCGCACCAACGACGCCGGCAACATGACCAGCGTGTCCAACACGCTCAATGAACAGGACATCGAAAACCTGGCCCACTATCTGGCGGGCCTGTAGCGTCCTACACCGCGCAGCTCCTGAACCCGCTGAAGATGTCGTCGCGCGTGGGCAGGTAGAAGTTGCGGTACTTCGGGTGGCGCATCCGCCCGCGCGTGGCAAACGACGCGCCACGCAGCACCTTGTGGGTGCCGAACCAGGGCTGCGAATAGTCGGCGTAGGGGTCGGCGCTGAAGCCCGGGTAGGGGCGGAAGGTCGTGCCGGTCCACTCCCACACGTCGCCCCAGCGAAAACCGCGCGAGTGACCAGCCTGCGCGGCGGCTTCCCATTCGACCTCGGTGGGCAGACGCCGGCCGGCCCAGCGGCACCAGGCATCGGCTTCGTACCAGCTCACGTGCATCACCGGCTGCGCGAGCGCCACGTGCACCAGCCGGCCGTGGCGCTGTTGCAGCACGCCCTGGCGCATCTGGTCGACGTGGCGCGGCACGCGTCGGCCCTCGCGCTGCAGCCACGCCCAGCCGTCGGCCGCCCACCAGCCCTGCTCGTCATAACCGCCGTCTTCGACGAACTCGCTGTACTGCGACCACGTGACCGGTTGCGCGTCGATCTCGAACTCGGGAACGTCGACCTCGTGCGCCCACTTCTCGTTGTCGAACACGAAGCCGCCCGGCGCGCAACCGAGCGCCACCCGCGTGGCGGGAAACAGCAGCGGCGCGCGCGGCGGCATCGAGGCGATCTCGGGCAGCAGCCCCGGCGCGTTGGCCAAGCTCAGGTCCAGCGTTTGCGCCATGTAGGCGAGCGCCTCGCCGTGCATGTCTTCGTGGAACAGCGCGAGGCGAAAGAAATACAACGCGTCGTCGTGCTCGTCGGCGGCGTCGAGCAGGTCGAGCGTCACGTCCATCGTGTCGACGAGGTACTGCTTGGTGGTCTGCAGGTCCGGCACGTCGAGCTGCCAGCGGCTGTCGTGCGGCACGTGCGACGAGTCGTACCAGCGGTCGGCCTCGGGCTCGATCGACGCGAGCCGCGGTGCTGCCGCCGCACATGACGCGCCGCGCTGGCGCTGCACGTTGCGCGCGAGCCAGTACTCCTGGAACCAGCCGATGTGCCCCAGCTCCCACAGCGGCGGGTTCAGCTCGGGAAACAGCGGCACGCGCCAGCCCGCGCCCGCAAGCGTCTCCTCGTAGAGCGAGATCCAGCGCAACGTATGATTTCGCGCATCCATCAGCGCAAGCGACAGCAGCTCCTTGCCCGCGCTGCGCATACGCGAGGTGTTCAAGTCCGCTGCTTCCATGTCGACCACGGCCCACTCTCCTACAACGGTGCTCATCGTCAGCCCCGCGCTCGCGTCGGCCAACAACGGCAACTGGCAGACAGCGTCGCGCTGGGCGCGCATGCTTCGCGATGATTGTGGCACCACCGTCGTCGCGGCCTGGACCGGCCAGCGCTGCGACGCATTGATCGCGCTGCATGCGCGGCGCTCGGCCGATTCGATTTGCGCCTTCGCGCAAGCGCATCCCGACCGCCCGTGCATCGTGGTGCTGACCGGCACCGACCTGTACCGCGACATCCGAAGCGACCCCGCGGCACAGACCTCGTTGCAGGTCGCCACGCACCTGGTGGTGTTGCAGGACCAAGGCCCGGCCGAGCTGGACGCGGCGCTGCGGCGCAAGACCCATGTGATCTACCAGTCCGCCCCGCCGCTGCGGCCCGTGCCGGCGCCGAAACGCCACCTGCGCGCGCTGTTCGTCGGCCACTTGCGCGACGAGAAGGACCCGCTGACTTTCCTGCGCGCCGCCGAGCGGCTGCGGGGTCGGTACGACATCCGCTTCGAGCTGATCGGCAGCGCGCTCGACCCGGCGCTGGGCCTGGCGGTGCAGCGCGTGCAGTCGCAGTGCCCGACGGTGCGCTGGCTCGGCGCGCTGCCCCACGCTGCCACGCGCCAGCACATCAAGCGTGCGCAATTGCTCGTCAACAGCAGCCGCATGGAAGGTGGCGCGCAAGTGATTCTCGAGGCCGCCCAAAGCGGCACCGCCGTGCTGGCCTCACGCGTTCCGGGCAACGTGGGCATGCTGGGCCCACAGCATGTGGGCTTGTTCGATTCGGGCGATGATGTGGCCTTGGCTCGCCTGGTCGAACGCGCGCGCGACGATGCACTGTTCCTCGACCTGCTGCGAGCCCAGACCCGGCAACGTGCGCCGCTGTTCGACCCCGCAGCCGAGCAGCGCAGCCTGCGCCAGCTGATCACCACTGCATTGGAGAGCTCACGATGAACGCACCCCACGACAAGGCCGTCCGCCTCACGTCGCTGTCGCACGGCGGCGGCTGCGGCTGCAAGATCGCGCCCGGTGTGCTGTCGGAAATCCTGAAGAACTCGAGCGGATTCCCGGTTCCCAAGGAGTTGCTGGTCGGCATCGAAACGTCCGACGACGCCGCCGTGTACCGGCTCAACGACGAGCAGGCGCTGATCGCCACCACCGACTTCTTCATGCCCATCGTCGACGACCCCTACGACTTCGGCCGCATCGCCGCCACCAACGCGATCAGCGACGTGTATGCGATGGGCGGGCGGCCGATCATGGCGCTGGCGCTGGTGGGGATGCCGATCAACGTGCTGCCGCTCGACACCATCGGCCGCATCCTGAAGGGCGGCGAGAGCATCTGCGCCGAAGCCGGCATTCCGATCGCCGGCGGCCACACCATCGATTCGGTCGAGCCGATCTACGGCCTCGTCGTGATGGGGCTGGTGCACCCGAGCAAGATCAAGCGCAATGCCGACGCCCAACCCGGCGACGTGCTGGTGCTCGGCAAGCCGCTCGGTGTGGGGGTGCTGTCGGCGGCGCTGAAGAAGGACGCACTCAGTGCCGAGGGCTACGCGCAGATGATCGCCACGACCACGAAACTCAACACGCCGGGCATCGAACTCGCCAACCTGGCCGGCGTGCATGCGCTGACCGACATCACCGGCTTCGGCCTCGCCGGCCACAGCCTCGAGCTCGCGCGCGGCGCGAAATGCAGCGCGCAGATCGAATGGGCCCGCGTGCCCTTGCTGAGCGGCGTGCGCGAGTTGGCGGCAAAGGGCATGGTCACCGGCGCGTCGGGGCGCAACTGGGCGAGCTATGGCGCGGAAGTGACGCTGCCGCCGGGGTTCGCCGACGTCGATCGCGCGCTGCTGACCGACCCGCAGACAAGCGGCGGCTTGCTGGTGTCGTGTTCTCCGGCGGCAGTCGACGAGGTGCTCGGCGTGTTCCGCCGGCACGGCTTTGCGCAGGCGGTTGTCGTCGGCAGCGTCGTCGACGGGGCCGGGCGATTGATCGTCAACTGACGCGGCGGGTCACCAGACCGGCGAACGTCTGCGCAAACAGATGCGCGTCGCCGGGCCAGCGCGCCGACACGTAGTTGCCGTCCTGGACCACGAAGGCGCTGCGCGTGTCGTCGCTGCGGTCCCTGAACAGGCCACTCGCTTGGCGCCAATGGTGCGGTGCATCAGCGGGCACGTCGAGAAAATCCGCTGGCGACGCGAGCGCGCGCTTCACCTCCGCCTCGACCGAGCGATAGGCCGCGGGCTCGCCGGCCGCCTCGAGGTAGGTGCGGTAGTAGTGCGGATCCCAGAAGCGGCCGAAGTAGCGCGTCAACGACCAGGCCGTGCGCTCCAGCTTCCAGGTCAGCGCTGTCGTCTTGCGGCCGTGCAACACCGACCTGGCCGTTGCGTGCGACATGCTGCGCGCGGCCAGGACGACGCCGTGGCAGATGGCGCCGACCGGCAACTTGCGGTCGAAGAACAGCCCGACCAGCCGCTGCAGCACCGGGCTCTCGAGATAGGCGCGCATGCCGGCGGCGCGGTGCCCACCGGGCAGCACCAGGCCGTCGAAGTCATGCACGTCGACGTCGACATGCTTGAGCGGATGCGCGAACGCCTCGCTCGCGAGCATCTGAGCATAGGCGGCCCGCGCACGCGCATCGGCGCGCAGCGCGAGACCGAGCAGCTTCAGACGCCTGAGCCCGGGGATGAAGCCCCACGGGTCCAGGCCCTCGCCGCTCAGCATCAGCGCGTCACCGCGTCCCGGCTGGCCATCGGGCGTGGCGAAGCGCACGCGCACGCCGTCGTCGCTGAGCACCCGCCAGCTGACCGCCACTTCGGTCGGGTCGAAGTCGTGGCTCGGGATCGCAATCAGCACGGTCGGTGGGGAATGCACGGCGGGGCCTCGCAGCATGGGTCGTGCATTGTGCGCGGGCTA
>JBGQEX010000086.1:0-17271 GCA_041496605.1 Piscinibacter sp.
CGTGCGCGCCACCACCCCCTCGGTGGAGTTCTCGACCGGCACCACGCCGAAGTCGGCGGCGCCGGCACTGGTGGCGCGAAACACCTCGTCGGTGCTGGTGCAGGGCAGCTTGACGATCGACGTGCCGAAGAAGCCCAACGCCGCCAGTTCGCTGAAGGTGCCCGCAGGACCTAGGTAGGCCACGCGCGTGGGCGTTTCGAGCGCGCGGCAGGCCGACATGATCTCGCGCCAGATCGGTGCCACGCTGTCGGACTCCAGCGGGCCCGGGTTGATGGCCTTGAGCCCATCGATGACCTGCGCTTCGCGCTCGGGCCGAAAGGCCACCGAGCCTTCCTGCTTCTTCACTTCGCCGACTTCCTGTGCGAGCGCGGCGCGGCGGTTGAGCAGCGCCAGCAGTTCGTGGTCCACCGCGTCGATCTGCGTGCGCAGTGCCAGCAGCGCGGGGTTCGTTGGAAGGGGCGTATCGGCCATGTCGTGCGGCAAGCGGTGGGCGGGCTTACTTGCTGGCGGGTTTGGCCGCCGGCTTGGCGGCAAGCTTGGCCGCCGAGGCTGGCGAGGAGGCGGCCGAGGCCGCAGGCCTCGCGGGGGCGCCGGAGCTCATGCCGGTGCTGAGCGTTGCGCGGACCTTCTGGTGCAGGGCCTGCAGCTTGGCGTCCAGCAGCGGCCCGGCTTCGCCGACCAGTTTCTGCGCCAACCCGTTCTCCAACTCGGGGCCGAGTTGCTGGTATTTCTTGTAGATCGGCGACTCGAGCCAGGCGATGAGTTGCTTGAGCTCGTCTTCGCTGAACTTCTCTTCCATGGCGGGGCCCATCGTCGTCTGCGCCAGTTTGACGGCACGCTCGCGCATCACAGGCGTCGACTCGTCGATGAACTTCCTGATGTCGGCCTCGACGGCTTTGCCCAGCGCTTCGCGCTTCTCAGGCGGTACTTGCGTGCGCAAGGTGTTCCCGGCAGCCTGCATCAGTTGCAGTGCGGGCCGCTCGGCGATCGAACGGCCGATGTTTTCGATGCCCGGCTGCTGCAATTGCAGCAGCTTGGCAACCAGATCCTTCTTCGCCGGGGTCGTTTGCGCGTGCGCGATCGCGGCGCAGCTCAGCAGCGCCACCGCCATCCATCGTTTCATCAATTGTTCTCCTCGGGAGCCGGCTCGTCGCCGGCAGTCTCGCTGCCAGCGTCGTCATTGGCGTCGTTCTCGACGATGCGTTGCAGGCCGCTCAGCGTCGACCCGTCGTCAAGAGCGATCAGCGTCACCCCCTGCGTGGCGCGGCCGAGTTCGCGGATTTCGGCGACGCGGGTTCGCACCAGCACGCCCTTGTCGGTGATCAGCATGATTTCGTCGTCGGGCCGCACCAGCGTCGCGGCGACGACCTTGCCGTTGCGCTCGCTTTGCTGGATGGCGATCATGCCCTTGGTGCCGCGCCCGTGGCGTGTGTACTCGACGATGCTGGTGCGTTTGCCGTAACCCTTTTCGGTGGCGGTCAGCACGCTCTGCGTCTCGTCCTCGGCGACCAGCATCGCGATCACGCTCTGCCCATCGTCGAGCATCATGCCGCGCACGCCGCGCGCGTTGCGGCCCATCGGGCGCACATCGTCTTCGGCGAAGCGAACGGCCTTGCCGCCGTCGCTGAACAGCATCACGTCGTGGTGGCCGTCGGTGAGTGCGGCGCCGATCAGGAAGTCGCCCGGGTCAAGATCGACGGCGATGATGCCGGCCTTGCGCGGGTTGCTGAACTCATCGAGTGCCGTCTTCTTGACCGTGCCTTGCGCGGTGGCCATGAACACGAAGTGATCGGGCGGGAAGCTGCGCGCGTCGCCGGTCAGCGGCAGCACGACGTTGACCTTCTCGCCGGCCTGCAGCGGGAACATGTTGACGATGGGTTTGCCGCGCGAGTTGCGCGAGCCCTGCGGCACTTCCCACACCTTCAGCCAGTAGACGCGGCCGCGGTTGGTGAAGCACAGGATGTAGTCGTGCGTGTTGGCGATGAAGAGCTGGTCGATCCAGTCGTCTTCCTTGGTCTGCGTGGCCTGCTTGCCGCGGCCGCCACGCTTTTGCGCGCGGTATTCCGACAGCGCCTGGCTCTTGATGTAGCCGGTGTGCGATAGCGTCACGACCATGTCGGTCGGCGTGATCAGGTCTTCGGTGCCGAGGTCCTGCGCGTTGTGCTCGATCGCGCTGCGGCGCGCGCCGATCTTGGTCTGGCCGAACTCCTGCTTGATCGCCGCCAATTCGGCCGCAATGATGGCCGTGACCCGCGCCGGCGTGGCGAGGATGCTCAGCAGGTCGGCGATCTGCGCCATCACTTCCTTGTACTCGCCGATGACCTTGTCCTGCTCGAGCCCGGTCAGGCGCTGCAGGCGCATCTGCAGGATCTCGCCGGCCTGGTCGTCCGACAGGCGATACAGGCCGTCGCTCTGCATGCCGAATTCGCGGCCCAGGCCTTCCGGCCGATACGCCTCGCGGCCGCCCGGTGTTTCACCTTCGGCGCGCGCGAGCATCTCGCGCACCAGCGACGAGTCCCAGCTCTCGCGCATCAGCGCCGACTTGGCGACCGGCGGGGTCGGCGAGGTCTTGATGGTCTCGATGAACTCGTCGATGTTGGCGAGCGCCACCGCCAGGCCTTCGAGCACATGGCCGCGTTCGCGCGCCTTGCGCAACTCGAACACCGTGCGGCGGGTGACGACCTCGCGGCGGTGCTCGAGGAAGATCTCGATCAGGTCCTTCAGGTTGCACAGCTTGGGCTGGTTGTCGATCAGCGCCACCATGTTGATGCCGAAGGTGTCCTGCAGCTGCGTCTGCTTGTACAGGTTGTTCAGCACCACCTCGGGCACTTCGCCGCGTTTCAACTCGATGACCACGCGCATGCCCGACTTGTCGGACTCGTCCTGGATGTGGCTGATGCCTTCCAGCTTCTTCTCGTGCACCAGCTCGGCCATGCGCTCGAGCAGGTTCTTCTTGTTCACCTGGTACGGGATCTCGTCGACGATGATCGCCTGGCGCTGCCCGCGGTCGATGTCTTCGAAGTGGCACTTGGCGCGCATCACCACCTTGCCGCGACCGGTGCGGTAGCCGTCGCGCACGCCGTTCAGGCCGTAGATGATTCCGGCCGTCGGGAAGTCCGGCGCCGGGATGATCTCCATCAACTCGTCGATCGACGCCTGCGGGTTCTTCAGCAGGTGCTGGCACGCGTCGACCACCTCGTTGAGGTTGTGCGGCGGGATGTTGGTGGCCATGCCCACCGCGATGCCGCCCGAGCCGTTGATGAGCAGGTTGGGCAGCCGCGTGGGCATGACCAGCGGCTCTTTCTCGCTGCCGTCGTAGTTGGGGCCGAAGTCGACCGTCTCCTTGTCCAGATCGGCCAGCATTTCGTGGGCGATCTTGGCGAGCCGGATTTCCGTGTAGCGCATCGCGGCCGCGTTGTCGCCGTCGACCGAGCCGAAGTTGCCCTGTCCGTCGACCAGCATGTGGCGCATGGAGAAGTCCTGCGCCATGCGAACAATCGTGTCGTACACCGACTGGTCGCCGTGCGGGTGGTACTTGCCGATCACGTCACCGACGATACGGGCCGACTTCTTGTAGGGCCGGTTCCAGTCGTTGTTGAGTTCGTGCATCGCGAACAGCGCGCGCCGGTGCACCGGCTTCAGGCCGTCGCGCGCGTCGGGCAGGGCGCGGCCCACGATCACGCTCATCGCGTAATCAAGGTACGAACGCCGCATCTCCTCTTCGAGGCTGATCGGCAGGGTTTCCTTGGCGAACTGGGTCATGGGCGGGGCGAGGGCGCGGATTGCTCGCCAGTGCGGAGGGCGAAGCCCATCATTCTAAGTGCCGATCGTTGTAGTACTCGCGCAACAGTGGCCGACGCGGGTCCCCGCCAGGGGCGCAAAGCGAAGCTCTGCTGGCACAATCATTCGGGTGGTAGGCGTTCGCGGAAGCGAAGGTTTATCAGCGTTTTCCGATTCCGATTCGGACGTTTTGCAGAAACTAACTGCGCCTTCCCTCGAGAGGAGAATCATGAAGAAATTGAACAAGGTGGCGTCGCTCTTCGCATCCGCCGCTCTCGCTGCCTCCGCATCAGGCGTTTTCGCTCAGTCCGGTGCCGTCGACAACTGGGTCAACGCAACGGGCTTGAACTGGAAGAACGGCACCAACGAACTGTGCTGGCGTGACGCGTTCTGGACCCCGGCAACGGCCAGCCCCGATTGCGATGGCGCGCTGAAGCCCGTTCCGAAGGCCCCGCCGCCGCCCCCACCGCCCCCGCCGGCCCCTGCGCCCGCACCGGCCCCGGCCGCTGCACCGGTTGCCCCGCCGCCGCCCCCGCCGCCGCCCGCTCCGGTGAGCGAGAAGGTGACCTTCGCCGCTGACGCGTTCTTCGATTTCAACAAGGACGCCCTGAAGCCCGAAGGCAAGGCCAAGCTCGACGACCTGGTCAGCAAGATGGCAGGCATCAACCTCGAAGTCATCATCGCCGTCGGCCACACCGACGCGGTGGGCAACGATGCCTACAACCAGAAGCTGTCGACCAAGCGGGCCGATGCCGTCAAGAACTACCTGACGAGCAAGGGCGTTGAAAAGAACCGCGTGTACACCGAAGGCAAGGGCGAGAAGTCGCCGGTCGCCGACAACAAGACCGCCGAAGGCCGCGCGAAGAACCGCCGCGTGGAAATCGAAGTGGTCGGCACGCGCACCCGCCAGTAATCGGCATTCGCCGATCGACCCAAAACCCCGCTGCGGCGGGGTTTTTCATTGGCGCCGCCGCCGCGGGGTTTTCTCGTTGGCGTTCGGCGGTTTCGGGCAGCCGCGCTTTGGGTACCATCGCGCCATGACAATCAATGCCGATCCTCAGGAACTCGCGAAGTTCAGCGAGTTGGCTCACCGTTGGTGGGACACCGAAAGCGAATTCCGGCCGCTGCACCAGATCAACCCCTTGCGGCTCGACTGGATCGACCAGCATGCCCGGCTGGGCGGCAAACGCGTGGTCGACATCGGATGCGGCGGCGGGATCCTCGCCGATGCCATGGCACGCCGCGGCGCCAATGTGCTGGGCATCGACCTCGCAACGAAGGCGCTGAAGGTCGCGCAATTGCATGCGCTGGAAACGGGCACGGCCTCGGTGGAATACCGCGAGGTCGCCGCCGAAGCTCTGGCGGGAGAGATGCCGGCTGCGTTCGACGTGGTCACCTGCATGGAGATGCTCGAACACGTGCCCGACCCCGGCTCGGTCGTGCGTGCCTGCGCCACACTCGTCAAGCCGGGTGGGTGGCTGTTCTTCTCGACCATCAACCGCAACGCGAAGGCCTTTCTGTTTGCCATTGTCGGTGCCGAACACCTGCTCAAGATGCTGCCCAAAGGCACCCACGAATACGCCCGCTTCCTGCGCCCCAGCGAGCTGGCGCAGGCGTGCCGCGATGCAGGCCTGTCGCTGCACGCCACGCGCGGCATGGAATACAACCCGATCAGCCGCCGCTACTGGTTGTCCGACGACACCAGCGTCAACTACATGATCGCCTGCCGCAGGCCTGCATGAATGTGGACACGATCGACGCGGTGTTCTTCGACCTCGACGGCACGTTGATCGACAGCGCCCCCGACCTGGCCGGCGCTGCCAACGACCTGCGAGCGTCGCTGGGCCTGCCCGCAATGCCGCTCGAGCGCTTCAGACCGATGGTGGGGTCCGGCGCGCGCGGCATGATCGGTGTGGCCTTTGATGTCGGACCGCAGGACGCCCGCTTCAGCGAGCTTCGCGAAGAGTTCCTGCACCGCTACGAGCAACGCATGACGCGCGAGACCCGTGTGTTCGCTTCGGTGCTGCCCTTGCTCGACGCGTTGGAACGGCAGGGCCGGCGCTGGGGCGTCGTGACCAACAAGGCGGCCCGCTTCACCGACCCGCTGGTGCGCTCGCTCGGGCTGCACGAACGCGCGGCGACGGTGATCGCCGGCGATACCACGCCGCATTCCAAACCGCATCCGGCACCGCTGCTCGAGGCGGCGCGCCGCGTCGGCCTGGCTCCGGCACGGTGCATGTATGTCGGCGACGACGTGCGCGACGTGCAGGCGGGCCAGGCGGCGGGCATGGTGACGGTGGTCGCGGCTTGGGGCTACCTCGGCATCGGCGAGCCCATCGGGACCTGGGGCGCCGACCACATCGTTCAAACGCCGGACGAACTCTTGAACCTTTTGGCAATGGCCTAAACTAACCGGTTCCTGGGGCCGACTTGGCTTCGACGTGGGTACGGAGTTGGATCAGGGCATGCCGAGCACCAGTTCGCTCGTAAATCCATCTGGAAACAAAGTAACTGCGAACGACTCTTCGTACGCTCTCGCCGCTTAATACCGGTGAGCTTCGCAACAGTTGGCCGATGGGCTGGGCTTGACGGATAACACCCGAAAAGCTGCGAAGTCATACACATGGGCTCGCTCTGGGTTGGGTCACTCAGCACAGGGCTAAATCAAGTGACTCGGGGCGAACGTAGCGTGCTGCTGCGCGACGGCCGCCCTCAAAACCAAATCAGCCAGCTAAGCATGTAGATCTGCCCGATGATGGCTTGCGGACGGGGGTTCGATTCCCCCCGGCTCCACCAAGAACCCAGGGCTCGAGACCCCGATGTGGCGACACATCGGGGTCTCGGGCATCTTGCCCGACGTCGCTCACCCAATGAACTCGCCGCAGTGGCTGGACCGGCTTCATGCCCGCGCCCAACAAGCGCCGGCCATGCCGCGCGAGCCGTTGCTGCTCGGGCGCGCCGAGTGCGGTTCCATCGACGTGACCTTGGCCGAGCGCCTGTCGGCGGCGGGCCTGCCCTTGCAGCGCGGCGGACACGGCTGGTTGCTGCAGGGCGATGCCGACACGTCGCTCGCCGCCATCGCGCACTGGCTGCACGCACACGACGCGGCCAGCCGCTGGCGCGACGAACTGATGCCGGTGACCGATACGCAGGGTGCGTTGCGCGCCGTGATCGAGCGTTGTGCGGTGCGGCCACTGGGGATCACGACCTTTGCCGTACACCTGGTCGGCTGGACAAGCGCCGGCGCGGTGTGGGCGCAGCAGCGCGCGCTCGACAAGGCCACCGACCCCGGGCAATGGGACACGCTGATGGGCGGACTCGCGTCCGCCCGCGAGACCACCGTTCAGACACTGGAGCGCGAGACCTGGGAAGAGGCCGGGCTGCGCGTCGGCGAACTGAACGACGTGGCCGCGATGGGGCGCATCACGGTACGCCGGCCGGTGCCCGACGGCTACATGGTCGAACACATCGACATGTTCGAGGCGTGTGTGCCCGACGGCCTCGTTCCGGTCAATCAGGACGGCGAAGTGCAGGGCTTCGACTGCATCGACGCCCCGGCGCTCATCGCGCGGCTGCAGGCGGATGAGTTCACGCTCGAAGCGTCATTGATCCTCGCGCATTGGCTGGCGCGCCGCGGCGTCAAATGAGGCGCAGCGCCACGACGCCGCCGACGATCAGCGCCGTGCCGGCGGCGCGCCGCGGACCGAAGTGTTCCTTCAGCAGCCGGGTACCGATCAGCGCGGCAAACAACACCGACGTCTCGCGCAGTGCCGCCACCGCGGCGACCGGCGCGCGCGTCATGGCCCACAGCGCGATGCCGTAGGAGCCGAGCGACGCGGCCGTGCCGAGCAGGGCGCGTGGCCATCGCCCGCGCATGTAGGCCCAGGCGGCAGGCCGCTCGCTGCCGCGGCGCCACATGACGAGCACGAAGTAGGGCAGCCCGTCGACCATGAACAGCGCGCCCACATACTGCAGCGCGTTGCCCGACGCGCGCACGCCGAGCCCGTCGACAACCGTGTAGACGGCAATGATGGCCGCGTTCATCAGTGCAAAACGCAGTGCGTGGCCGTGCGACGCGCTGCCCAGCGCCGAGCGCGACAGCCCCACCAACAGCACGCCCGCGCTGATGCCGATGACGCCGAACCAGGTGGCCAGCGGCAGCGTTTCGCCGATCAGCCGGCCGCTGCCCAAGGCCACCAGCAGCGGCGCGAGGCCGCGCATGATCGGGTAGGTGAGCCCGAGGTCGCCGTGCCGGTACGCGCCGGCCAGCGCGATGTAGTAGCCGATGTGGATCGTCAGCGACGCGGCGAGCCAGGGCCAGGCGGCGGCCGGCGGCAGGCCCACGCTGAGCACGATCGGCAGGGCGACGACGCAACCCATCGCGTGGATCAGCGCGGTGTCCAGCGCCTTGTCCGTGCCCGACTTGATGAACGCGTTCCACGACGCATGCAGCAGCGCACCGAACAGCACCGCCAGCACGATCGGCCAGGTAAGGCTCATCTAAAGGGTCGCGTCATTCGTCCAGCGGCAAGGCCGCCAGCTGCGAATGGCGGATGCGCGTCTTCGACAGCGCGCCGGCCGATTCGAGGATGGGGTAGGCGATCGAGCACAGGTGCGAGTTGATGCGTTTCAGGTCGCTGAGCAGGTCGAGATGCAGCGAACTCGTCTCGATGCTCTGCGCGGTGTTGTCGCGCAGGCGGGCGATGTGGCTGGCGGCGTACTCGTGCTCGAGATCGCGAAAGCGCGCCTTCTCTTCGAGCAGCTTCTTGGCGTCGCGCACGTGGCCATCGAGGAACACGCTCATGCCCAGGCGCAGGTTGGCCATCAGGCGCTCGTGCAACTGGCAGATCTCGGCCATGCCGGCGTCGGAGAAGCTGCGGTTCTTGCGGATCTTCTTGTCTTCCACGTCCTGCAGCACGCGCTCGATGATGTCGCCGATCTGCTCCATGTTGATCGTGAACGAGACGATGTCGGTCCAGCGCCGGCCTTCGCGTTCGGACAACGCTTCGCGCGAGATCTGCGTCAGGTAGAACTTGATCGCCGAGTACAGCTCGTCGACGGTGTCGTCCATGTGCCGCAGCTGTTCGGCCAACACGAGGTCGTTGTGGCGGATCACCGGCAGGATGCCGCGCAGCATGGTCTCGACCACGTCGGCCTGGTGCAGCGCTTCGCGCGCGGCGCAGCTGATGGCCAGCGACGGCGTGGCCAGCGCCGACGGGTCGAGGTGACGTGGGCGCTGCGTGCCGGCGCCGACCGCCGGCGGCGGCAACCAGCGGTCGACGACACGCGCCACGAGTCCGGTGAAGGCGATGAAGAGCAACGCGATCGCGATGTTGAAGCCGAGATGGAAGACCACCACCTGCTGGTGCACCGTGGCCACGTATTGCTGCAGCAGCACATGCGCCTGCGGCAGCAGCGGCATGGCGATCAGCGCACCGGCCGCCTTGAACAGCAGGTTACCCAGTGGAATGCGCCGAATCTGCGGTGAAGCCTGCGCGGTGGCCAGCAGCGCGAGCAGACCGCTGCCGAGGTTGGCGCCCAGCACCAGGCCGAGCGCCACGCTGGACGGCACCATGCCGCCGGCGGCCAAGGTGGCGACGAGCAGCACGATGGCCAGGCTCGAATAGGACAGCACGGCCAATGTGGCACCGACGACCATGTCGAGCATCACGTCGCTCGGCAGTGCGACCAGCAGCGCCCGCACCGCCGGCGATTCGGTCAGCGGCCGCGTCGCGCCAACGATCAGCTGCAGCGCCAGCGTGATCAACCCGAGCCCGATCAACACCCGGCCGATCCGCCCGGCACCGCTGTTTTGCTGTGAGACGAACATGACCACACCGACCAGGATCAGCAGCGGCGACAACCACGACAAGTCGAACGAGAACACCACCGTCATGACGGCGCTGCCCATGTCGGCGCCGAGCATCACGGCCAGCGCCGGCGCGGTGGCCACCAGGCCCTTGCCGACGAACGACGCGACGATCAGGCAGGTGGCCGTGCTCGACTGGACGACCGTGGTGACCCCGAGGCCGGCGAGCACGGCGCTCGCGCGGTTGCTGAAGCTCTTGGAAAGCACCTGCCGCAGGTTCTCGCCGAACACGCGCAGCACGCCGGTGCGCACGATGTGGGTGCCCCACACCAGCAGGGAGATGGCAGCGAGCAGGTTCAGCAGGTGCAGCATGGGTCGGGTCAGTTCCAGGGCAGCGAGTAGGTCTTGGTGAGGGTAAAGCTCTTCATCGCTTCTTGTACCCCTTCCTTGTAGCCGAGTCCGGAATCCTTGATTCCGCCGAAGGGTGTGAGCTCCAGGCGATAGCCGGGCACCTCGCGCACGTTCACGCTGCCCACCTGCAGCTCGGACACGAAGCGCGTGATGTGATCGAGCCGATTCGTGCACACCGACGACGACAGGCCGTAGGCCGTGCCGTTGGCGATGCGGATCGCGTCGTCGATGGACGTGAACGTGATGATCGGCGAGACCGGGCCGAAGGTTTCCTCGCGCACCACCGTCATCTCGGGCCGCACGCGGTCGATCACCGTCGGCGCGTACAGCGCACCGTCGCGCCGGTGGCCGGCGAGCAGGCGTGCGCCCTGCGCAAGGGCTTCGTCGACGCGGGCTTCGAACAGGCGTGCCGCGGCTTCGTCGATCACCGTGCCCATGTCGAGGGCCGGATCACTGGGGTCGCCGTAGGTCCAGGCGCGGGTCTTCTCGACCACCAGCTCGGTGAAGCGCTGCGCAACCGACTGCTGCACCAGCATGCGTTTGACTGCTGTGCAGCGCTGCCCCGAGTTCTTGTACGAACCCTGCACGGCGAGCGTGGCGGCCTCGTCGAGATCGGCGTCGTCCATCACGATGATCGGGTCGTTGCCACCCAGTTCGAGCACGATGCGGCGGTAGCCTGCCTTCGCGGCGATGGCTTTGCCGATCGCCACGCCGCCGGTGAAGGTGACGAGGTCGACCCTCGGGTTCATGACCAGCTCGTCGGCGATCTCGCGCGGGTCGCCGGTGACGATCGACAGCATCGGCCCCGGAAGCCCGGCTTCGTACAGGAGGTCGGCGAACAGCAGCGCCGACAACGGCACCTTCTCGGACGGCTTCAGCACCATGCGGTTGTTGGTCGCCACCGACGGCACCACCTTGTGCGCGACCTGGTTCATCGGGTGGTTGAACGGCGTGATCGCACTGATCACGCCGAGCAGCGGGTCGCGCTGCGTGTAGACGCGCCGACGCTTGCCGTGCGGGGTGAGGTCGCAGCTGAACACCTGGCCGTCGTCTTTCAGCACCTCGTGGGCGCCGAACACCAGCACGTCGGCCACGCGGCCGGTTTCGTAGCGCGCGTCCTTGATGCACAGACCGGACTCGGCGCTGATCAGCGCGGCGATCTGCGCCGCGCGCTGGTGCACGAGGGCGGCGGTCTTGTGGAGGATGTCGGCGCGCTCGAAGCGCGTGAGTCGCGGTTGGTAGGCGTGCGCAGTGGCGAGTGCGCGGCGCACCTCGTCGACCGTGGCTTTCGGCACGCTGCCGACGGCTTGCCGGGTGAAGGGGTTACGCACCTCGATCACGCGCTCGCCGCCGCGCTCGGCACCGACCTTGTCGCCGGCGATGCGCATCGCCTCGTGCCGGAACTCGGTGCTCGCGCTCATCGTCGTGCCCTCATTGCGCCATGTTCAAGGCCAGGTCGAACGCATCGAAGTTGCGCCAGCGGCGCTGCGCATCGAGGCCGGCGATGCGGCGGTTGACGATCAGCGGGACCTGCTGCTCCGAGGTGCCGCCATGCGAGCGCAGCGGCACGTCCAGGCCCGACAGGTCGTGGCGCGATGCCGACGTGCCGAGCACCGTGCTGCGCTCCGACACCACGACCAGATCGCCGATGCGATCGGCCGGCAGCTCGAAGCGCTCGGCGGCGGCCTCGCGCGTCAGCACGCACTCGATGCCGCGTCGCGCGCCCAACCGCGCCGCCAGCGCAACGCGATCGGCAGAGGAGGGCAGGTAGACGGTCGCGAACGACCCGAGCGCGCCGTGGTGCACGACGTAGGGGTCGGTGATCGGCAGGATCACACGGGCACTCGCCGCGCCAAGCCAGTCGTCGAGCAGGTCCTGCAGGTAGATCACGTTGGGCGACGCATCGAGCCGCGTTTTCGCGTTCATGCCGTGGTCGGCGGTGAGCGCGATCACGCAGCCCATCGCGTCGAGCTGGCCGAGGTAGGCGTCCATCATGCGGTAGAAGTCGTCGGCCGCCGACGTCCCTGGCGCGTGCTTGTGCTGGATGTAGTCGGTGGTCGACAGATACATCACGTCGGGTCGGCGCCGGCGCATCAGCGCCACACCGGCCGCGAACACGAATTCCGACAGGTCGGCGCTGTACACCGAGGGCAGCGGCCTGGCGACCAGCTCGAGCAAGCCTGCGATGCCGTTCTCGGCCTGGTTCATCCGGTCGGCTTTCTCGGCCGACACGCAGATGCCCTGCATGCCGTGGCCGAGCAGCTGGCGCAACTTGTCCTTGGCGGTGACCACCGCCACCGAGCGGCCGGCGTCGGACAGCGCAGCCAGCAGTGTCGGCGCACGCAGCCACTTCGGGTCGTTCATCATCACCTCGGTGCCGGTTGCGGTGTCGAACAGGAAGTTGCCGCAGATGCCGTGCACCGACGGTGGCGCGCCGGTGACGATCGACAGGTTGTTCGGGTTCGTGAAGCTCGGAATCACGCAGTCGGCGACCAGCGCGCTGCCGTTGGCCAGCGTGCGCGCCAGCCACGGTGCCTGGCCATGCGCCACCGCCTGTGCGATGTAGTCGGGCTCGCAGCCGTCGACGCAGACGACGACCGTCGGCTGCGTCGGCAGCTTGTAGCTTCTAGCGTTGACGTGGAGCACGCTTGCCTCCTTCGACGGGCGGCGTCGGCGCGGCCGCGTGTTGCCGACGCAGGTTGTTGGCGATCGTCCGTTCCTTGCTCTCCATCACATGCTCGAACATCGCGCGACCGGCCGCATCCGGGTCGCCCGATGCGATGGCCTTGACGATCTGGCGGTGCTCGTTGGCCGAGATCGGCATCAGCCAGCCGTCGGCCAGGTTGAGGCGGCGAAACAGGCTCAATTCCTTGATCAGCTTGCGGTAGATCGAGGTCAGCTTGCCGTTGCCGGCCAGTTCGACCAGCCGGTCGTGGAACTTCAGGTTCAGCAGGTGGTAGTGATAGGCGTCCTCGGCCTTGACCGCGCGCTCCATGGCCTCGACCAGGGCACGCACTTCCTTCAATTGCGCCGCGCTGATGTGTTCGGCAAGCCGCCGGCCCACCAGTTCGTCCATCGCGGCGCGCAGGTCGAAGATCTCCACCGCTTCGTCGATCGGGATGTCGCGCACGAACACGCCGCGGTTCTTCTCGGTGCGCACCAGGCCTGCCTCTTCGAGCATGCGAAACGCCTCGCGCAAGGGCCCGCGCGAGACGCCCAGGCGCGCGGCCAGCGTCATCTCGGTGAGTTTGGCGCCCGGGGCCAATTCACCCGAGAGGATCATGCGTTCCAGCTCGCCTTGCACCACGCTCGTCAGCGAGCTGGTCTGCAACAGCGTGATCGTCGGATGTGGCTGGACGGGGGCGGTCATGTGACGAGTAGATGTCAGCCCACTTGGATTGTCAACAGTTGGCAAAAAACAGTTGACGCGAAATCCGAGCGGCCCCTAGACTCGATCGCGAGTTGCAGTACCCGCCCCCATTCGCGTTCTGTTCCGATCACTTTCGAGGAGATCCGCATGAATCCGCGTTCACTGAAGCCCGTGCTGGGTGCTGCGCTCGCCATGGCCTTGTCGGCCGGCGCGTTCGCGCAGAAGACCCAGCTGACCGTCTACACCGCGCTGGAAACCGACCAGATCAAGGCCTACGAAACGGGCTTCAACCACGTCGTCCCCGATGTCGAGATCAAGTGGGTGCGCGACTCCACCGGCGTCATCACGGCCAAGCTGCTGGCCGAAAAGGCGAATCCGCAGGCCGACGTGGTGATGGGCGTGGCGGCGTCGAGCCTCGCGCTGCTCGACCGCCAGGCCATGCTGGAACCCTACGCGCCGTTGAACCTCGACGCGATCATGAGCCAGTACCGCGACAAGAAGAGCCCGCCGGCCTGGTGGGGCATGGACGTGTGGGGCGCCACCGTGTGCTTCAACACCGTCGAGGCCGGCAAGAAGAACATCCCGAAACCCGAGACCTGGAAAGACCTGACCAAGCCGGTCTACAAGGGCAGCATCGTGATGCCCAACCCGGCCTCTTCGGGCACCGGCTACTTCGACGTGACGGCGTGGCTGGCGCTGTTCGGCGACGACAACGGCAAGGGTGGTGGCTGGAAGTTCATGGACGCGCTGCACGAGAACATCGCGCAGTACACCCACTCGGGCTCCAAGCCCTGCACGATGGCGAGCAACGGCGAAGCGGTGGTGGGCATCAGTTTCGAGTACCGCGCCAACACCAACAAGGCCAAGGGCGCGCCGATCGACCTGGTGTTCCCCAAGGAAGGGTTGGGCTGGGATCTCGAGGCCTTCGGCATCATGAAGGGCACGAAGAAACTGGCGGCGGCGAAGAAACTCGCCGACTGGGCATCGAGCAAGGACGCGATGCTGCTGTACGGCAAGAACTTCGCGATCACCGCGCAGCCGGGCGTCGCCGCGCCGCTGCCCAACGTGCCCGCCGACTACGAGAAGCGGCTGGTGAAGATGGACTTCAACTGGGCCGCCGACAACCGCGAGCGCATTCTGGCGGAGTGGAACAAGCGCTACAACGCGAAGTCGGAAGCGAAGAAATGAAGTTGCCTCGACGCCGTCGTTGAGGCAGCAACGATGACGGCGCACATGCCCGACTACCTGCGACTGGACGGAATCCGAAAGGACTTCGGATCGTTCCAGGCGTTGCGCGACATCTCCTTGTCCATCGACAAGGGCGAGTTCGTCTGCTTCCTCGGCCCCTCGGGCTGCGGCAAGACCACCCTGCTGCGCATCATCGCGGGGCTGGAGACGCAGTCGGCCGGCAAGCTCGTCCAGGCCGGGCGCGACATCTCGCGGCTGCCGCCGGCCGAGCGTGACTACGGCATCGTGTTCCAGTCGTATGCGCTGTTCCCCAACCTCAGCGTCGCCGACAACGTGGCGTACGGGCTCGTCAACCGCAAGCAGCCGCGCACGCAGATCGCGCAGCGTGTCGACGAGTTGCTGAAGCTCGTCGGCTTGCCGGGCAGCGGCGCGAAGTTTCCGGCGCAACTCTCGGGCGGTCAGCAGCAGCGCATCGCGCTCGCGCGAGCGCTGGCGACCTCGCCGGGGTTGCTGCTGCTCGACGAGCCGCTGTCGGCGCTCGATGCGCTGGAGCGTGTGCGCTTGCGCGGGGAGATCCGCTCGCTGCAGCGCAAGCTGGGCGTCACCACCGTGATGGTCACGCACGACCAGGAAGAGGCGCTGTCGCTGGCCGACCGCATCGTCGTGATGAACGAGGGCTGCATCGAGCAGGTGGGCACGCCGATGCAGGTCTATCGCGACCCGGCATCGCCGTTCGTCGCCG
The DNA here is from genome assembly GCA_041496605.1 of Piscinibacter sp. Lineage (GTDB taxonomy): Bacteria > Pseudomonadota > Gammaproteobacteria > Burkholderiales > Burkholderiaceae_C > Albitalea. Next base: position 15,301 of record JBGQEX010000086.1, read on the forward strand.
ACTTCGTCGGCAAGATCAACGTGCTGTCGGGCCGGCTGCATCCGGGCCGGCGCGTGCACATCGGCAATGCCGAGTTCGCCTGCGAGCACGACACCGACGCGGCGCGCGAGGTCAAGGTCTACCTGCGGCCCGAGGACGTGCTGGCACGGCCGATCGCCGCCGGCGACGCCAACGTGTTCGAGGCCGACATCGACAAGATCGAGTTCCTGGGTTCGTACTGCCTGGTGCGGGTTCACTCGCCGACCCTCGGGCCGCAGCCGATGACGGTCTACCTGTCGCTGAACTACCTCGCCGAGCAAAGCCTGCAGGTGGGCAGCCGATTGCCGCTGCGATTGCTGCCCGAACGCATGCGCATGTTCTGAGCATGTCTGCCGTGCTGCCACTCCCCGCCTTGCCCCGTGTGCGGCAGCGCGCTCACCGAACCGACCGCATCGCCCACGCGACCCTGCTGCTGATCGCCCTGGCGCTCGGCGTGTTCCTCGCGGCGCCGCTCGCGCTGATCCTGGTGCAGTCGCTGCAGAGCCGCGAGGGCGCCTTCATCGGCCTCGCCAACTTCACGAGCTACCTCGCCACGCCGGCGCTGCTGCAATCGTTGTGGAACAGCGTCTGGGTGTCGCTGGCGGCCACGCTGATCACGGTGCCGCTGGCGTTCGGCTTTGCCTACGCGCTGGCGCGCAGCTGCATTGCCTTCAAGGGCCTGTTTCGCACCATCACGCTGATCCCGCTGCTCGCGCCGTCGCTGCTGTCGGCGATCTCGCTGATCTACTGGTTCGGCAACCAGGGCGCGGCGCGCGTTGTGGTGCAGGCGCTGGGCGTCGACAACATCTACGGCGCGCCAGGTATCGTGCTGGCCGAATGTTTCGCGGTGTTCCCGCATGCGCTGATGATCCTCATCACCGCGCTGACGCTGGCCGATGCGCGGCTCTACGAAGCGGCCGATGCGCTCGGCACCCGCACGCGCCGCAAGTTCTTCACGATCACGCTGCCGGGCGCGAAATACGGCTTGATCTCGGCCGCCTTGGTGAGCTTCACGCTGGTGATGACCGACTTCGGCATTCCCAAGGTGATCGGCGGCAACTTCAACATGCTGGCCACCGACGTGTTCAAGCTCGTCATCGGCCAGCAGGATTTCCAGCGCGGCGCGGTGGTCGGCCTGCTGCTGCTGACGCCGGCGGTGCTCACCTTCGTCGTCGACTGGTTGGTGCAGCGCAAACAAACAGCGATGCTCAGCGCGCGTGCCGTGCCCTACCGGCCGAAGCCGGCGGCCGGCTTCGATGCGGCCATGACGGCGTATTGCGTGCTGATCAGTGCGCTGATGCTGGCGATGCTCGGCATGGCGGTGTTCGCGTCGTTCGCTCGCTTCTGGCCCTACGACCTGAGCCTGAGCCTGCGCCACTACACGCTGGGCCTGGTCGACGCCGAGGTGGGCGACGCCTTCGTCAACAGCCTCGAGCTCGCGGCCGGCACGGCGTTGTTCGGCACGGCACTCGTCTTCGTCGGCGCCTACATGCTGGAGAAGACGCGTGGCCTCGATTGGGCACGCCCCATCGTGCGCCTGCTCGCCATGCTGCCGATGGCGGTGCCCGGTCTGGTGCTGGGTCTGGGCTACATCTTCTTCTTCAACCTGCCCGGCAATCCGCTGCACGGCCTGTACCACACGCTCGCGCTGCTGGTGCTGTGCACCATCGTCCACTTCTACACGACCGGCCACCTGACGGCGGTGACCGCGCTGAAGGCGCTCGACGCCGAATTCGAGGCGGTGTCGGCGTCGCTGAAGGTGCCGTTCTACAAGACCTTCTGGCGCGTCACGCTGCCGATCTGCACGCCGGCGCTGGTGGACATCGCGCGCTATTTCTTCATCAATGCGATGACGACGATCTCGGCGGTGGTGTTCCTCTACTCGCCCGACACCAAGGTCGCCGCGATCGCGATCCTCAACCTCGACGAAGCCGGCGAGATCGGCGCCGCCGC
>JBGQEX010000087.1:0-17224 GCA_041496605.1 Piscinibacter sp.
ATTGGTAGGCCGTGTTGGACTTGAACCAACGACCAAAGGATTATGAGTCCTCTGCTCTAACCAACTGAGCTAACGGCCCGAAGGTGGCGATTGTAGGCAGCGCTACTTGGTGCTCAGCGCGTTGCTGACCAGGCGCGACGTGATGTCGACGATCTGGATCATGCGGTCGTAGGCCATGCGTGTCGGCCCGATGACGCCCAGCGTGCCGACCACCTTGCCGTCGACTTCGTACGGCGCCGACACGACCGAGAGTTCCTCGAACGGCACCACCATGCTCTCGCCGCCGATGTAGATGCGCACGCCTTCGGCGCGGCTGCTCACCTCGAGCAGCCGCATCAGCTGCGTCTTGTGCTCGAACAAGTCGAACAACTTGCGCAGGCTGTTCATGTCGCCCGAGAAGTCCTGCACCGTCAGCAGGTTGCGCTCGCCGGAGATCACCACCTGCTCCTGGCTGTCGGCCATCGCTTCGCTGCCGGCCTGCACCGCGGCCTGCATCAACGCGGCGATCTCGCCGCGCAGCGCATCGACCTCGGTCTTCAGGCGTTCGCGCACCTCTTCGATCGTGAGCCCGGCGTAGTTGGCGGTCAGGTAGTTGCTCGCCTCGATGAGTTGGCCCTGGGTGTAGTCCTGCGCAGTGAAGATCACTCGGTTCTGCACGTCGCCGTCGGGCGCGACCAGGATCACCAGCACACGCCGCTCGCTCAGGCGCATAAACTCGATGTGGTGGAACACGCTCGCCTTGCGCGGCGCCGTCACCACGCCGACGAAGCTCGACAGGCTGGACAGCAGTTGCGCAGCGTTGGCGATCACGCGCTGCGGCTGTTCGGGCTGCAGTTGCGGCTCGAGTTGCGGCGCCTGCCCGAGGTGCAGCGGCTGCGCCGTGAGCATGGTGTCGACGAACAATCGATAGCCGCGCGCGGTGGGAACGCGGCCGGCGCTGGTGTGCGGGCTCGCGATCAGGCCCAGGTCTTCCAGGTCGGCCATCACGTTGCGGATGGTCGCCGGCGACAGCTCCAGCCCCGACGCGCGCGACAGCGTGCGCGAACCCACCGGCTGACCGTCGGCGATGTAGCGTTCGACCAGCGCTTTCAGAAGTCTTTTGGCCCGCTCGTCCAGCATGGTTTTCATTGTAGGCCGAGGGCGATTTTCGTCGCCGTGGGGTGCAATTCGCTGTGGTGTAATCCCGCGCATGGGCAAGCGCTTTCGACACGCGGCACTGGTGGGCAAGTACCACGCACAGGGTATCCGCGGCGTGCTCGAAGAGATCGCGAATTTCCTGATTCGCCAGGGGCTGGAGGTGTCGCTCGAACGCGAGACGGCGCTGCACACCGGCATCAACGACCACGGCGCGCTGAGCCCCGCCGAGCTCGGGCAACGCTGCGACATCGCGGTGGTTGTCGGCGGCGACGGCACCATGCTCGGCATTGCGCGCCAGGTGTCGCGCTTCGGGCTGCCGCTGGTGGGCATCAACCAGGGCCGGCTCGGCTTCATCACCGACGTCCCGGTCGGCGAATACGCTGAAGCGCTGGCGCCGATGATCGCCGGTGACTACGAGGAAGAATGCCGCACCATGCTCGAAGGCGGCGTGTGGCGCGACGGCGAGAAGATCTTCGACGGCTTCGCGATGAACGACGTCGTGGTCAGTCGCGGCGCCCCCGCCAGCATGGTCGAGCTGAAGATCGACATCGGCGACGAATTCGTCGCCAACCTGCGTGCCGACGGCTTGATCGTCGCGTCGCCCACCGGCTCGACGGCGTACGCGCTGTCGGCCGGCGGGCCGATCCTTCACCCGGGCATCGCCGGCTGGGTGCTGGTGCCGATCGCGCCGCACGACCTGTCGAACCGGCCCATCGTGCTGCCCGATGGCGGCGAGATCAGCATCGAGATCGTGGCCGGCCGCGACGCGAGCGTGAACTTCGACATGCAGAGCCTGGCGAGCCTGTTGCACGGCGACCGCATCGGCGTGCGCCGCTCGGCCCACCAGGTGCGCTTCCTGCACCCCCTGGGCTGGAGCTACTACGCGACGCTTCGCCGCAAACTCCACTGGCACTCCGGGGTGGCATGAACCCCCACGTCGCTTCGCTCCTGCCCCCCAAAGGGGCGCAGCCCTCCCTTGGGGCGGCCCGGCGGGAGGTCTGACCATGCTCAGAAGGCTCGCACTGCGCGACTTCGTCATCGTCACCACGCTGGAGGTGGAGCTTGGCGCCGGCTTCTCGGTGCTGACCGGTGAGACCGGCGCCGGCAAGTCGATCCTCGTCGATGCGCTGCAGCTCGCGCTCGGCAGCCGCGGCGACGCCGGCGTGGTGCGCGAAGGCGCCGCGCGCTGCGAGATCACCGCCGAGTTCGATGCGCCGCCCGGCTTGGCGCCATGGCTGGACGAGGCGGGGTTTGCTGCGGGCGATGCCTTGCTCCTGCGTCGCACCATCGACGCCCAGGGCAAGAGCCGAGCCTGGATCAACGGCAGCGCCGCCACCGTGGCGCAGTTGCGCGAAGCGGCCGACCACCTGGTCGACATCCACGGCCAGCACGCCTGGCAAAGCCTGACGCGCGGCGCCTCGGTGCGTGCGCTGCTCGATGCGTACGCGGGGGTCGACGCCGCGCCGCTGGCGCAGGCCTGGTCGGGCTGGAAAGCGGCGACCGAGGCTCTGCAGACGGCGCAGATGAAGCAGGCCGATCTGGAGCGCGAGCGTGAGCGCCTGGCGTGGCAGGTCGGCGAAGTCGACAAGCTTGCCCCCGGCGCCGACGAGTGGGACGAACTCAATGCCGAGCACCAGAAGCTGTCGCACGCGCAATCGCTGATCGATGCGGCGCGCTGCGCACTCGACGCGGTGAACGAGGCCGACGACAACGCCGAGGCGCTCACTGGCCGCGCCGTCGATGCGCTGCAGGACGTGGCGGCGTTCGACCCGCAGCTCGCCGCCACGATCGAGGTGCTGCAAGGCGCGCAGGCGCAATTGCAGGATGCGGCGCACACACTGTCCAGCTACCTGCATCACACCGAACCCGAGCCCGAGCGGCTGCGCGAACTCGACGAACGCATGTCGGCATGGATGAGCCTGGCGCGCCGCTACCGCCGCCCGCCCGCCGAGCTGCCGGCCTTGCTCGCACAGTGGAAGGACGAGCTGCGCGCGCTCGAAGCGGCGGCCGATCTCGACACCTTGCAGCGCGACCTGGCGCTCGCGCAGGCGGCGTTCGATGCTGAGGCCAAGCGCATCTCCAGCGCACGCCGCGGCGCGGCGCCGAAACTGGCAGCCTCGGTGACGCAGGCGATGCAACAGCTCGGCATGGCCGGCGGGCGCTTCGAGGTGTCGCTGCTGGCGCAGGACGCGCCGCAATCGTTCGGCCTGGAGTCGGCGGAGTTCCTGGTCGCCGGCCACGAAGGCAGCACGCCGCGGCCCTTGGCCCGGGTGGCCTCGGGCGGCGAGTTGTCGCGCATCGCGCTCGCGATCGCCGTCACCACCAGCCAGCTGGGCGAAGCCGACACGCTGATCTTCGACGAGATCGACGCCGGCGTCGGCGGTGCCGTGGCCGAGACAGTGGGCCGCCTGATGAAGCAACTGGGCCGCGACAGGCAGGTGCTGGCGGTGACGCACCTGCCGCAGGTGGCGGCCTGTGCCGACCATCACTACCTGGTGTCGAAGTCGTCGCGCGATGGACACACGCGCAGCGACCTGCAGGCCGTCAGTGGCGAAGCGCGCGTGGGTGAAATCGCGCGCATGCTCGGCGGCGAGCGGCTGTCGGGCACGAGCCTCGCCCATGCGCAGGAGATGCTCGCCGTCGGGGCCGAAACGCCGGCAGCGCCTCGCGCGCGCAAGCGGTCATGAGCGCTCCGGGCGACATCCCGAGCGCTGGCGGCACGTCGCCGAGCGAGGTGGTGCTGGTGACCGGCATCTCGGGCTCGGGCAAGTCGGTGGCGCTGCACGCACTCGAAGACGCCGGGTTCTTCTGCGTCGACAACCTGCCACCGGAACTGCTGCGCGAGTTCCTGCGCGTCGAACACGAACGCTCCGAGCGGCGGGTGGCGATCGCCGTCGACGTGCGCAGCGTCGGCTCCTTGCCGCACCTGTTGCCGCTGCTGGAAGAGTTGCGCGGCGAGGGCGTGCTGATTCGCTCGGTGTTCCTCGATGCGAGCACCGACGCGCTGGTGCGGCGCTTCTCCGAAACGCGCCGGCCGCACCCCTTGTCCAAGCCCGACGCGGGCGACGAGCCGGCGCGCCGCAAGGACGACCGCGGTCCGTCGTCGCATCGGGCGCTGATCGATGCGATCGAACTCGAACGCGAGCTGCTGTCGGAGCTGCGCGAGGTGTCGACCGTGGTCGACACCAGCCAGCTGCGCCCGACGCAGCTGCGGCTGTGGATGCGCGAGCTGGTGCAGGCCAGCGGCAACCGCCTGACGCTGGTGTTCGAGTCCTTTGCGTTCAAACACGGCGTGCCGCTGGACGCCGACTATGTGTTCGACGTGCGGGTGCTGCCCAACCCGTACTACATCCGCGAGCTGCGCCCGCACACCGGCAGCGATGCCGTGGTGGCAAGCTACCTCGAGGCGCAGCCCGAGGTCGGCGAGATGCTGGCGCAGATCGAGGCCTTCCTGACCCGCTGGCTGCCGGCGTTCGAGGCCGACCAGCGCAGCTACCTGACCGTGGCCATCGGTTGCACCGGCGGCCAGCACCGCTCGGTGTACTTCGTCGAAAAGCTGGCGAGCCGGTTCGCGGCGCTTGCTTTCACACTGGTTCGCCATCGCGAACTCGATGCGCGAAGCTGAGATGTCGACCCCTACGTCGCTTCGCTCCTGCCCCCCGAGGCGGCTCGGCGCCGGCTGAACCCAATTCCTGAGTCAACGCGGCGCGTTCGCCAACTTCCTTGATGTCCTCTCCCCCGCTCTTCGAGTTGCCGCTGTTTCCTCTGCAGACGGTGCTGTTTCCGGACGGGCTGCTGAATCTGAAGGTGTTCGAGGCGCGCTATCTCGACCTCATCGGCAGCTGCATGCGCAGCAGCGCACCGTTCGGCGTGGTCGCGCTGAAGCTTGGGGCCGAAGTGCGCAAGGCCAGCGACAGCGTCGCGTTCGAGAGCATCGGCACGATGGCCGAACTGATCGACGTGGACAGTGCACAAGCCGGCATCCTGCAGGTGCGCTGCCGCGGCATGCGGCGCTTCGAGGTGAAGAGCTCGCACCAGCAGGCCGACGGACTGTGGATCGCGCAGGCCAGCTCCTTGCCCGACGACGAAAGCGTGGCACCGGCCGAGACGATGCAGGAAACCGTCAAAGGGCTGGCCAATGCCATCGCCACCCTCAAGGCCCAGGGCTCGGTGCCGTTCCTGCAGCCCTTTCGCTTCGAACAAGCGGGCTGGGTCGCCAACCGCTGGTGCGAGATCCTGCCCATTTCGCTGGCCGCCAAGCAAAAGCTGATGGAGCTGCCCGACGCGATGGTGCGGCTGCAGCTGGTGGATGAATTCCTGCGCAGCAAGGGCGTCGTGACATAAGGCGTGCCGTCAGCCCGACAGCAGTTTCCTCAGCGGCGCGGGGAGCCCCGCCGCCAGCGCATCGTCCAGTGCAAACCAGCGACCCGCGGGAAGCGTGTCGGTGATGGCCTCGCGCTGCGCCGCAGACAGGCGCGTGGGCAAGGTCCAGCGCAGCGGATGCAGCGTCCAGTCGAGGTGGGTCAGCACGTGCGTGAAGCTCGGCAGGGACTCGCCGGCGCCGGGCCAGTCACCGCATGCGCTGTCGAACGCAGCCGCCGACTCGAATTCGGGCAGGCTCCACAGCCCGGCCCACACGCCGGTGTCGGGGCGCTGGGTGAGCCACACCTGGCCGCGCCAGCACAGCCACAACCACAGGTGCTCGCGCCGGCCGCGCTGGAGCCTGCGGCTCTTCACCGGGTAGTCCTGCTGCGTTCCGTCGCGCGCCGCGACGCAGTCGGCGCGCACCGGGCACACCGCGCAGCGCGGTGCGCGCGCCAGGCACAACGTGGCACCCAGGTCCATCAGGCCTTGCGTGTAGACCTCTACGCCGCGTTGCGGGAGCAAGGCCGTGGCCTGCGCCCACAACTGCCGCTCCTGCGCCGCAACGGCCAGGTCGCCATCGAAACCGAGCGCGCGCGTCAACACCCGTTTCACGTTGCCGTCGAGGATCGCCACCCGCTCGCCGAAGCAGAACGCCGCGATGGCGGCGGCCGTCGAACGACCGATGCCGGGCAGTTGCGCGAGCTGCTGGCTGCTCGTGGGGAAGCACCCACCGTATTCGGCCACCACCGCCTGGGCGCAGCGGTGCAGGTTGCGCGCGCGGCTGTAGTAGCCCAGGCCGCTCCACAGTGCGAACACGTCGTCCAGCGCTGCGGCAGCCAGCGAAGCCACGTCGGGAAAGCGCTGCAGAAAGCGCTCGTAGTAGTCGAGCACCGTCGCGACCTGCGTCTGCTGCAGCATGATCTCCGACAGCCATACGCGGTAGGGATCGCGCGTGTTCTGCCATGGCAGCGCATGGCGGCCATGCGTGCGCTGCCACTCGATGATGCGGGTCGCGAAGGACCTGGAACGCCGTTCGCTCACGCGCCTGCGTGGCGCAGCATCATCGGCACGGGCTCGTCGGTGGCCGGCAAGTCGATGGACAGCAAGCCCAGCCCGCTGTCTTGCTGCAAGCCGGCCTGCTCGCGCAAGGCCGCGGTGAGTTCCGACACGCGTGCCAGGTATTGATGCACGCGCTGGTCCTGCAGCTCGATTTCACCGATGCGATGCTCGAGCTCGCCAGCTGCGCTCTGGATGCGCTCCAGCGCCTCGCGCCGGCGGCGGAAGCTGCGCCGACGCTCGCGCAACTGCGAATCGACCTGGGCCGATGCGCCCTTGCTCCACAACTCGAGTTCGCCGCTGGCGTTCTCGAACACGACGCGCAGCTTGGACACCAGCATGCGCCGGAACTGCTCCATGAACTTCGGCTGCGACAGCCGCAGCGCCTGCGTGAGCCCGAGGTACTGAACGTAGTTGCGCTCGATCAAGGCCAACTCGCGCGTGAAGCGCTCCAGCTCCGGGCCTTTCGGCAACGCGAGACCGAAACCGAATTCGGCGTTCAGCTTGGCGAACGATGCACCCAGCATGTCGTGGATTTCGCTACCGCGCGCAACCGCTGCGTCGAGCAGGACGCGCAGGCGAGTGCACAGCCCCACGAAGGCCTTCTTCGCCCCCAGGTTGAGCAGCGAGGCATTCATCTCCGCCTGCATCTGCCCGACCTCTTCGCGCAGACGGTCGCTCGACAAGCCGACCAGCGCGTCCTTGAGCATGCGGCTGTGCACCACGCGCAGCGCCTGCAGGCGGGTCGTGCACAGTTCGAACTCGGCCGTTTCTTCCTCCACGCGCTTGAGCATCACACGCACCTTGGCGCCGCTCTTGCCGCGCACACCGCGCAGTTCGAGCATCTGCTCGGCCAACTGGCGCCGCGTGTCGCCCAGGCGGCGCGTGACGTGCAATTCCACTTGCTGCGCGGCGTCGTCGACCACCTGCTGCAGCACCTGCCGGCGTTGCGGCAGCAGTTGCGACGACAGCGCGTCCTCCAGCGCGATCAGCCGGCTGTCGGCCAAGCCCTGCGCATCGCCGGCCACGCGCGCGGCCAGCGCCTGGCGCGCCGACAGCGGAAACACGCGCTCCGGCGCAATGTCGAGGGTTCGTGCCGTGGCCTGGCGCTGCGACTCGATCTGCGCCGCCACCTCCTCGGCCGTGGCCAGCGGATCGATCAGCGCGTCGATCTTGTTGAGCACGACGAAGCGCGCGAGGTTGTGCGTGCCCAGGTGATCGCGCCAGATCGCCATGTCGGACTTGGTGACGCCGGTGTCGGCGCCGAGGATGAACACCGTGGCATGCGCGGTGGGCAGCAGCCCCAAGGTCAGCTCCGGCTCGGCGCCGATCGCGTTCAAGCCCGGCGTGTCGAGCACCACCAACCCTTGTTTCAGCAGCGGGTGCGGGTAGTTGATGAGCGCGTGCCGCCATTCAGGCACTTCGACCTGCCCGCGCTCGTCGAGCTGCGGATTGTCTTCGGGCCGCTCGTCGTCCCAGAAGCCGAGCGTGCGCGCCTCGTCCTGCGTGACCCAGCGGGTTCGCATCACTTCGGTCAGAGCCAGCGACAATTCTTCCGGCACCTTCACGTTCAGCCGGATGTGCGTCCAGGCGCGTGGCTGCGCGCGCAGCTCACCGAGCGACAAGCCTTCGAGCCGCGTAACGATCGGCAACAAGGACAGCGTCGGCGCCTCCTCGGGGTCGTAGGCCAGTTCCACCGGGCACATCGTCGTGCGCCCCGGCGTGGCCGGCAGCACGCGCCGGCCGGCGTCGGCGAAGAAGATGGCGTTGATCAGCTCCGATTTGCCGCGCGAAAACTCCGCTACGAAGGCAACCACCAGCTTTTCGCCGGTCAGACGCTGCGCGAGCGAGGCGAGCGCGTCATTGGCCGGGCTGTCGGCGAGATCGTGATCGGTCAGATAGCGCGACAGGTCCGTCAGGCGTCGCCCAAGCGCAGTTCGCCAGCCGCTGAGCGCGTCGAAATTGCTGGCGAAGGTGGGCGTCATGGAATAGGCAGCCGATCGGGAACGATTGTTGCTGGCGCGCGGGAATGCGAAAGATGGTAGCGCAACACCCCCTCGCCGCTGCCGCGGAAACATCTGCACACCAAATTCGGCGGCCCAGGGTGTGACTGATTCAACGCCGCTGGCAGGTCGGGCAGAAGAACGTCGACCGCTGGCCCTGCACCACCCGCCGGATGGGCGTGCCGCAGCGCTGACAGGGCTCGCGCGCGCGCCCGTAGACCTGCGCCTGCATTTGGAATGCGCCTGCCATGCCGTGCGCGTCGCGGAAGTCGCGCAGCGTCGAGCCGCCCAACGCGAGTGCGCGTGCCAGCGTGTCGCGAACCGCTGCGGCCAGCCGTTCGCAGCGCGCTCGGCTCACGCGATCGCTGCGCGTGCGCGGGTCGATGCCGGCGGCGAACAAGGCCTCGCAGGCGTAGATGTTGCCGGCGCCGACGACGATGTCACCCGCCAGCAGCGCGAGCTTGACCGCCACGCGCCGCCGCTTCAGCGCCGCATGCAGGTGAGCGCCGGTGAACGCCGGATCGAAGGGCTCCAGGCCCAGCCCGGACAGCAGCTTGGCCGCCATGCCCGCATCGGGCGCGCTCGACCAGACGACCGCCCCGAAGCGGCGCGGATCGGTGAGACGCAGCGTGCCGTGCGTGGTCACCAGGTCGAAGTGGTCGTGGACGCCGGCAGCGCCGGGCGTGTCGCTGAACGCGAGCGAGCCCGACATGCCCAGGTGCATCAGCAGGCCACCACTGGCCCGCTCACCGCCCTCCAGGGCAAGCCAAAGGTACTTGCCGCGCCGCGCGACCTCGCCCACCGTTTGCGCGACCAGGCTTGCGGGCTCGCAACCCAAGGGCCAGCGCAGCGGTTTTCCCAGGCGCACGGCCGTGATGCGCGCGCCGTGGATGCGCTCGCGAAAGCTCTGGCGGGTGACTTCGACCTCGGGCAACTCGGGCATGTAGGGAATTATCGCGACGCTGGCCGGTCAACCTCTGGCTCAGCTTGGCGCACCCCTAAAATCACCGCAGTATCAGGAGCCCTTCATGCCAGCCCGTCTTTCTTATTGCGCGCGAGTGCTGGCGACCTTGGCGTCAGTGCTGGCCCTCGTCCACGCCCATGCCGCGGGCGCCGAACGCCCGCCCACCGAACCGGTGGTGTCGTCAAACCTCGACGCGCCGCTGTTCTATCAGTTGCTGATCGGCGAAATCGAACTGCGCGCGGGCGATGCCGGCACCGCGTATCAGGTTGTGCTCGACGCGGCTCGCAAGACCCGTGACGAGCAGTTGTTCCGCCGCGCCACCGACATTGCGTTGCAAGCGCATGCCGGCGATCAGGCCCTGGCCGCTGCCCGTGCATGGCGTGGCGATCTGCCCAGTTCGCTCGAGGCGCATCGCTACCTGATTCAATTGCTGGTGGCGCTGAACCGGGCGCCAGAGGCGGCGGAACCCTTGCGCTCGCTGATTGCACTGACGCCCGCTGCCGAGCGAGCGGCACTGATCATGAGCGCGCCGCGCTTCTTCAGCCGCAGCGTCGACCGCAAGCAGGTGTCCGAGCTGTTGGAACAAGTGCTGCAGCCCTACGCCGACGCGCCGGCCACACGCAGCGCGGTCAACGTGTCGCTGGGCCGCGCAGCGCTGGCCGAGCGAGACACCGCGCACGCCCTCGAACGGGTACAGCAGGCGCACCAGCAGGACGCCGCCGGCGAAGGCCCGGCCTTGCTCGCATTGGAGATGCTGCCGGCCACCCCGGAGGCCGAGGCGATCGTGACGAGCCATTTGCAGGCCAAGCCGGCAAGCGACGGCATCCGCATGGTGTATGCCCGAGTGCTGAGCAGCTCACAGCGCTATGGCGACGCGGTGGCGCAGCTCGAAGCCGTGACGCGCAACCAGCCCCAGCTCAGCCCGCCGTGGCTCACGCTTGGGGCCCTTTACCTCGAACTGCGGCAGTCCGACAAGGCCACGGCCGCGCTGCAGAAATACGTGCAGCTGGTGCAGGCTGGTGGTGCGCCCGCAGCGGTGGAATCGGCCGCATCGGCACCGACGGGTGACGATGACGACGACGCGTCGACCCCGCCGGATCGCGCCTTGACCCAAGCCTGGCTCATGCTGTCGCAAGCGGCAGAGCAGCGCAAGGATTTCAAGGCCGCGGAAGCCTGGCTCGCGAAGGTCGACAGCGCGCCTCGCGCGCTCGAAGTGCTGTCGCGCCGCGCGTCGCTGATGGCCCGTCAGGGCAAGCTCAAGGAGGCGCGCGAGCTGATCCGCAGGGCGCCGGAGACTACCGATGACGAGGCGCATGCCAAGGTGTTGGCGGAGGTGCAGATCCTGCGCGACGCCAAGCAATGGAGCGAAGCCAACAAGGTGCTGGCGAGCGCCAATGAAAGGTTCCCGAACGACGTGGACCTGCTGTACGAGCAATCGATGATGGTCGAGAAGCTGAACCGCCTCGACGACATGGAGCGCCTGTTGCGCCGCGTGATCGAGCTCAAGCCGGATCACCACCACGCCTACAACGCGCTCGGCTATTCGCTGGCCGAGCGCAACCTGCGCCTGCCCGAAGCGAAGGCGCTGATCCAGAAGGCGCTGGAGATCGCTCCCGGCGAACCCTTCATCACCGACAGCCTGGGCTGGGTCGAATACCGTCTCGGCGATCGCGAGCAGGCCTTGCGCCTGCTGCGCGGCGCATATCAGTCACGCCCCGATCCCGAGATCGCCGCGCACCTGGGTGAAGTGTTGTGGGTCAGCGGCCAGCGCGACGAAGCGCGGCGCATCTGGCGCGAAGGGCGCAGCCGCGACTCCGCCAACGACGTGCTGCGCGAGACACTGGCGCGCTTGCGCGTCGATCTGTGAGTTTGAATCCGGGGCTGGCCTGGCTGGCGGCGATCGTGCTGCTCGGCGGCTGCGCCAGCCTGCGCGCGCCGACCGACATCATCGCGGGCGAGTCGCTGAGCGGGCGCCTGACGGTGCGCGTCGACGCCACACCATCGACCGACGCGCGCAACGTCACCGCGACATTCGAACTGCAGGGCAATGCAGACCAAGGCCGCCTCGACCTCAGCACGCCGCTTGGCACCACGCTCGCGCGCGCACGCTGGGCCCCCGGTCGCGTGGCCTTGGTCACGCCCCAGGGCGAGACCCGGTTCGCCGACCTCGACGAGCTGACTCACGAGGTGCTCGGCGAAAGCGTGCCGGTCGCTGCGTTGTTCGACTGGCTGAGCGGCCGCCCATGGCCCGGCGCGGACAGTGCCCCGACGACACCGCCCGCCGAGCCGGGATTCGTCCAGCTCGGCTGGGTGGTCAGCCTGGCGCGCTTCGGCGAGGGCTGGGTCGCGGCACGCCGCGAACAGGTGCCAGTGGTCACGGTGCGCGCGAAGCTGGATCGGCCATGAGCGTCATCGCGCTGTACGACGTGCCGGCGCCGGCCAAGCTGAACCTCTTCCTGCACGTGATCGGCCGGCGCCCCGACGGTTACCACCTGCTGCAGTCGGTGTTCGTATTGATCGACTGGTGCGACACGCTGCATTTCGAGCGGCGCAGTGACGCTCGGCTGGCACGCCACGACCTTGGCGCCGCACTGCCCGAAGACGACCTGTGCCTGCGCGCGGCGCGTGCATTGCAGTCCGCCAGTGGCACATCGCTGGGAGCCGACATCAGCATCGCCAAGCAGGTGCCGTGGGGTGCCGGCATGGGCGGCGGCAGTTCGGATGCGGCCTCCACGCTGCTGGCGCTGAACCGGCTGTGGGCGCTCGACTGGCCGCTGTCGCGACTGCTTCCTCTGGGCTTGAAACTCGGTGCCGACGTGCCGTTCTTTCTCGCAGGGCACAACGCCTTCGTCGAAGGCATCGGCGAGCAGCTCACGCCCCTCGCCCTGCCGCCGCTCGCGCTGGCCGTGATCAAACCGGCGGCGAGCATCGAAACCCGGGCCATCTTCGAGAGTCCGCTGTTGGCCCGAAATACCGGCGCTGTTATACTCGCGGGCTTACTTGCAGACGTCGGCGTGTCCGGCATCGCTGAAGGCTTCGGCAGCAATGATTTGCAGCGGGCCGCCGAGGCTCAATGCGACGAGGTGGCTCAGGTCGCCCAGTGCTTGCAGGCGCGATTCGGCAACAGCCGAATGACGGGCTCGGGCAGCGCGGTGTTTGCAAGGGCAGGATTGTTGGACGGTACAGACAGCCAGCCCATGGCGACAATGCCGCCGGATCTTCCGGCGGGTTGGGTGGGCCGGATGTGCCGCAGCCTGGAGCAGCATCCGCTCGCCGGATGGGCTTCGAGCTGAAAGGTTGTAGGTTCAGGGCGCGAGCGCTGGACCGGTGTAGGGGAGTCGCCAAGTTGGTTAAGGCATCGGATTTTGATTCCGACATGCGAGGGTTCGAGTCCTTCCTCCCCTGCCAAATGATTTGATGATTCCCGGCGCACCGCCAGGTGCGCGCAGGGGCTGAACCGAATGGGCCGCGGTCTGTGCCCTGCAAGCCTCGACGGAGGAATCGTTCGTGTTGTTCAACACCGTGCTTTTCACCGGCAACGCCAATCCGGCGCTGGCCCAGGAAATTGCCACCCATCTCGGCATCGAACTCGGCAAGGCCAAGGTCGGCCGCTTCTCCGACGGCGAAGTCGACATCGAAATCCATCAGAACGTGCGTGCCCGCGACATCTTCGTGGTGCAACCCACCTGCGCGCCGACGAACGAGAACCTGATGGAGCTGTGCATCATGGTCGATGCGCTCAAGCGCGCGTCGGCGCGGCGCGTCACCGCCGTCATTCCCTATTTCGGCTACGCGCGGCAAGACCGCCGGCCCCGCTCAACCCGCGTGCCCATCAGCGCCAAGGTGGTCGCCAACATGCTCGAAGCGGTCGGCGTCGAACGCCTGCTGACGATGGACCTGCACGCCGACCAGATCCAGGGCTTCTTCAACATCCCGGTTGACAACATCTACGCCTCGCCGGTCTTGCTGTCCGACCTGCAAAGCAAGCGTTACGAGAACCTCGTGGTGGTGTCGCCCGATGTGGGCGGCGTGGTGCGCGCGCGCGCGCTGGCCAAACAGCTCGGCTGCGAACTGGCGATCATCGACAAGCGCCGCCCGAAGGCCAACGTGTCGGAAGTGATGCACGTAATAGGCGAGATCGAAGGCCGCAACTGCGTGATCATGGACGACATGATCGACACCGCCGGCACGCTGGTGAAGGCGGCCGAAGTGCTGAAGGAGCGCGGTGCGAATCGCGTCTACGCGTACTGCACCCACGCGGTGTTCTCCGGTCCGGCGATCGAGCGCATCAAGGGCTCGGCGCTCGACGAGGTCGTGATCACCAACACCGTCCCGCTGAACGAGGATGGAAAGATCTGCGCGAAGGTGCGTTCGTTGTCGGTCGCCTTCCTGTTTGCCGAAACGATCCGCCGCATTTCCGACGGCGAATCGGTGACGTCCTTGTTTGCGGAGCAAAACAGTAATTTCTAGAAGGATTAGCGGGCCCGGTTCGGGCCCTTCTCGGTGGCGGGCCCGTTCGGGCCCGTTGCCATCAACGGGCCGCAAGGCCCATTCCAGAAGCGCCTGGTCGCGGGTGCTTCGCCACTTTTGGAGTCAACCATGAAATTCGTCGCTTTTGAGCGCACGTTGCAGGGGACCGGAGCGAGCCGCCGCCTGCGCCTGACCAGCAAGGTGCCAGGCATCGTGTACGGGGCCGGTGAGCCCGCCATGATCGAGCTCGATCACAACGCCCTGTTCTTCGCGCTGAAGAAGGAAGGCTTCCACTCGTCCGTCCTCGAGATGGAACTGAAGGGCAAGAGCGAGCAGGTGATCCTGCGCGACTACCAGATGCACGCGTTCAAGCCGATCGTCATGCACATCGACTTCCAGCGCGTCGACAGCACCACCAAGATCTCGAAGAAGGTGCCGCTGCACTTCGTCAACGAAGAAAACTCGCCTGCCGTCAAGACCGACAAGTGCCTGGTGAACCACGTGCTCACCGAGCTGCACATCCAGTGCCTGGCCGCGCAGCTGCCCGAGTTCCTGACGGTCGACCTGGTTGATCTGGTCAAGGGCCAGTCGCTGCACGTCGACGACATCAAGCTGCCCGAAGGCGTCAAGGTCGTGACGCACGGCAAGAAGAACCCGGTGATCGTGTCGGCCACGCCGCCGATCGTCGAAGAAGAAGTCGTGGCCGCTGCGGTGGTCGTGGCCGCTCCTGCCGCGCCGGTCAAGGCCAAGAAGGACGAGAGGCAAAACCGCAAGTAATGCGCGACTGCGTCACGTCAAGCCCCGCTTCGGCGGGGTTTTTTGTGGGCGCTCGCACTCGATAATCGCGCCCATGATTCGATTGCTTGTCGGCCTGGGCAACCCTGGCCCCGAATACGAGGCTACCCGCCACAACGCCGGCTTCTGGTGGCTGGCCGAGGCGGCGCGCAAGCTGGGTGCGTCGCTGCTGCCCGAGCGCGGCTATTTCGGGCTGGTGGCCCGGGTCAACCGGCCCGCGGGACCGATCTGGCTGCTCGAGCCGATGACCTTCATGAACCTGTCGGGCAAGTCAGTGGCGGCATTGGCGCGTTTCTTCAAGATCGCGCCGAACGAGATCCTCGTCGCGCACGACGAACTCGACCTGATGCCGGGGCAGATGAAGCTCAAGTTCGGCGGCAGCCACGCCGGCCACAACGGCCTGAAAGACATCCATGCGCAACTCGGCACCGACGACTACTGGCGGCTGCGCCTGGGCATCGGCCACCCGGGCGTCAAGGCCGAAGTGGTGAACTACGTGCTGCGCAAGCCGCCGCTCGAACAGCGCGAAGCGATCGAGAAGTCGATTGACCAGTCGCTGCAGGCGCTTGACATGCTGCTGGCCGGCGACATGGAACGCGCGATGATGAAGATCCACGCCAAACCGCCCCGGCCCAAGCCGCCCAAGCCCGACGGCGACCCGACGAACAGCAACCCGGAGAAGCTTTGATGAAACGACTCTTCGCAACCCTGCTGCTCGCCGGCGTCGCCTACGAGGCCTGCGCGGCCGGGCCGATCTATCGCTGCGGGCGCGAGTACTCGCAGAAACCCTGCACCGATGGCAAGCTGCTCGACGTGGGCGACCCCCGCAGCGCGGCGCAGCGGGCCGAGGCCAAGCGGGTGGCCGCGCAGGAACGCCAGCAGGCCGCCGAGATGCAACGCGACCGACTGGCGGAGAAAGCGGCCGAGAAACCGGCGTCGGCTTCGGGCTTCAACGGCAGGCCGCCGGCACCCGCCGCGTCCGCCGCCTCTGCCGCCAAGTCGGGCAAGAATTCCAAGAAGCACGCGAAACCGAAGCATGCGGAATCATCGGACTTCGTGGCCGTCGAGCCGCGCACCAAGCCAAGAGCCACCCCGAGGTAGTTCAGCCCTGGGCCGATTTCGGCGCGCCGGCGGCTTGCAGCAAGCGCCGATACTTCGCCCACAGCGATTCGTTCGACTCGATATGCGCCGGGTTGATCGGAATGCAGCTCACCGGGCACACCTGCACGCACTGCGGCGTGTCGAAGTGCCCGACGCATTCGGTGCACCTGGCCGGATTGATCTCGTAGATCTCCGCACCCATCGAGATCGCCTGGTTCGGGCACTCGGGCTCGCACACATCGCAGTTGATGCATTCGTCGGTGATCATGAGTGCCATGCGCACTCCTTTCCACCGACGAATACGGCACGCGCTTGCAGGCGCGTGCCGCGACCGGCGGCGCAACGCATGCGTTGCGGATTCCCGCCGGTCGTGTCGGTGATCATCAAGGCCATAGTGCTGCTCGATCTTTCGTGCTCAGCTCTGGCCGCGCTTTACGCGGCGCTGTAAACGCTGATTGACCGAGGGTGACACGAACTTCGAAACATCACCGCCCAGAGTGGCAATTTCGCGCACGAAGGTGCCGGAGACGAACTGGTACTGGTCGCTCGGCGTGAGGAACACGGTTTCGACCTCGGGCATCAGCTGGCGGTTCATTCCGGCCATCTGGAACTCGTATTCGAAGTCGCTGACGGCGCGCAGCCCGCGCACGACCACCTTGCCACCATGGGCGACGACGAAATCTCGCAGCAGACCGCGAAAGGCGATGACCTCGACGTTGGGGTATTTGGCCGCCAGCTCCTGGGCGATCTCCAGCCGCTCGTCGCTGGTGAACATCGTGCGCTTGTGATGGCCGGCGGCCACTGCCAGGATCAGCCGCTCGAACAGGCGGCTGGCGCGGCGCATCAGGTCTTCGTGGCCCAAGGTCATCGGGTCGAAGGTGCCGGGGTAGACGGCGGTGAGTTTGGTCACGGAGGTCAAGGCACGTTCCCCTGCGGATGGCTGGCGGCCGCAGTTTAGCCGGGCGCCGCCTCGGCGGCCGGTGGAGCAGCGCGCGTGAGCAGGTGAAAGTGCACGGCGCCGGCCGTGCCGTGGCGATGCACCCGCAGCGCCAGCGGCGCCAGTGATGCATCGTCGAATGCGCGGTCGGCTTCGAGGTAGATGAAACCGCCGGGCACCACCAGCCGTGCCGCAGCGGCGAGCGCCGGCTCGAACAGTTTGGCGTCGAACGGCGGATCGATGAACACGAGTTCGAAGCTCTCGGGGCCGGCCCGGCGCATGTAGGCCACGCCGTCGGCGGCCTCGACCTTCAACCCGCTGGCGCCCAGGCGCTGCTGCGACTCGCGCAGGCTGCGCACCAAACGCGCGTCGCGTTCGACCAGCACGACGTCGGCC
>JBGQEX010000088.1:0-17106 GCA_041496605.1 Piscinibacter sp.
ATGCCGGCTTGGCCATCCAGCGCGAGGGCCAGCGCCAAGGCGAATTCGGTGTTACGCCCGCCGCGCCCATGGCCCGTCACGGTGACCGTGGCCTCACCGCCGGAGAGCAACACGCAGGGCGCGTCGAAAGGTTGGTGGCGCCGCTGCACCTGCAGCGCGATGGCAGCGTGGGCACGCGCCAATTCGCGCGCCTCGCCCTGCATCTGGTCGGACAGCACATGCGCGGCCCAGCCGCGTTGCTGCGCGGCGCGCGCCGCGGCCTCGAGACCGTCTTGCGCACAGGCGACCACCGCGTGCGTGTGGCCCTGCAGGCGCGCGTCATCCGGCTTCGGGCTCTCGAACGCGCCGCTCGCCAGCCCCGCGCGCACGGCGGGCGACAGCTCGACGGCATAGCGGTCGAGCACACGCAAGGCATCGGCACAGCTCGACGGGTCGGCCAGCGTCGGCGACGACGCGATCAGCGTCGGGTCGTCGCCGGGGATGTCGGAGATCAGCAGCGAGACCACGCGCGCCGGCGCGGCCTGCAGCGCGAGCCTGCCGCCCTTGATGGCCGACAGATGCTTGCGCGCCGCGTTGATCTCGGCGATCGTCGCGCCGCGCAGCAGCAAGGCGCGCGTGATGGCCTGCTTCTCCGGCAGCGACACGCCGGGCGCCGGCAGCGCACACAGCGCCGACCCACCGCCCGAGATCAGCGCGATCACCAGGTCGTCGGCACCGAGTCCACTGACGGCCTGCATCAAACGCTGCCCCGCTGCGACGCTGCGCTCGTCGGGCACCGGGTGGCTGCCCTCCAGCACGGCGATGTGCTGCAGCGGCAAGGCCGCACCCGGTGGCACGACGACCACACCGCTGAGCTCGCCCGCCCAATGCCGTTCGACCGCACGCGCCATCGCCGCCGCGGCCTTGCCGACGCCGACCACCACGGTGCGCCCGCGCGGCGGCTGCGGCAGGTGCGGTGGCACGACCTGCAACGGGTCGGCGGCCGCCAGCATCTGCCGGTACAAGGCCAGCAGCAGCTCCACCTGCGGCGTCGGCGCGGTGCTCACGCGGTGGCCCTTGGCTGGTAGTCGATCACCAGCACGTCGTCGAGCAAGGGCTTCAGCTGCGCGACGAAGGCGTCGTGCGCCGGATGCGGCAGGTAGGCGTCGCGCCCCGCCGCATCGTCGAAGCTCAACAGAAAGCTGTGCGTGTAGCCCTTGGCGAGTCCTTCGGGGCTGACGTCGGTGCCCCATTCGAGCTCGCGCACGCTGTCGATCCGCTGCGGCAAGGCGCAGAACGCGCGCTCGATCGCGCTGATGTCGGAGGCGGTCGCTGCCGGCTTGAAGCGCAGCAGCACGAGATGGCGCAGGGTCATGTCGTCTTCCAAGTCGAGGGCCCGTCATCCCGGCGAACGCCGGGATCCACTGCTCGCACACGTTGCTCGTTGCATCGCGGGAGTGGATCCCGGCCTTCGCCGGGATGACGGTGGAGGGTGTTGCTCATCAAGTGACCTCACTTGTCGATGCCGGCCGCCACCGACATGAAGCTGCGCATGCGTTCACACGCCAGTTCCGGATCGGACAGCGCCCCGCACTGGTCGGCCAGCTCGAATACACGCGCGAAGTGCAGCGCGCCGCGCGCGGACTGCAGCCCGCCGGCCATCGAGAAATGCCGCTGGTGGCCGTTGAGCCAGGCGAGGAAGACGACGCCGGCCTTGTAGTGACGCGTCGGCGCGCGGAAGATCTCGCGCGACAGCGCCACCGTCGGGTCCAGCAGCTCGCGATAGCGCGCCACGTTGCCGGCCGCCAGCTCAGCCAGCGCCGTCGCGGCCACCGGCGCGATCGGATCGAAGATGCCGAGCAGGCCATGCGAGTGGCCGTGCACGTCGCCGGCGATCAGCTCGGCATAGTTGAAGTCGTCGCCGGTGTACATCTTCACGCCGGCCGGCAAGCGGCGCCGCAGCTCGAGTTCCCAGCGTGCATCGAGCAGCGACACCTTGATGCCTTCGACACGATCGGCGTTCGACTGGATCAGCGTCGCCACGGTGTCCAGCGCGGTCGCGATGTCGGTCGTGCCCCAGTAGCCGCGCAGGCCCGGATCGAACATCTCGCCCAGCCAGTGCAGCACCACCGGCTTCGAGGTGTCGCGCAACAGCCGCCCGTACAGCGCGAGATAGTCGTCGGCGCCGCGCGCGCAGCGCGCGAGCGCGCGGCTGGCCATCAGGATGACGCGCCCGCCTTCGCGCTCGACCACTGCGAGCTGCTCGCGATAGGCCGCCTCCACCTGCGCCAGCGTGACCGCCGGCCCCGGCTCCAGCTGTTCGGTGCCGACGCCGCAAGCCAGGTCGGCACCCGGCACCGAGCGTGCGTGGCGCAGGCTGCGCTCGATCAGCTCGCGCGCCGTCGGCCAATCCAGGCCCATGCCGCGCTGCGCCGTGTCCATCGCTTCGGCGACCTTGAATCCGAGGCCCCACAGGTGTTCGCGGAACGCCAGCGTGGCCGGCCAATCGACCACCGGCGGCGCGTCCCACGGGTCGTGCGTGGCGACGGGGTCGATCACGACATGCGCCGCCGCATAGACGGTGCGGTTGAACGGCACGGCCGAGCCCGGTGGGCGGATCGGCGCGGCCTTCAAGGTGTAGCGCTTGAGCACGCCGCTGGCTTGGGGCAAGCTGATTTGCATCGCAGATTCCTTCGCGGGTCAGGCGGCCTGGCGCCCGAGAATCAGGTCGGCCGCTTTCTCGGCCACCATGATCGTCGGCGCATTGGTGTTCGACGACGGCACGCGCGGCATCACCGACGCATCGACGATGCGCAGTCCTGGCAGGCCGATGACCGACAGATCGGGCGTCACCACGCTCATCGGGTCGGACGCTGGCCCGATGCGGCAAGTGCCCACCGGGTGGTAGTCGGTCTTGGCGTTGGTGCAGCCATAGGCGATCAGCTCGTCGTCGCTCGCCTTGGCGCGCCCGGGCAGGCGCTCGTCGAGCACGTAGCGCTTGAGCGCAGGCTGGCTCATGATCTCGCGCGCCATGCGCAGACCTTCGATCGAGCGGCGCCGGTCTTCGGGGTCGGCCCAGTAGTTGGGGTCGATCAGCGGCGCGGCCTTGGGATCGGCGCTGGCCAGCCGCACCGTGCCGCGCGAACGCGGGCGCAGGTAAGCCGAATTGAGCGTGACACCGGCGTGCCGCATCTTCGCGACGCCCGCCTCGATACCCGAGCCGAGGCCGAGATGGAACTGGATGTCGGGCGAGCGCGCGGCCTTGTCGGCGTACCAGAAGCCGCCCGTCTCGAACAGGCTCGACGCCACCGGCCCCTTGCGAAACAGCAGGTATTGCAGCGCGGCCCAGGCCGCGTGGTGGAGCTTGTTGTACTTGTCGTAGGTGTGGTCGCCGGTGCACTCGGCGATGATGAACAAATCCAGATGGTCTTGCAGGTTGCCGCCGACGCCGGGCAGCGCATGCACCACCGGCACGCCGACCGCCTTCAGGTGATCCGCCGGGCCGATGCCCGACTGCATCAGCAGCTTGGGGCTGCCGAAGGTGCCCGAGCTGACGATCACCTCGCGCTCGGCACGCAGCACGCGCGGCGTGGCGTTGCCCCGCGACACCACTTCGACGCCGACCGCGCGCCCCGCCTCGACCACGATGCGCAGCGCCTGCGTGTGCAGCGCGACCGTGAGGTTCGGTCGGTGCTGCACCGGGCGCAGATAAGCCACCGAGGTGGACGAACGCCGTGCGTTGAACTGCGTGAGCTGGTAGTAGCCCAGACCGTCTTGCCGCTCGCCGTTGAAGTCCGGATTGAACGGGATGCCCAGCTCCTGCCCGGCCTGGAAGAAGGCCTCGCAGATCGGCAGCGGGCTGATCGGGTTGGACACGCCCATCGGCCCGCCGTAGGCGTGGAACTCGTTGGCGTAGCGCTGGTTGTTTTCGGCGCGCTTGAAGTACGGCAACACGGCACGGTACGACCAGCCGGTCGCGCCGTCGTCGCGCTCCCATTCGTCGTAATCGGCCGCGGCGCCGCGGGTGTAGATCTGCGCATTGATCGACGAGCCGCCGCCGATCACCTTGGCCTGCGTGTAGCTCAGCACCCGGTTGTTCATGTGCTTTTGCGGCACCGTGGACCAGCCCCACGACGCGATGCCCTTGGTCATCTTCGCGAAGCCCGCGGGCATGTGGAAGAACGGGTGGCGGTCGGGGCCACCGGCTTCCAGCAGCAGCACCTTGATGGCGGGGTCGGCGCTCAGCCGGTTCGCGAGCACGCAGCCGGCGGACCCGCCGCCGGTGATGATGTAGTCGTAGCGGTCGGTCGTCACAGTCGTGGAATTGATAGGGCACCGTCGACGTTCACGACGGTGCCGGTTGCGAAGCTGAATTGGCCGCCGGCGAGCGAGGCCACCGCACGCGCCACGTCGTCGGGCGTGCCCCAGCGCGCCATCGGCACCAGGCCGTCGGCGATGCGCTGGTCGTAGGCGCCGGCAACGCCTTCGGTCATTGGTGTGCGGATGATGCCGGGCCGCACCTCGAACACACCGATGCCCAGCGGCGCGAGGCGCAATGCGAACAGCTTGGTCAGCATCGCCAGGCCGGCTTTCGACAGGCAGTATTCGCCGCGCTCGATCGACGCCATCTCGGCACTCACCGACGACACGGTGACGATCGATCGTGCGTGAGTGGCCGGCGTGGCCGCCATGTGACGCGCCACCGCCTGCGTGAAGAAGAAGGTGCCGCGCAGGTTGGTGCCGAGCACGCGGTCGTACGAGTCGGCGGCCACCTCGAGCAGGTCGCGCCGTTGGGCCGCCGGCACGCCGGCGTTGTTGACGAGGCAGCTGATCGGCCCACCCCAGATCGCGATGCGCTCGACCAGTTCGGCGTGGCCTTCGATGCGCGCGAGATCGGACTCGAACAGTGTCGCGCGGGCGCCCTGCGCGGCGATCGCCGCCAGCGTGGCTTCGGAGCCTGCGGTTTCGAGATCGGTCAGTGCCAGGTCGAAGCCGCGCGCCGCCAGTTCGATCGCGATGCCGGCACCGATGCCGCGGCGCGCGCCGGTCACGACCGCCAGCGGTCGGCCGGCGCTCATCGCAGGACCTCGGTGCGCAGGTGCCGCCCGACGCGCAGCGCTTGCGCCGCGACGGTGAGCGCCGGATTGACCGCGCCCGACGACGGAAAGAAGCCGGCGTCGACGACGTAGAGGTTGTCGTGGTCCCAGGCCTTGCACAGCGGGTCGAGTGCCGACGTGGCGGGGTCGGTGCCGAAGCGCACCGTGCCGCATTGGTGCGACGGCGTTTCGATGCCGAAGGGCTTCGCCAGCACGATCGGGTACCCGGTGCGTTTCAGGATGCCGCGTGCCTTGGCGACCCACCGACGATGCGCGCGCATGTTGGTGCGCTGCCAACGCAGGTCGATGCTGCCGTCGGGTTGCGGTCGCACCGTGCTGTCGTGCTGCGGCAGGTCTTCGCTCATCACGTACCAGTCGACGCTGTGCGCGGCCAGCGCCTCACGCGCCACGCGCGGCAGCCAGCGCAGCGGCTGGCGCAGCATCGGCTCGCGGATCTTGCCCAGCAGTTGCAAGTTGCCCAGCGGCGGGTCGTCGGGGCCCGAGCCAAAGTAGAAATCGTTCACGCTCAGGGTCTTGGGAAACTTCGTGTCATTTCGCAACCACGGGTGGACAGCCATCAAGCCGGTGCAGTTGTGGTTCATGTAGTTGCGCCCGACCACGTCGCTCGAATTCGCGAGACCGTTCGGATGGCGCGGCGTGGCCGATCGCAGCAGCAAGGCCGCGGAGTTGATCGCACCGGCGCTGAGCACGAACACGCGGCCGAGCACCTGGCTGCGGACGCCGTTTTCGATCACTTCGGCGGCGACGATGCGCCGCCCGCTGTCGTCGGTGAGCAGCCGCTGCACCAGCGCGTTGGGGCGCAGCTCCACGTTGGGCTGCAGCAAGGCCGGGCGGATCAGGCACATCTCGGCGTCGCCCTTGGCGTCGACGCGGCACGGAAAGGCGTCGCAAGTGCCGCAGCGCTGGCAGCGCCCGCGCTCGCCGAGGTCCACCGCGGCCGGCATCGGGAACGGGTGCAGGCCCTGTGCCTGCAAGCGCCGCTCGATCGCGGCGATCACCGGCTCGTGCGGCACCGGCGGGTGGGTGTACGGCGCGCTGCGCGGCGGCTCGGTCGGGTCGATGCCGGCGGCGCCGCGCACGCCGAACAGCCGCTCCGCCTCGGCGTAGAACGGCTCGAGCTCGGCGTAGGCGATCGGCCACGCCGGCGAGACGCCGTCTTCGTGCTCGATGGCGCCGAAGTCGCGCTCGCGCAGCCGGAACATCGCTGCGCCGTAGAACTTGGTGTGGCCGCCGACGAAGTAGTACTGGCCCGGCCGAAAACGCCGCTCGCCGCTGGTCCAGGTTTCGCTGCTGCGGTAGCGCAGCTCGCAGAACACCGCTTCGGGGTCCCAGTTCTGCGGCTCGCGCGGCAGCACCGGCCCGCGCTCCAGGATCAGCACGCGCGCCCCGCTGCCGGCGAGTTGCAGCGCCACGCTGCCGCCGCCGACACCCGAGCCGATGATGACCACGTCATAGTCCTTGTCCGGCACGGCCATCACGCGATCAACGCCTCCGTCGTCGCGTCGAAGCAGACCAGCTTCGTCAGGTCGACCAGGAAGCGCGCATCCTGTCCCGGCTTGAGCGATACGTCGGGTTCCAGGCGCGACGTGAACTCGTGGCCGCCGAGGTTAAGCACCACCAGCGTGTCGGCGCCGGTGGGTTCGATCACTTCGATGCGTGCGTCGACAAAGCGCTGGGTTGGACTGGCCACCATGCCGTCACGCGCCAGGCTGATCGCCTCGGCACGGATGCCGGCGATGACGTCCTTGCCGATGTAATCGTCGAGCGCGGCAGGCATCGCCGGCAACTCGATCTGGACGCGCGGGCGGTCCCCGACCTGCATGTCCAGCGTCAACGCGCCGGGCCGGCCCGTCACGCGGGCCTTGGCCAGGTTCATGCGCGGCGACCCCATGAACCCGGCGACGAAGGTGTTGGCGGGCCGGTTGTAAACCTCGTGCGGTGTGCCCAGCTGCTGCAGCACGCCGCCCTTCATCACCGCGATGCGTGTGGCGAGCGTCATGGCCTCGATCTGGTCGTGCGTCACGTACACGATCGTGGCGTTCAGACGCTGATGCAGCTTCTTGATTTCGGTGCGCATGTCGACCCGCAGCTGGGCGTCGAGGTTGGACAGCGGCTCGTCGAACAGGTACAGCTTCGGCTCACGCGCCAGGGCGCGCCCGATCGCGACGCGCTGGCGCTGTCCGCCCGACAGCTGGCGCGGCTTGCGCTCGAGCAGGTGTTCGATCTGCAGCAGCTTCGACACCTCCGCCACCCGCCGAGCACGCTGCGACTTCTCGACCTTGCGCATCTGCAGCGGAAACTCGATGTTCTTGGCGACCGTCATGTTCGGGTACAGCGCATACGACTGAAACACCATCGAGATGTTGCGGTCGGCCGGCGCCACGC
Source organism: Piscinibacter sp. (assembly GCA_041496605.1). GTDB lineage: Bacteria > Pseudomonadota > Gammaproteobacteria > Burkholderiales > Burkholderiaceae_C > Albitalea. The sequence goes on from JBGQEX010000088.1 coordinate 7,482, forward strand.
GTGTGATGTCCTTGCCCTCCAAGCGCAGCAGGCCTGAGCTGGGCTCTTCCAGGCCCGCGATGATGTTCATCAGGGTGCTCTTGCCGCAACCCGACGGACCCACCAGCACGAGGAACTCGCCATCGGTCAGGCCGATGGAGATGTCGTGCAGGATCTTGATGGGACCGAAACTCTTTTCAACGTTGACCAGATCGAGCGTTGCCATGTTGTCGGCTCCCGTTAGCCCTTGACCGAACCGGCCATCAGGCCGCGAACGAAATACTTGCCGGAGATCAGGTAGACCACCAGCGTCGGAATGGCGGCGATGAACGCGCCGGCGAAGTGAACGTTGTATTCCTTGACGCCGGTCGAGCTGTTCACCAGGTTGTTCAATGCGACCGTCAGCGGGTAGGAGCTGAAATCGCTGAATGAAGAGCCGAAGAGGAACTCGTTCCAGATGTTGGTGAACTGCCAGATCACGGTCACGACGATGATCGGCGCGCTGTTGGGCAGCAGGATGCGCATTAGCACCCCGAAGAACCCGGCGCCGTCCATGCGGGCCGAGCGGATGAGCTCGTTCGGGAACGCCGCGTAGTAGTTGCGGAAGAACAGCGTCGTGAAGCCGATGCCGTACACCACGTTGACGAAGATCAGGCCCTTCACGGTGCCGGCCAGGCCGAGAAAGCCCAGGGTCTTGGCCATCGGGATCAGCACGATCTGGAACGGGATGAACACCGAGAACAGCATCGCGGCGAACATCAGGTTGGCCCCGCGGAACTTGAACTGCGTGAGGATGTAGCCGTTGAGCGCGCCGATCAACGTCGACAGCACGACGGCGGGCACCACCAGCAGGAAGGAGTTGATGAAGAACGGCCGCAAGCCGGTGGGTTGCACGCCGATCTGGGCGGTGCTCCACGCGCTCAGCCACGGGGCGATGGTCCAGCCCAAGGGCAGCGACATCAGGTTGCCCGTGCGGATCTCGTCCAGGGGCTTGAACGAGTTCACGACCATCACGTAGACGGGCAGCAGAAACGCCACGGCGAGCGCCGCCAGCACCGCGTAGAGCGCGATGCGCCCGATCCCGATGGAGAACCGGCTTGCCGACGTCCCCGAGAGGCCGACCGAGCGGCCGATGGTGTGTGCGTTAGCCATGCTTCACCTTGCGCATTTCGCTGAACAGGTAGGGCAACACGACCAGAGCGATGGCCCCCAGCATCAGCACCGAGCTGGCGGCGCCCACGGCCATCTCGTTGCGTGTGAACGTGTACTGGTACATGAAGACCGATGGCAGCCAGGTCGAGCGGCCCGGCCCGCCGTTGGTCAGCGCGATGATCAAGTCGTAGGACTTGATGGCCATGTGCGCGAGGATCACGAAGGCCGAGACGAAGACCGGCCCGAGCTGGGGAATGATGATGCGCAGATAGATCTGCCAGGCGCGTGCGCCGTCCACACGCGCAGCGTTGATCTGTTCGCTGTCCACGCCGCGCAGTCCGGCCAGGAACATGGCCATCACGAAGCCGGTGGTCTGCCACACGGCGGCAATCACGACACAGTAGATGGCCAGGTCACTGTCCTTGATCCAGCCGAACGAGAAGCTCTCCCAGCCCAGCAGGTGCATCGAGCGCTCGAGCCCGACGCCCGGGTCGAGCAACCATTTCCAGGCCGTGCCGGTGACGATGAACGACAGCGCCATCGGGTAGAGAAAGATGGACCGAAAACCGGTCTCCGCACGGATCTTCTGGTCGATCAGGATCGCGAGTCCAAGACCCAGCGCCATTGCAATGACGATGTACAGGCTGGCGAAGAGCGCGAGGTTTCCCACCGAAACCCGCCAGTTCTCGAGGCCCAGCAGCCGGGTGTAGTTGGCCGCCCCGGCCCACTCGTACGCCGGCATCATGGTCGACGTCGTGAACGACAGGTAGATCGTGAACATGATGTAGCCGTAGACGCACACCAGCACGAGAAATACGCTGGGACTGAACAGCAGCTTGGGCAGGAATCCGGCTTTCATGGGCGTGGCTCCGCTGGCCCGGGCGACGCGCGGCGCATCGCCCGGAGGGTCATCGACGTGGTCAGTTCTTGGCAGCGGACATGAGGTCCGCAACAGCCTTCTTGTCGTCGATCTGGCCGTTGAAGTGCCGCGTGATCACGTCGTAGAACGCGTTCTTGATCGACGCCGGCACCGCGTGCCCGTGGGCGATCGAGCCCACCATGGTGTTGTTCTTGTTGGCCTCGGCCACGTCCTTGATCGCCTTCTTGCCGCAATCGTCGAACGCGGTGTCGGGCACGTCGGTGCGGGCGGGAGCCGAACCCTTGACCACGTTGAATGCCGACTGGAAGGCCGGGTCCATGATGGCCGATGCCAGCTTCATCTGGGCCGCAGCCTTGTCGGGATCGCTCAGCTTGAACATGGCGAACTGGTCGGTGTTGAACGAGACGATGCCCTGGGTCCCGGGGAAGCGGAAGCACAGGAAATCCTTGCCCGGCACCTTCTTCGCGTTGATGAACTCGCCCTTGGCCCAGTCACCCATGATCTGGAAGCCGGCCTTGCCGCTAATGACCATGCCGGAGGCGACGTTCCAGTCACGGCCGGAGAAGTCCTTGTCGACCAGCTTGCGGATCTGCGACATGCGCTGGAACACCTTCAGCGTGGTCGGTGAATTCAGTGCCTTCGGGTCGAGCTCGATGAACGCCTTGCGGTAGTAGTCGATGCCGCCGGTGGACAGAACCACGCCGTCGAAGATCGTGGCTTCCTGCCACGGCTGGCCGCCGTGGGCGATCGCGATGAAGCCTGCCTTCTGTACCTTTTCCGCGGCCGCGATGAATTCCTCGAACGTCTTCGGCTCGGTCGTGACGCCCGACTTGGCAAGCACGTCCTTGTTGGCCCAGATCCAGTTCGTGGAGTGGATGTTGACCGGGGCGGCGATCCACTTGCCGTTGTACTTGGAGAACTTCTGCAGCGCTGCAGGCACTGTCTTGTCCCAGCCTTCCTTCGTCGCGAGGGCATTGAGATCGGCGACCACGCCTTGCTTGCCCCAGTCGAGGATGTCGAAGCCGAGCATTTGCACGGCAGTGGGCGGGTTGCCCGAGGTGACGCGGGCACGCACGGCGGTCATTGCCGCTTCGCCGCCGCCGCCCGCCACGGGCATGTCGTTCCACTTCACGCCCTGCTTCTCGAGGTTGCCCTTGAGGACGTTCAGCGCGGCGGCTTCGCCACCCGAGGTCCACCAGTGCAGGACCTCGACGCTTTGTTCGGCCGCAGCAGGCAATGCGAAAGCGGCAGTGATGGCCAGGCTGATGAGTTGCTTCTTCATGGTGTGTCTCCGTGGGTTGAAAGTGAGAGCTGGTACAGCGGGATTCAGCGAGGCAGCCACCATTCGGTGCGCTCGCCCAGGTGCAGGTGCAGGGTCTTGGTTTCGGTGTAGTCCTCCGTTGCAAAGCGGCCCAGTTCGCGCCCGATGCCGCTCTCGTGGTAGCCGCCGAACGGCAGTTCGGCATGGCCCTCCAGGAATGTGTTGACCCACACGGTGCCGGCCCTGATGCGGCGTGCCGCGCTCAGACAGGTGCTGAAGTCGCGGCTCCACACGGCCGCGGAGAGCCCGTACAGGGTGCCGTTCGCCAGTGCGATCGCCTCGTCCAGCGTCTTGAACGTCAGGATCGACAGCACCGGGCCGAACACCTCCTCGCGGGCGATCGCCATGTCGCGCGTCACGCCGGTCACGACGGTGGGCTCGACATACATGCCGGTCCTGTTCATTCGCGAGCCGCCGAGCACCACCTGTGCGCCCGCCTTGCGCGCCGCGTCGACGTGGGCGAGGATGGTGTCGAGCTGCTTGTCCGTGGTGATCGCGCCGACCTGAACGCCGGGCGTGAGCGGGTCGCCCACCGAGACCCGCTTCGAGCGCTCGACCACAGCCGCCGCGAACTTGTCCGCGATCGACTCCTGGACCAGGATGCGGCTGCCGCTGTTGCAGCACTGGCCGGCGTTGAAGTAGATGCCGAAGACGGTGGCGTCGAGTGCGGCGTCCCAATCGCAGTCGGCGAAGATGATCTGCGGGTTCTTGCCGCCGAGCTCCATCGAGACCTTCTTGAGGGTCTGTGCCGACTTGGCCACCGCCTGCTTGCCGACGCTCGTCGATCCCGTGAACGACAGCATGTCGACGTCCGGGTGCGTCACCAGCACCTCGCCGACGACGTTGCCGCGGCCGACGAGGATGTTGACGACACCGGCAGGAATGCCCGCGGCGACGAGGATCTCGCCGAGCATCACCGTGGTGCCCGAGGTCACTTCGGCCGGCTTGACGACAGTGGTGCAACCGGCCGCCAGCGCAAACGGAAGCTTCTGGCTGACGATCAGGAACGGGAAGTTCCACGGCGTGATGATGCTGACGACGCCAATCGGATCGCGCAGCACCACGCCGAGTGTTTGCTCGCCCAGCGTGTTGTAGCTGTCGCCGTGCAGGTTGCGAGCCAAGGTGGCGGCGTAGTGCCACAGGTCGGCGGCACCTTCCACCTCGGCGCGCGACTGCGCCAGCGGCTTGCCGTTCTCCAGCGTCTCCATCAACGCAAGTTCTTCCTTGCTGGTCAGGATGCCTTCGGCCACGTTGCGCAGGATGCGTGCACGCTCGGCGCCCTTCATTTGCGGCCACGGGCCGCGGTCGAACGCCTCGCGCGCTGCGGCGATGGCTCGCTCGGCGTCGACGACGCCGGCCTTCGCGTAGACGGCGACAAGCCTGTCGTGGGCCGGCGAATTGCGCTCGAGCGTGGAGCCGTCGGCGGCGTCGACCCAGTGGCCGTTGATCAGCAGCTTGCCGCGATAGGGAGGACGTGCGAGCACGTCGGCTGTCGTGTAGGACTTGAGGTGCGTGAGATTCGTTTCGGTCATTGTGTTCGTCCGTTGTTCGGGTTCAGCGTCCCAGGTACCGCGGCGGGCGCTTCTCCCGGAAGCTGGCGATGCCTTCTGCGGCGTCGTGCGTGGTCGCCGCCAGCGCACCGGCCATCGCTTCGAGCGTGGCGGCCTGGTCTTCCCCAGCGGCGGCGTTGATGAGCTGCTTGCTCAGTTGCAGAGCGACCGGGGCTTTCGTGGCCATGTCGCGCGCCAGCTCGAGCGAGCGCTCGCGCAGCGATGCGGCCGCAACCACCTCGTGCACCAGGCCAGCGGCCAGCGCATCGGCAGCCGAGAGCCGGCGACCACTCAGCGCCAGGTACTTCGCCCGGCTCGCGCCGACCAGTTGCACCAGGCGTTGCGTGCCCGACCAACCCGGACAGGTGGCGATCGACGCTTCGGGCAGCGCGAACTGCGCGGGTTCGGCAGCGATCCGGATATCCCCGGTGATCGCCAATTCGAGGCCGCCGCCAAAAGCGTGTCCGTTGATGGCGACGATGACCGGCTGGCGCAAGCGCGCCCATTGATCGAACACCTGGTGGCCACGGCGCACCCAGCGGCGCCACATGTCGAGCGGCTGCAGTGCGGCCCACTCGTTGATGTCCGCGCCGACGCAGAACGCCTTGTCGCCGGCGCCCGTGAGGATGACGATGCGCACTTGCGTGTCCGCGTCGAGTTCACGTGCGCATTGCTCGAGTGCGTCCAGCATGGCCGGCGTGAGCGAGTTGAGCTTGGCCGAGCGCGCGAGCGTCACCGTCGCGATGTCGCCATCGTGTTGCAGTTGCACCAGTTGTTCAGCCACGGCGAACCTCTTGGTCCCGGAGTGTCAGGCCAAACCGTGCGTCGGTAAACAGTGCGGCGCTCATGACCTGCAAATCGTCTGCGACACCGAGTGGAATCTCCGCCTGGTCGAGCACGTCGCGCTGCAGGTCGATGCCGGGGGCGATCTCCGTGACCACCAAGCCGTTGTCGCGCAGTTCGAGCACGCAGCGCTCGGTGACGTAGGTGACGTGCTGGGCTCGCTCGCGACCGATGCGGCCGCTGTAGGTGATGTGCTCCGCGGTTTTGACGAACTTGCGAGTACGGCCTTCGTTCAGGATGGTCAACTTCCCGTCGCCCACCTCGAGCTTCGCGCCGGCGGTGAAGAAGCCGGAGAAGACAATGCGACGCGCATGTGCAGTGATATCCACGAAGCCGCCGCATCCGGCGGTGAGGTAGGGCTTTGCCGCGAGCTTGGAAACGTTGACGCTGCCGTCGCCATCGACCTGCATGAACGACAGCAAGGTGACGTCGAACCCGCCGCCCTGAAAGTAGGTGAACTGCTGCGACGAGGCAACGATCGCGTCGGCGTTGGACGCGCAGCCGAACGCAAATCCCAACAGCGGCATGCCGCCGACAGCACCCTGCTCGATGACCCAGGTCACCTCGCCGTGCAGCCCTTCTTCCAGCAGGATGCGCGGGACGTTGGCCGAGATCCCGAAGCCCAGGTTCACGGCGGATCCGTGCGCCAGCTCCAACGCCGCGCGACGTGCGATCACCTTTTCCGGGCCCCAGGCCTGGAACTCGAACGTGGCCAGCGGTTGCTGGATCTCGCCGCTGATCGCGGGGTCGTAGTCGGTCTGCGTGGTCTGCATCTGCGCCGGATCGACGACGATGTAGTCCACGAGGTTGCAGGGAACCTGCACGTCATGCGGGCGAAGGCTGCCCTCTTTGACCAGGCGCTTGACCTGGGCAATGACGATGCCGCCGTTGTTGCGCGCCGCGAGCGCCTGGTCGAGGCCGCCGAGCAGTGCGCCTTCGTGCTCGTAGGTCAGATTGCCGCGCTCGTCGGCGGTCGTCGCGCGGATGATCGCGACGTTCGGCACGATGGCCGGGAAGTAAAGCCACTCCTGCCCGTCGAACTGCTCCTTGCGCACAACCGGGTGCTCGGCTGCCAACGCGTTCATTGCGCCGCCTTGGAAGTCGGGGTCGACGAAGGTGCCCAGGCCCACCTTGGTCAGCACGCCGGGGCGCCGCGCGGCGGCATCACGGTGCATGTCGAACAGCACGCCGCTCGGCAGGTTGTAGGCGGCGATCTGGTTGTCGACCACCATGCGCCAGATCGCCGGCATCGGCAGCGACGACGGCCCGCTCGGGTAGGAGCCGGCGAGCACACGCGACAACAGGCCGGGCTTGGCGATGTGGTCGATGCCCTTGATGCCGTACATGTCGCCGGCGGCGATCGGGTGCAAGGTCGTCAGGTCGCGCGGCGCGCCTTCGCGCTCGAAGCGTTCACCCAGCGCCTGCAGCACTTTGTCGGGGCAGCCCAAGCCGCTCGACGAGCTGACGCTGACGACGTCGCCGCTGCGCACCAATGCCGCGGCCTGCTGTGCGGAAACCAACTTCTTCATCTTCAGCCTTGAATGGAGAGGGCCGGCAGGCGCACCAGCGTGCCGCGGTGGCACGCGTCGGCCACGGCCAGCGCCGCAGCGAGCGAACGCACGCCGTCCTCGGCGGTGGCGGCCGGCGCGCCGGTGCCTTGCATCGCGGCGCAGAACGCGGCCACGCCACGTGCGTAGAGGTTTTCGTGATGGACCGGCACGGCGTGCTCGCCCGATTCGTTGCGCAGCACGACCTCGCCGATCGGGCGCTGCGTCATCACGTCGCGGCCGATCAGCGAGCCGGCATCGCCGTGGATCTCGATGCCGGTGCCGGCGTGCTTGACGGTGAACGCGTCGTGCAGTTGCGCGAGCACGCCGTTGTCGAAGCGCAGCACGGCCATCACGCCGTCTTCCAGACCCTGCTGGGCGAGGTACGCGGATTGGCCCATGCCGACGGCCTCGACCGGTTCGGCGCCGAGCAGGAAGCGCAGCGTGTCGACGTCGTGCACCGTGATGTCGAGAATGACGCCACCGCCAGCCTGCGGCTTGTCAAGGCGCCAGCCTTGCAGATTGGGCGGCAGGTAGACCGCATGGAAGACGCGCGCGAACAAGGGGCGGCCGATGACGCCCGACTGGATCAGCTCGCGCATCTTGCGGTGCGTGGCGGCGTTGCGCAGGTGGTGGTTGGTGGCCATCACGACACCGGCGTCGCGGCAGGCCTTCACCATCGCCAACGCATCGTCGAGCGTGAGCGCGAGCGGCTTCTCGCACAGCACATGCTTGCCGGCACGCGCCGCCGCCAGCACCTGCTGGCGATGAAGTTCATTGGTGGTGCTGATGTAGACCACCTTCACCGCCGGATCGGCGAGCAAGGCATCGACCGAGTCGACGGCACTCGCGATGCCGAATTCGGCGGCGAAGGCCCGCGCCCGATCGGCGTTGCTGCTGGCCACCGAGACCACCTCGTGGCCGGCCTGGGCACGGATCGCGGCAAGCATGTGCTGGCGCGCGATGGTGCTCGCGCCTATCAATCCCCATCCGGTGCTGGTGCTCATTCGGGCTAGACTCATTGGAACGATTGAATGCATTATTGGAACGTTCCAATTCTTTGTCAAGAAAACTGTTTCGAACCTAGGGAATACCCCGATCCGTCATGGCCAAGACCCCTCCCGAACCACCGCGCCCGCTGACCATCAACGACGTGGCCAGTGCGGCGGGCGTGTCCAAGTCGACCGTGTCGCTGGTGCTGCAAGGCAGCCCGCTGATCCGCGAGGAAACCGCTGCCCGCGTGCGCGAAGCGGCGGCGAGCATCGGCTACGTCTACAACCGGCGCGCGGCCGACCTGCGGCGCAAGTCGAGCAACGTGGTGGGCGTCGTCATCAACGACCTGATGAACCCCTTCTTCGCGGAACTGCTGGTCGGCATCGAGCGCAAGCTGGCGCAGGCCGACTACATCACGCTGATGGCGCACACCGACGAGAACCTCGAACTGCAGACCAAGGTGCTGCAGTCGATGCGCGAGCATCACGCGGCCGGCATCATCCTATGCCCTGCGCTGGGCACGCCGCCGGCGCTTGTGAAGCAGGTGCGGGCCTGGGGCATCCCGCTGCTGGTGATGGTGCGCTCGCTCGGCAAGGGTGACTACGACTATGCGGGCTCGGACAACGAACGCGGCACCTTTCTGGCCACCGAACATATGCTGGCCGCGGGACACACCCAGATCGGCTTCCTGGGCGGGCAGACCGGCGCCGTCTTCGACGATCGCCTGCGCGGCTATCGCAAGGCACTGCGTGCGCACGGTGTGGCGGAACAGGCGGAACTGATCCGCAGTGCGAAGCCGACGCGCGAGGGCGGGTACACGTCGCTGCAGCAGTTGCTTGCACTCAAGCCGCGGCCCACTGCGGCGGTTTGCTACAACGACATCGTCGCTTTGGGCGCGCTGGCCGCGCTCGGCGAGCGCGGCATCCAGGCCGGGCGCGAGTTCGCGGTGATCGGCTTCGACGGCATTCTCGACACCGCGCACGCCAATCCGCCGCTGAGCACGATGGACGTCCACCCTGGCGGCCTCGGCGAGTCGGCGGCCGAGCTGATGCTGGAACGCCTGAAGCATCCCGAAGCGGGTCGGCTGCGATTCCTGGCCGAGCCGACGCTGTTGCTGCGAACGTCGGGGTGAGCGATGGCGTCGCGCCGGCCGCGGCATCACTACAGCGTCTATGTCGTCGAGCTGTCGGACCAGGTCTGGAACGAGGCACGCTTTCGCAAAGCCAACCCGGACTACGTGCTGGGCAAGCCCTTCGTCTACGTCGGCATGACGGGCGTGGACCCGGACGTTCGCTTCGACAAGCACAAGGCCGGCATCCAGTCCAACCGCTATGTGCGCGACTACGGCCTGCGCCTGCTG
>JBGQEX010000089.1:0-17034 GCA_041496605.1 Piscinibacter sp.
CTGGCCGCGGCACTGCGTGACGCCGGGCTCACGCTCAGCGGCGGCGGTGTGTCGCAGCATTCGAAGGGTCGTTCGCATGGCGACGGCGGCGAACGCGGCCAGTCCGGGTCGACGCGTGCGGACAGCAACGCGGCAGAGCGCGACGCGGTCACGGTGCGCCGCTCGGGTTGGCGAGTTCCGCAGGGCGCGGTCGATCTCTACGCCTGACGGCGTGCGGTCGCCGGCCCCGCCGCGCTACTGAGCCGGAATTCCCCCCCTTATCCCTGCATCCGGGGCGCGGTGCCGATTCGACAATTTCCTTCATGCCACATCCACGTGCGGGCCAGCGTGCCGCACGCGGATTGAACCGAAGGAGATCTCATGTCCGCTGCCGCCGCTGAGCCCGTTGAAGACGGCGAAGCGCCCCCGCCCGCGCCCGCGCCGAAGACGGGGCGCAAGAAGCTGATCATCCTCGTCGCCGCGGCGCTACTGGTGGTGACGGCTGCTGGCGGCGCGGCAACCTACGTCATCAAGAAACGCGCCGCCGCGGCCGAAGAGGCCGGCGACGACGCGGCTGCCGGCAGCCACGCCGCGCCGGCGCGCGATGTCCACAAGAACCCGCCGAGCTTTCTGCCCCTGGAGCCCTTCATCGTCAACCTCGCCGACCGCGATACCGATCGTTATGCCCAGGTCGGCATCACGCTCGAGCTCGACGATCCGCACTCCGCCGACGAACTGAAGGCCTACATGCCGGCCATTCGCAACGGCATCCTGATGGTGCTGGCGCACAAGACCTCGAAGCAGCTGCTGGGCCGCGCCGGCAAGGAGGCGCTGGCCGCCGAGATCATGCGCGAGGCGGTGCGCCCGCTCGGACTGGATCTCGACGATCCCGTTGCCGACCCGCTCGCCGACGCGACGCTCGCGGTACGGAGCGAAGACGACGAAGACGAAGACGCACCGGCCCCTGCGGCGAAGCACCGCAAGCAGGCCGCCGACCAGAACCCGGTGCGGCATGTGCACTTCTCCAGCTTCATCATCCAATAACGATTCGAGCGCGCGATGAATCAACAGATCCTCTCGCAAGACGAAGTCGATGCGCTGCTGCAGGGCATCACCGGCGAAAGCCAGAAGCTGGAGCAGGAAGATGTCCAGCAGGGCGGCATTCGCAACTACGACCTGGCCAGCCAGGAGCGGATCGTTCGCGGGCGCATGCCCACGATGGAGATCATCAACGAGCGCTTCGCCCGCAACATCCGCATCGGGCTGTTCAACTTCATCCGCAAGAGCCCGGAGATTTCGATCGGCGGCATCAAGGTGCAGAAGTACAGCGCCTTCCTGCGCGAGATCGTGGTGCCGACCAACTTCAACATCGTCAGCGTGCGGCCGCTGCGCGGCTCGGGCCTCATCGTCTGCGACCCGACGCTGGTGTTCTCGGTGATCGACGCGCTGTTCGGCGGTGCCGGCAAGTACCACACGCGCATCGAAGGGCGCGACTTCTCGCCCACCGAGCAACGCATCATCACCCGCCTGGTCGAGGTCGTGACCACCGAGTACAAGAAGGCCTGGCACGGCATCTACCCGCTGGAACTCGAATACCAGCGCTCGGAGATGCAGCCGCAGTTCGCCAACATCGCCACGCCCAGCGAGATCGTCGTCGCCACCTCGTTCACGCTGGAGATCGGCGACACCACCGGCACGATCCACTTCTGCATTCCGTATGCCACGCTGGAGCCGATTCGCGACGTGCTGTATTCGACCATCCAGGGCGACTCCAACGAGCCCGACCGGCGCTGGGTCAACCTGCTCAAGCAGCAGATCCAGTCGGCCGAGGTCGACCTGGTGGCCGAACTGGCCACGGCCCCGGCCACGGTGGAACAGCTGCTCGCCTTCAAGCCCGGCGACTTCATCGAGCTCGACCTGCAACCCGGCATCTACGCCAAGGTGGCGGGCGTCCCGATCCTCGAATGCCATTACGGAACCTCCAACGGCAAGTACGCGTTGAAGATCGATCAACTGTTGACCAGCTCGAACCTGACCTGGATGGGAGCCCAGAATGCCGCCTGACAACACCGCACCCGACACGAGTGCAGAAGACGCGATGGCCGCTGAGTGGGCTGCCGCGCTCGCCGAGACCAAGCCCGAGACCGCCAGCGAAGTGCAGACCACTGCCGAGCAGGTGGCGCCGGCGGCGTTCACCAACTTCTCGTCGGGCACCAGCCCCACAGCGGGCAACGACATCAACATGATCCTCGACATCCCGGTGCAGCTCACCGTGGAGTTGGGGCGCACGCGCATTCCGATCAAGCACATCCTGCAGCTGGCGCAGGGCTCGGTGGTCGAGCTCGAGGCGCTGGCCGGCGAGCCGATGGACGTGCTGGTGAACGGCTACCTGATCGCCCAGGGCGAAGTGGTCGTCGTCAACGACAAGTTCGGCATCCGCCTGACCGACATCGTGACGCCCAGCGAGCGCATGCGCCGCCTGAGCCGGGGCTGAACTGCAATGGCGTCATCGGGTCTGTCGTCACTGCTCTGGTTCGTCGCGATCATCGTGCTGATCCCGGTGGTGCTGTGGCTGCTCAAGCGCACGCCGATGGGCGGCGCGGCATCGCAAGGGCTGATGCGCAGCGTTGCGGCATTGCCGATCTCGCCCAGCCAGCGCATCGTCACCGTCGAAGTCGGCCGCGGCGATCAGCGCCGCTGGCTGGTGCTCGGCGTCACGCCGCAGAACATCACCACGCTGCACACCATGGAGCCGGTGGCTGACCTGCCGACGGACGCCGCGCCACAAGCGCCGCTGCCGTTCGCGCAGCTGCTCGGCAAGCTGCGCCAGGACAAAGGAGCCGCGGGTGAGCGCTGAACGCGGAGTTCTTTCTTCGCGCGCGCGCCGTGCGGCTCGCATCGCCGCGTTGTCGGTGTTGTCGGCCGTTCCTTTCGCGGCTGTAGCGCAATCTACCGGCAACGCGAGCCTGCCGCTGCTGGTGGGCCAAGGGGCAGGCGGCACCAGCTATGCAGTGCCGATCCAGACCCTGCTGTTCTTCACCGCGTTGAGCTTCCTGCCTGCGGTGATGTTGCTGATGACCGGCTTCACGCGCATCGTCATCGTGCTCAGCCTGCTGCGCCAGGCACTCGGTACGCAGGCCGCGCCGCCGAACCAGGTGATCGTGGGCCTGAGCCTGTTCCTCACCTTCTTCGTGATGAGCCCGACGATCGACCGCGTCTACGCCGAGGCCTACCAGCCCTATTCGGAAAACAAGATCGCCTTCGACGAAGCGCTCAAGCGCGGCGAAGTGCCGATGCGCGCGTTCATGCTCAAGCAGACGCGCCAGGCCGACGTGATGCTGTTTGCCAAGCTCGCCAAGATCGACCCGGCGGTGAAGTCGGCCGACGTGCCGTTCAAGGTGCTGGTGCCGGCCTTCGTGACCAGCGAGTTGAAGAGCGCGTTCCAGATCGGCTTCCTGATCTTCATCCCCTTCCTCGTCATCGACATGATCGTCGCCAGCGTGCTGATGAGCCTGGGGATGATGATGCTGAGCCCGGTGCTGGTCGCCCTGCCCTTCAAGCTGATGCTGTTCGTGCTGGCCGATGGCTGGAACCTGTTGCTGGGTTCGCTGGCGGCGAGCTTCGCGACGTGAACCACAACGTCATGCCGGCGCACGCCGGGATCCACTGGTCGAACGCCGGCTGTGGATACCGGCGTGCGCCGGTATGACGGTCGCCTCATAGGAAGCCCATGGACCCCCAACAAGTCTTCACCTACGGCCAGCAAGGCCTGTACCTGTTGCTGATGGTCTCGGCGCCGATCCTGCTGACGGTGCTGGCGGTCGGCCTGCTGGTGAGCATCTTCCAGGCCGCCACGCAGATCCATGAAGCCACGCTGTCGTTCGTGCCGAAGATCGTTGCCGCGGTCGCGGTGTTGGCGATCGCCGGCCCGTGGATGCTGAGCACGCTGGTAGAGTACTTGCAGCGCATGCTGCAAGCGATCCCGACGGTCGTAGGGTGAATGGTGATTCGAATCACGACTCACGACTCACGAATCACGCCACCCCATGCTCACCTTCACCGAAGCCCAAGTCCTCGCCTGGGTCAGCCCCTTGCTGTGGCCCTTCATCCGCGTGCTCGCGCTGTTCGGCGCGATGCCGGTGATCGCGCAGCGCAGCGTGCCGATGCGGCTGCGCGTCGCGCTCGCGTTCCTGATCGCACTGTGCGCGCAGGCTTCGCTGCCCGCCATGCCGGTGGTCGCGCTGGATTCGGCGCTGGCGTTCATCGTGCTGCTGCAACAGGTGCTGATCGGCCTCACGCTGGGCTTCGCGGCACGCATCGTCTTCACCGCCATCGAATTCGCCGGTGAGCTGATCGGCCTGCAGATGGGCTTGAACTTCGCCGGCTTCTTCGACCCCGCCACCGGCGGACAGACCACCGCGGTCAGCCGCTTCCTGGGGGTCTCGGTAAGCTGGCTGTTCATCGTCGTCAACGGCCACCTGCTGATGATTGCGGCGGTTGTGCAGAGTTTTCACGCTTTTCCGGTCGGGCCGGAGCCGTTTGCCTTCCTGCGCGCGGTACAACCGCAGGTATGGGGCGCAGAGATCTTCCAGCTCGGCCTGTGGATCGCGCTGCCGATGGTGGCGATGCTGCTGTTCACGAACGTTGTGCTCGGCATCATCTCGCGCGTGGCACAGCAGATGAACATCTTCGCGATCGGTTTCCCGATCACGTTGTCGGTTGGTCTGCTGGGCGTTTTCTTGACCTTGCCGATGATGCAGGCGCCGTTCACGATGGCGCTGGAGCGCATTCTTTCGAACTTCCAGTAGCCCGCCCCTTCAGCCCGGCGGATTGGCGCCGATAGCGAAGCACAAGGGGAAAACCTCGGCATGAACATCGTCATCGTCGACGACAACGCGGTCAATCTGACGCTGATGGCCGCACTGGCGCGCGCGGCCACCGGCTTCGACGCGGTGCGCTTCGACGATCCGGTGCGCGCGCTGGCGTGGTGCCGCGAGAACGGCGCCGACCTCATCATCGTCGACTACATGATGCCGGTCATGGATGGGCACCAGTTCATCGAGGGCGTGCGCGCCAGCGCGCATCTGGCCGACGTGCCGGTGGTCATGGTCACCGCCACCGGGCAGAGCGCCGTGCGCCGCCGCGCCCTCGAAGTGGGTGCCACCGACTTCCTCACCAAACCGGTGGATTCGACCGAGATCAAGCTGCGCTTGCGCAACCTGCTGCAATTGCGCCAGGCGCAGAACCTGTTGCGCGACCGCGCCGCGCACCTGGCCGCCGAAGTGAACGCGGCCACCGCGGCGATCGAGCTGCGTGAACGCGAGCTCATCACTCGCCTGAGCCGCGCGGCCGAGTTCCGCGACCCCGACACCGGCGGCCACATCCAGCGCATGGCGCACTACTCCGCGCTGATCGCCCGTCAACTGGGGGAGCCCGAGGCGTACTGCCAGGCGCTGCTGACGGCCGCGCCGATGCACGATGTGGGCAAGCTCGGAACACCCGACCACATCCTGCTGAAGAGGGGCGCGCTGGACGCCGACGAACTGGTCGAGATGCACCGGCACGCCGAGATCGGCGGGCGCATCCTCGCCGGCACCGACTCGTCGCTGTTGCAGCTCGCCTGCCAGATCGCCGAGACCCACCACGAGAAGTACGACGGCAGCGGCTATCCCCATGGCCTGCGCGGCGAGGCCATTCCGCTGGCCGGGCGCATCGTCGCGGTGGCCGACGTGTTCGATGCGCTGAACTCGACGCGCCCGTACAAGCGCGCCTGGCCGGTCGAGGAGGCGCGCGCCTACCTCGAGCAGCACGCCGGCCGGCATTTCGATCCGCGCTGCGTCGAGGTGTTCATCGCCGCGTGGGACGAAGTACTCACGATCCGCTCGCGATTCCCGGATTGAGATGTTTGCCCCCACGTCGCTTCGCTCCTGCCCCCCGAGGGGGCGCCTCCCATTGGCCCGGGGGACCCGGGCTTCGGGAGTGGCTTGATGGGGCGCACTTGCTTCGCTTTGTGCTCAATTGAGGGTTGCGTCCGATGAAGACCTTGCAGCTTCACGTCAACGGTGGCGAACCGCTTGTCGCGGCGCTTGCGCCGCTGCGTGACTTCGACGCCGACCTGGTGCTGTGCTTCGGCGCGCATGCGTTCTTTCGCGACCCTGCGCTGCATCCGGCGCTGCACAGTGCTGCGCCGCGTGCGGTGCTGGCGGGCTGCAGCGGCGCCGGGGAGATACTGAACACGCAGGTGTACGACGGCACGCTCGCGTTGACGGCGGTGAAGTTCGACAGCGCCCAGGCCCGCGGCGCGGCCACCACCATCGCTGACATGGCCGACTCGTTCGGTGCCGGCGCGCGGCTCGCGCAGGCGTTGCCGCGCGAGGGCTTGCGCCATGTGCTGGTGTTCGGCACCGGCGTCCACATCAACGGCAGTGCGCTGGTCGAAGGCCTGCAGTCCGCGCTGGATGCGTCGGTGCCGATCTCGGGCGGGCTGGCCGGTGACGGCGGTGCGTTCGTCGAGACCTTCACGCTCGGCACCGGCGGCAGCCGCAGCGACCAGATCGTGGCCGTGGGGCTGTACGGCGCGTCGCTGGCGGTCGGCAACAGCAGCTTCGGCGGCTGGGTGCCGTTCGGTCCAGCGCGCCGCGTCACGCGCTGCGAGCACAACGTGCTGTACCAACTCGACGGCGAGAGCGCGCTGAACATCTACAAGCGCTACCTCGGCGACTACGCTCGCGACCTGCCGGCGTCGGGCCTGCTGTTTCCGTTCGAACTGCTGCGCGACAACCAGGAGAGCAGTGGCACCATCCGCACCATTCTCGGTGTCGACGAGGCGGCCGGATCGCTGACGCTGGCCGGCGATGTGCCCGAGGGCGGCTACCTGAAGCTGATGCACGCCTCGACCGAGCGGCTGATCGACGCCGCCGAGCGCGCCGCGTTGAAGCTGCAGCCGCTCAGCCTCCGACATCGCGGGCCCGCGTTGGCGCTGCTGGTGAGCTGCGTTGGCCGCAAACTGGTGATGGGCGAGCGTGTCGACGAAGAAGTCGAGGCGGTGGCCAGCGTGCTCGGCTCGCAAGCCGTCGTCGCGGGCTTCTATTCGTACGGCGAGATCTCGGGGTCGGAGTTCATCGGCGACTGCCGTTTGCACAACCAGACGATGACCATCACCTGGATCACCGAGTGACTCGGCGATCGCGCACGGCGCCATGAACCGCACCCTCGCACGCCAGCTTCGCCGCCTGTGGGGCGCGGCCACGCCGCAGGAGGCGCATGCCCTGTGTGCGCGCGCCCGCGAGGCGTCTGCGAACGAGTCGCTCGACCCGCAGCTGCGCACGGTCCTGGCCGGTCTGCAAGGGCTGCTCGACAAGGTCGACGCGAGCTACGAGCAGTTCGACCGCGACCTGCATCTGCGAACGCGCAGCCTCGAATTGAGTTCGCAGGAGCTGATCGCCAGCAACACGCGCCTGGCCGCCGACCTGGCCAGCCGCACCCGCGCCATCGCCTCGCTGCAGTCGCTGGTGCAACCGATGGCGGTGCCGAGCACTACGTTCGCGATGCCGCTCGAAGGCAACGATGCCGACGACCTGGAAACGCTGTCGGCGTCGATCTCGGCGCTGGTCGAACAGCTGCACGACGAGCGCGCCGAACTGCGCAACCTGAAGAGCGCGGTCGACGACCACGCCATCGTCTCGATCACCGACACCGCCGGCGTGATCACCTACGTCAACGACCGCTTCTGCCAGATCAGCGGCTATCCGCGCGGCGAACTGCTCGGCCACACGCACCGCATCATCAAGTCGGGGCGCCACCCGGCGTCGTTCTTCGAGTCGCTGTGGCGCACCATCACGTCCGGCCGCATCTGGCGCGGCGAGATCTGCAACCGCACCCG
Organism: Piscinibacter sp.; assembly: GCA_041496605.1. Classification (GTDB taxonomy): domain Bacteria; phylum Pseudomonadota; class Gammaproteobacteria; order Burkholderiales; family Burkholderiaceae_C; genus Albitalea. Next base: position 7,862 of record JBGQEX010000089.1, read on the forward strand.
CAGCGGCGACCTGTTCTGGGTGCAGGCGACGATCGTGCCCTTCGTCGACAGCAGCGGGCGGATCTCCAAGTTCATCGCCATCCGCACCGACGTGACCGAACGCAAGCGAATGGGCGAACAGGTGGCACGCTCGGAGCACCAGTACCGCACGACCGTCGACAGCCTGCGCGAAACCGTCTTCCGCGCCAACGCGGAGGGCCGCCTGACCTTCCTCAATGCGGCTTGGGAACAGACCACCGGCCACCGCATCGAAGACAGCCTCGGCAGGCGCCTGACCGATTTCCTTCACGCCGAGGACAAGCCCCTGTGCGTCGCCGATTTCTCCGCGCTGGTGTCCGGCGCGAAGACCTACTGCCGCCGCGAGATGCGTTACACGACCCGCGACGGCGAGCCGATCTGGATGGAGGCCTACGCCCAAGGGGTCTTCGACTCTGCCGGCCGACTCGAAGGCGTGACCGGCACGCTCAACGACATCAGCGAACGCAAGCAGGCCGCCGACCGCCTGAGCGAACAGCTGACCTTCATCGACGCCCTGGTGGAGTGCAATCCGGTCCCGCTGTTCGTCAAGAACCGCCAGGGCCGCTACCTGCGCGTCAACCCCGCCTACACCACGTACTTCGGCGTGCCGGCCGAGCAGTTCCTCGGCCGCACCGTCGACGAGTCGCATGCGCAGGCGCTCAATCCGCTGCACAACGAATCGGACCTCCGCATCTTCGAAGAGGGCCGTGGCGTCGCCTACGAATTCCGCATGACCCTGGTCGACGGCCGCGAGGTCGACTGCGCGGTCAGCAAGGCGCCGCTGCGCGACAGCCAGGGCAGGATCATCGGCCTGATCGGCACCTTGATGGACGTCACCGACCAGAAACGGGCCACGCGCGCGTTGCTGCAGGCCAAGGAGGCCGCCGAGAGCGCGAGCCGCATGAAGAGCGAGTTCCTCGCCAACATGAGCCACGAGATCCGCACGCCGATGAACGGCATCATCGGCATGACCGACATCGTGCTCGACACGTCGCTCGACCCCGAGCAGCGCGAATACCTCGGCATCGTCAAGTCATCGGCCGATGCGCTGCTGCACATCATCAACGACATCCTCGATTTCTCGAAGATCGAGGCCGGCCATCTGAGCGTCGAGCGCGTCGCGTTCGATCTCGACCGGCTGCTGCTGGAAACGCTGCGCCCGATGGCGCCGCGCACCAATGCGCGCGGCGTGGCGCTGGCACTCGACATCGACCCCACGCTGCCGCAGAACCTGTTCGGCGATCCAGGGCGCTTGCGCCAGGTGCTCACCAACCTGTTGAGCAACGCCATCAAGTTCACCGACGCCGGCGAGGTGGTCGTGACCGTACAGCCCGCCGCGCCTCGCGATGCGCGCCTGTGGATTCGCTTCAGCGTGCGCGATACCGGCATCGGCATTCCGCCGGACAAGCAGGCCCAGGTGTTCGCACCCTTCGCGCAGGAGGACAACTCGATCACCCGGCGCTTCGGCGGGACCGGCCTGGGCCTGACGATCACGCGGCGCCTGTGCGGCCTGCTGGGCGGCAGCGTGGCATTGACCAGCGAACCCGGGCACGGCTCCGAGTTCGTGGTCGAGCTGCCGTTCGAGGTCGATGCCGGCAGCGTCGAACCCGTGCGCGATGCCGCCACGCTCAACGGCCGGCGCGTCCTGGTGGTCGACGATCAAGCGACCAACCGGCGCATTCTCGAGCGCATGTTGCTCAACATGAAGTGCGTTCCGGTGTGCGCCGCCGATGGCGACAGTGCGCTCAAGCTGGTGGCCGAGACTGCACCGTTCGACGCGGTGCTGCTCGACCTGCTGATGCCCGGGCGCAGCGGCGTCGAAGTCGCCCAGTCGCTCGCCGAACTCACGCCCACGCCGGTGCCGGTGATTCTGCTGACCTCGTCGGGGCTGCCCGGCGAGATCGACGAGTGCCGCAAGGCCGGCATTCATGCCTACCTGATGAAGCCGACGACGCAGCGCGAGATCGAGGCCGTGCTGCGCCAGGTGCTGGCGCAGCGCGTGCCGGCCGAGGCGGGCCGCAGCGGCATGTTGACGCGCGACACGCTGGCCAAGACAGGCGCGCGCGCCCAGGTGCTGCTGGCCGAAGACAACCCGATCAACGAGCTGCTGGCGGTGACGCTGCTCAAGCGCTGGGGCCACGATGTCACGGTGGCGAGCGACGGCGGCCAGGCGGCGCTGCTGCACGCCAACGGCCGATTCGATCTGGTGCTGATGGATGTGCACATGCCCGGCATCAGCGGCCTGGAGGCGACCCGGCTGATGCGCGAATTCGAGCGCAACAGCGGCCGGGCGCGCACGCCGATCGTCGCGCTGACGGCCAGCGCGATGGAGGACGACCGCCGCCGGTGCCTGGACGCCGGCATGGACGACTTCCTCAGCAAGCCGTTGCGCGCGCGCGAGCTGCTGCACGCGCTGGAGCGGCATCTGTCGCGCCAGCAGGTCGACGACAGCCGCAGCGAGATCTACCGCTCGACGCTGGAACAAGCCGACCCGCAAACGGTGGAGATCATCGCGGCGCCCTTCCTGGCCGAGCTGCCCAAGGAAATGGCCGCCATGAGCGCGGCCATCGTCGGCGGCGACACGCGCGCGCTGGCCCACCGCGCGCACTCGATGAAAGGCCTGCTGCTCGCCTTTGCCGCGCAGCCGGCCGTGCGGCAGGCCGAACAGCTGCAGCAACTGGCCGAAACGCGGCCGTTCGACGCAGCCCAGGCCCGCATCTGTTTGCGCGACCTGCGCGACGAGATCGGCTTGCTGGCGCCGCACTTGCGAGCGGTGGAAGCGCGCATTCGGGCGCCGACGTAGCCGACGCGCGAATGCGCGCTGTCGGCGCCGAAATGGGGCGTGCCGTCCCTCGCACCGTCGTACCGGCGAACGCCGGTACCCACCGTCCGCGCGCGGCATGCTGCGGCATACCTTGTGACCGGTTCCGACCTTCACGCAGTGGATCCCGGCGTACGCCGGGATGACGATCTTCGAGACAAAGGTTCGGGAAGCTGCCCGGCCCCCCCGCGTTTCAGTTGCCCACCAGGCCGTTGCGGATCGCGTAGACCGTCAGCTCCGAGTTGTTGGCCAGCGCTAGCTTTTCGAGCACGCGCGCACGGTATACGCTGACGGTCTTGGGGCTGAGCATCAGCTCCTCGGCGATGTCGGACAGGCGCTTGCCCGAGGCGATCAGCACCAGCGTCTGCAGTTCCCGATCGGACAGCTTCTCGTGCGCCATCTCGCTCATCGGCGTGGTCAGGCTCTCGACCAGCATCTGCGCAATCTCGGGCGTGACGTACTTGCGTCCCTGCGCCACCGTGCGCACAGCAGCAACGATCAGCGCCGGGTCGCCGCCCTTGTTCACGTAGCCGAACGCACCGGCGCGCAGGGCGCGGATCGCGTACTGGTCTTCCGGGTACATCGACACCACCAGCACGCGCAGCGTCGCGCCTTCGTCCTTCAGCACATGCAACACGTCGAGGCCGCTGCGGCCGGGCAGGTTGATGTCGAGCACCAGCACGTCGCAGGAGTTGTTGCGCAGCAGCGTGCGCAGCTCGCCGTAGTCGCCGGCCTCGCCGACGACCTCGATGTCGGGGGCGTCGGACAGCGTGTCGCGGATGCCGCGGCGGATCAGCGCGTGGTCGTCGCAGAGGATGACTCGAATCATAGGGCTCCCCAGCTGCTCGGATCGGCGTCGTCGGTCCCCGGTGCAGACCGTTGGAGCGCGCTGGCGCTCGCTTCGGCCTCCTGCAAGGGCACCGACAGGATCAAGGTGGTGCCACCCGGGCCGCTGCTGAGGTCCACCCAGCCGCCCACCGTGCGCGCGCGCTCATGCAGGCCGCGGATGCCGAACGAGCGGACCTTGGCCAGGTCCTCCTGGCTCAAGCCCCGGCCGTTGTCGCTGACTTCGAGCGACAGCACGCCGCCGGCCAGCACCAGGTCGATCTGTACCTTCGATGCCTGTGCATGCTTCGTGATGTTGGTCAGCGCCTCCTGCGCAGTGCGGTAGGCCACCAGCGGCACGCCGGCCGGCAGCTGCTGCAGTTGCGGCGGCACCGGCTGCGGCACGCGCAGCACGCAGATCACACCGGTGCGCCGTTCGAAGCGTGCCGCCATCCATTGCAGCGCGGCCAGCAGCCCCTGCTCGAGGATGGCCGGGCGCAGGTTGTGCATGATGCGCTGGCTCGCCTCGATGGCCAGCGTCACGGTCTCCAGGGCCGAGCTGACCCGCGCAACCACCTCGGGCGCATCGGTATGGCGAACGATCCAGGCCAGGTCGAACTTGAGTGCCGTGAGCGAACCGCCGACGTCGTCGTGAATCTCGCGGGCGATCGCAGCGCGTTCCATCTCGACGCTGGTCTGCAGGTGCTGCGCCAGTTCGTGCAGGCGCTGCTTGGACACGCCCAGCTCCAGGTCGGCGCGTTCGCGCGCGCGCCGCGTCTCGCTGGCCTCGATGGCGTGCAGCAGCGCCGGCACCAGCCGCGCCAGGTTGTTCTTCAGCAGGTAATCGCTGGCGCCGTTGCGCATCGCCTCGACCGCGGTGTCTTCGCCGATTTCGCCCGACACCAGCACGAACGGCACGTCGCGCCCGTAGGCCTTGAGCAGGTCCAGCGCCACCAGGCCCGAGAAACCGGGCAGGTTGTAGTCGGAGACGATCACGTCCCACGGCTGCTCCAGCGCAAGCAGGTACTCGGCCTCCGAATCGACCCGCAGCGCCTGCACGGCCAGACCGCCACGCTGCAGGTGAGCGAGCGTGAGCTCGTGGTCGAGTTCCGAGTCCTCCAGATGCAGCAGTCGCAACGGGGGGGCGGTCGAAGCAAGGGTCATGCGTGAAGTATGCAACGGCACCGCGCGGGCGCAAATGCGCGCACGGCCCCCGTCCGGAGGGACTGCGGCGTTGAATTGGGCCGCCTTTGCCCGGGTGATTTCGCTAATGTCCGGCCACCGCTTGCCGAAAATGGCATTCATGCGCAGTCAATTGCCTCTCGGACGCGCGTTCGCACGCCTGGCGTGTCGCGCGTCCATCGCCCATGAGCCGTTTGCGGAGCACGACGCTGATGAATGACATCAACGAGCCAATCGATGGGAGCCCGCTGCCCCTGCTGGCGGCTGCCGATCTTCAGGACCACCTGATGACGGCCACCAACGACCTCGACCGCCTGCAGACGCTGCTGGCGCAATCGTGCGACACCCTGCTGCAAAGCTTTCACGGCGCCTATGAACAGGTGCGCGCGCTGAGCGAGGAGCCGCCGGTGCCCGCTGCCACGGCGGACGGCGCCTACCAGGACCGCATCCAGCGCCTGGGAATGCAGCTCGGCGGCGCGGTCACCGCGCTGCAGTTCCAGGACATGGCCTCGCAACTGATCAACCACACCCACAGGCGCCTGCGCAGCTGCGCGGATCAGATCGCCCGCGTGACGATGGGTGACGACGAAGACGGCGAGGCCATCGTCTCGGAGGCGCCGTTGCGCCCCAACCCCGTGACCCAGGATGAGATGGACGCCGGTTCCATCACGCTTTTTTAAGTATTCGTCGAACCGACCGACATCCAACCGAGACTTCGGAGAACGCTATGCATTCAATCCTCGCCGTGGACGACTCCGCATCCATGCGCCAGATGGTGACTTTCACGCTCAAGAGCGCGGGCTACAACGTCGTCGAGGCGGTGGACGGGCAGGACGCCTGGGAGAAAGCGGGCAGCCGCGACTTCGACCTGGTGTTGACCGACCAGAACATGCCTCGCATGGACGGCATCAGCCTGACCAAGAAGCTGCGCGACAACCCGAAGTTCAAGACCACGCCGATCTTGATCCTGACCACCGAGTCGAGCGACCAGATGAAGCAGGCCGGCCGCGGCGCCGGCGCCACCGGCTGGCTGGTCAAGCCATTCGACCCCGCCAAGCTGATTGAAGTCATCAAGAAAGTCGTGCGCTGACCCGACTCGCCAACCCGATCACAAGAGCACGGAGCACGAAACCCATGGGCGAGATGACTTCAGAAGGCGCAAACCTCGGCGCCGGGATTGATCTGAGCCAGTTCTACCAGGTCTTCTTCGAAGAAGCCGGCGAGAACCTGGACCGCATGGAGCAGCAGCTCCTGGAAATCAACATCGAATCTGCCGACGACGAAGAGCTGAATTCGATCTTCCGCTGCGCCCACTCGGTCAAGGGCGGCGCCGCCACCTTCGGCTTCGGCGACGTGGCCGAGCTGACCCACCAGATGGAGACGCTGCTCGACAAGCTGCGCCGCCATGAACTCGCGCCGACCCCCGCGATGGTCGACGTGCTGCTGCAGGCCGGCGATGCCTTGCGCGCCCAGCTGGCGCGCCACCAGGGCGGCGGCGGCCCGGAGATCGACACCACCGAGCTGTTGTTCGGCATCCGCGCCATGTCGGACGGCCAAGCGCCTCCGGCGGCGCTGGGCAGCGTCGCACGCACATCGGTGCTGGCAGCGCCTGTGGCCGCGCCACCGCGCTCGGCCCCCCAGGTCGATCCGCGCGATCACGCCCGCATGCTCGAACTGCGCGTCGGCCCGCTGGACGATCCCACCCAGGCCAACAGCCTGGTCGAGCTGTTCGAGGAAATCGTCGACCTCGGCACCATCGAGCCGATCGACGGCGGCCAGTCCAGCGACGGCATGCGCCGCTTCAAGATCGTCACCAACAGCAGCGACAGCGACCTGCTGGACCTGTTCACCTTCCACGTGGCGCGCGAGCACGTGGCCCTGCTGCCGTTCGGCCCCGGCTACGGTTTCCACGAGGGCGCTCCGGGCGTACCGGCGGAAGCCGAAGCCGAAGCCGACCCCGGCTACGGATTCTTCGACGACGCGCCGGGCGCCCCCGGCAGCGCGAGCGCGAGCGAAGCGCCCGACAGCGGGACCGCCGCGCCGCCCGCCGCCACGACGAGCCAGCCTGCTGCGCGGTCCGTGGCCAAGGCCGACAAGGCCCCCGCCGCCGCCCTCGAAGCGTCGACGCTGCGCGTGTCGGTCGAGAAGGTCGACCAGCTCATCAACCTGGTCGGCGAACTCGTCATCACGCAGGCCATGCTGGCGCAGAACAGCAAGGACGTCGACCCGGCGCTGTACCAGCACCTGGTGGCCGGCCTGGCCGACCTCGACCGCAATACCCGCGATCTGCAGGAATCGGTGATGTCGATCCGCATGATCCCGATGTCGGTCGTGTTCAACCGTTTCCCGCGCATGTTGCGCGACCTGGCCAACAAGCTCGGCAAGAAGGTCGAGTTCGTGACCCAGGGCGAAGCCACCGAACTCGACAAGGGCCTGGTGGAAAAGATCACCGACCCGCTGACGCACCTGGTGCGCAATTCCTGCGACCACGGCATCGAGCTGCCCGAAGAGCGCCTCGCCAAGGGCAAGTCGGACCACGGCACGATCACGCTGTCGGCCTCGCACCAGGGCGGCTCGATCGTCATCGAAGTGCGCGACGACGGCCGCGGCCTATCGCGCGACAAGCTGCTGAAGAAGGCACGCGAGCGTGGCATTGCCGCGCCCGACTCGATGACCGATCAGGAGGTGTGGAACCTGATCTTCGAACCCGGCTTCTCCACCGCCGACGTGGTCACCGACGTCTCGGGCCGCGGTGTCGGCATGGACGTGGTGAAGAAGAACATCACCTCGCTCGGCGGCACGGTCGAGATCGACTCCGCCGACGGCTACGGCATGCGGGTGTCGGTGCGCTTGCCGCTCACGCTGGCCATCATGGACGGCATGAGCGTGGGCGTCGGCGACGAGGTCTACATCCTGCCGCTGTCCTCGGTGGTCGAGTCGTTCCAGGTGCAGGACCAGACCATCAAGACCATCGGCGGCAGCGGCCGCGTGGTCGAGGTGCGTGACGAGTACATGCCGGTGATCGGCCTCGAAGACGTGTTCCAGGTGCCGCGCTTCGACTTCGAGCACGTGGCCGGGATCATGGTCGTCGTCGAAGCCGAAGGCGGGCGCGTCGCCTTGCTGGTGGACGAGCTTCTCGGCCAGCAGCAGGTCGTCGTGAAGAACCTCGAGGCCAACTACCGCAAGGTCAACGACGTGTCGGGCGCCACGATCATGGGCGACGGCCGCGTCGCGCTGATTCTCGACGTCGGCAGCCTGGTGCGCCGCTCGCGGCATTGAACCGCGACGCCGGCATGGTCGACTCCCGCGCCTCGCGGCGCTTCGCTACAACCTGACGAGAGATCCGGATGAACCTGAACAACTTGAAAATCGGTACCCGACTGGCGCTTGGCTTCGGCTGCGTGCTCGCGCTGCTGGTGGCGATCGTCGGCATCTCGTATGTGCGCCTGGTTCAAACCCAGAGCGACATGGACACCGCCCTCGATCTCGAGCGCAACGCCGGCATCGCCGACGTGTGGCTGCAAAAGTCGCACCTGAACATGAGCCGGGTGATCGCGATCGCCAAGGCCGCGGGCCTGCCCGACGTCGAAACCTACTTCAAGCCGCTGATCCAGGAAACGACAGCGCAGATCGGCGAGCTTCAGAAATCGCTGGAAGGCTCGATCACCACCGACGAGGGCAAGCGCCTGATGGCCACGATCGCCGAGAAGCGCCAGACCTACCTCGCAACGCGCACCCAGTTGTACGAGTACCTGAAGCAGTCCGACCAGCCGGCCGTCGACACCTTGTTGAAGGAAAAGCTGGTTCCGGCCTCCGAGACCTACCTGGCCGCGATGGGTGCGCTGCAGAAGTACGAGCGCAACCGCGCCGCGCAGCGCGGCGACGAAGTGCGCGCCGCACTGGCGCTGGCGAAGACCCTGCTGCTCGGATTGCTGGTCGTGAGCCTCGGCCTCGGCGCCGGCATGGCCTACATCATCATGCGTTCGGTGACGCGCCCGCTGCAGGAAGCGGTGGCTGCCGCCCGGGTGATCGCGCGCAACGACCTGTCTCAGCCGCTGGATTCGCAGCGCCAGGACGAGCTCGGCGAGCTGCTGCGCGCCCTGGGCCACATGCAGTCGTCGCTGCACCACATGGTCAGCCAGGTGCGTACCTCGACCGACAGCATCTCCACCGCCAGCACCGAGATTGCCAGCGGCAACCAGGACCTGAGCGCGCGCACCGAGCAGACGGCGTCGAACCTGCAGCAGGCGGCCTCGGCGATGGAACAGCTCACCGGCACCGTCAAGCAAAGCGCCGACTCGGCGCGCCAGGCCAACCAGCTCGCCTC
>JBGQEX010000090.1:0-16949 GCA_041496605.1 Piscinibacter sp.
CCGGCCTGCACGACGGCAGGCCACAGGGCCACGCGAAGCACCATGACCACGTCCACCAGTGGCCGATGCACGATATCGTTCTTCTTCAGCAACGATTGCCACAGCGCAATGCGCGTCGGGTCGAACGCGAACTCGTCGCTCAACCCAACAGGCGGTGCATTCGGCACGCCAGTGCCGCGCCGCTGAAAGGTCGCGGCAATGGCGAGGGCGAGAGTCGGCTCATCGAGTGCCTCGCGCTCCATCATCACAACCAGATCGAGATAGTCCTTCAGGCGGCTGTTCACCATGCCGAGCACCACGATCGCGTGCAACTTCTCGGCGACGACGGTGTAGACAGGGTAGGTGCGCAGGCGTGGCGCAGGCAAATCGTCCAGCAGCACGGGGTAGACCGCATCTGTCGGGCCCGGTGTGACGGCATCCCCGAATCCCACGTCCACCTGGGCAACGCAGCGTGCGTTGGCGAGCTTGCCATTCAGCGTGACCCGCACGCCGCTGTAGCCTGCATCCTTTCGGATATCTCCGACGCGAACCGACGCCGGATCGAAAGCCATGCCGTCGTCGACTGCGACCGAAGCGATCTCTCTGAAAACACCGGTCATCGAGCCGGGATCGCTCGGCCCGAATCCCAGCAGGTCAGCGTCCCGCGTCGCGCGGTGAGGCAGGTCGTACCAGAGCGTAAAGAGCAGCGCGCCCTTCAGGACAAAGCGGTCCGCGTGGGCTGAAGTGGACAGGCGAAACAACAGCCGCTCGAGCGCGAAGCGAACCAGCACAAGGTTGAAGTCCGCACCGGTAGCTTTGGCGACATTCAGCAAGCGTGCCCTCACCGAGGCTGCGCGATCCCGGGTCATCGCTGCACCCTCGTCCAGCGATCTATCTTCCCCTTGGACGCATCGCCTGCCGCGTGAACGCCGGAGCAGTTCATGCCACAGCTTCCATGTAAGGCCGCATCACGTTGGAAACGCGGCACACCTTGGCACAGCTCCACAGGTCGTCGAAGCTCGCCCTGCCCTGCGCCCTGGCGTCCTTCAGCGCCTCCAGCGCCACGTCCATTCCGATCTTGTTCCGGTGCTTGAAGCAGTCGGCGACAGTCTTGGCCACGCTGAACACGTGCAGCGTGACGCCATCGCGCTCGTGGGCCTCGATGCCCTGCGTGTAGGCCTCGCCGGTGAACTGCACCATCCTGATGGGCGGGTATTCGAGCCGCGGCACATGGCTTCCGCGCGGCATCGCAATCCAGACCTGCCACGGCAGCTGGGTGGTCAACCCGTGAAACTGCAGCGCGCTCAGCAGGCAGACGACGGCCTGTGGCACTTTGCTGGCCACCGTTACCAGGCCTTCATGCTCGGAGCTACCGCCATCTGGAAGACGGTACAGCCCGCGCGCTGCTCGCTCCAGTTGGCCGCTGGCCGCCATGCGTGTCAGTACCACGCGCGGCACACCCGCATCGGCCAGATCGCTCGCGCGCAGCCAGCCGTTCTTGCGCACCAGCTGCAGTACTTTTTGCGTATGGGTGACAGCGGATCGCATGACAGGGGCAGCGGTCGCGGGTTAGCGTGGGCCCCAGTATGGTTCAAACGTTCGTCGATTGCAAACATTCGACGAAAATATGGTTTATGCTCAGGCGCATCAAGTAGTCGCTTCGACCAGGCGATGTACGCCCGACTTCACGCGAAGAGCGAGGGGCAATCGGCATAGAATTCCTTACTGCATTAGAATGTAAGGAATCGACTTCCTACGGGGGGCTCTTTTCATGCTCGCCACACTCACCAGCAAGGGCCAGATCACGCTGCCCAAGGAGATTCGCGATCGGCTCGGCCTCGATGCCGGATCGATGCTCGACTTCCAGATCCTGGAGGACAACACGATCACCGCTCGGCAGGTCTTGCCCGATGCGCGGCGCATCCGTGGGTTGCTCAAGTCGCCGCATGCCACGCCGCTGACCGTGGAGCAGATGGACGAGGCGGTCTCCAAGCACCTGCGGAACAAGAACGCCCCGGCGCACGGTGGCCGCAATACCGGCGGCCGATGATCGGCATCGACACGAACATCCTGCTGCGCCTGTGGCTCAACGATGACCCAGCGCAGAACAAGCGTATCGACGCGTTGCTGGCAGGGCACGGCAGCACGCCGGGGTCGTTACTGGTGACGGATGTGGTCCTGGCGGAAGCGGTGTGGACCCTGCGGTCGGCGTTCGAGCAAGACAAGGCAGCCCAGTTGATCGCTGTTCGCAGTCTGCTGGACGAGCCTGCCTTTGCGTTCGAGGACCGTGAGGCGGTGATTCAAGCAAGCGAGCAGTTCGAACGGGGCAATTGCGGCTTCTCTGACTGCCTAGTCGTCGCCAAGCATGCTCGCCACGGCTGTGACTTCACCGCTACCTTCGACCGTGGCATGCGCAAGCTGCCTGGGGTCAAGGTGCTCTGACCTGGTCAGGGCGGACCTTTTATAGCGCGCGATACGGCTCAGGGGCAGTCGACCGGTCCGTCTGTCTCCCTCAGGAGGCGGCATGTCGATGTGCTGATGACGATCTCAGCTCTTCAACCACGGCGCCAACGCCTTCGCCAGTTGCTGCAACAAACCCGGGTCGGGCAGCGGCAGCCGCAGACTGGGCTGGCCCGTCTGCGGGTCGCGCTCGATGCGGATGGGCGGCGCGGCACCGGGCTGACGCTGTGCAGCCAGGCCCTGCAGCATCGCGGCACCGGCCTGAAGCAGGTCGGCCCAGGGGTCGGCGTCGGGCACGGCGTGCTCGCTGCGATCGGCAGCAAGTGCAGGGCCCTCCGGGGGCGCAGGTGCGTCGTCGGACAACGCAGCGGGCACCGGCTGCGGCGGCACTGTCGCTTCGGACAGCGTGGGTTCCTGCTCGCCCGACGCGCCACCCGCGTTCGCCGATGCCGGCCCTTCGCTCTCCCCCACCCCCTCATCCACGCCCATCGCCCCGGCCACCTGCTCCACGCTCTTCATGAAGCTGGCCAGCCGCGTGCCCTGCAGAAAGACCTCGCTGGCACCGCCGTCCAGCACGCCGGCGAACAGGCTCTTCTTGAAGGCCAGCACGCCCAGCATGCCCTCTTCGATGCTGCCCTGGCCGATGAGGTTGACGACCTGCACGCCGCGCGACTGCCCCATGCGATGCACGCGGCCGATGCGCTGCTCCAGCACCGCCGGGTTCCACGGCAGGTCCATGTTGACGACCAGCGCAGCGGCATGCTGCAGGTTCAGGCCGACGCCGCCGGCGTCGGTGCTCAGGAAGATGCGGCAGTCGGGGTCGGCGTGGAAACGCTCGACCAGCGCACCGCGATGTTCACCCGGCACACCGCCGTGGAACAGCACATGGCCCCAGGGTCTGCCAGCCAGTCGGCGGCGGATGATCTCGTGCGTGCCCAGCCACTGGCTGAACACCACCACCTTGGCGGCCGGGTCCTCCAGCCACTCATCGAGCAATGTCAGCAGTTCGTCGGCCTTGTGGCCGTGGTCGGTTTCATGGTCGAGCAGGAAGGTGCTGTTGCAGGCCATGCGCATGTTCTGCAGCGCGCACTGCAGGCGGCGCTGGTCCACATCCGACAGGTAGCCGGTCTTGCGCCAGCGCGACACGATGCGCGTGACGATGCCACCGTTCTCGTCGTGGTGCACACGCTGTTGCGGCGTCAGCGGCACGAAGAGGCGGCTGTCCACGCGCTCGGGCAGTTGGGTCAACACCTCGGCCTTGCGCCGGCGCAGCATCACCGGCGCCAGGGTCTGCTGGATGCGGTCGAGCGCCCGGTAGCCGATGACGCGACCGGCGTCGTCGCGCAACTGGTGCTCGTCCAGCAGCTGCCATGTCGGGCCCAGGCGGTGCTGGTCGACGAACTGCACGATGGAGATCAGCTCTTCGAGCCGGTTTTCCAGCGGTGTGCCGGTGAGCACCAGCGCGTAGGGACTGGCGATGCGCTTGAGCGCGCGGGCCGCCACCGTGTTCCAGTTCTTGATGCGCTGCGCCTCGTCGGCGATCACCAGTTCGGGCGCCCATTCGTCGATGAGGTCGGCGTCGCGCGCCAGCATCTCGTAGTTGACGATGCGGCAGAAAGTGTCTTCGGCGTACTGAGCTTGGCGCTGCGCTCGCAGCCCGTGGATCACCTGGGCCTCGCGCTCGGCAAAACGCCCGAACTCCGCCTTCCACTGGTGCTTCAGAGAGGTGGGGCACACGATCAGAACACGCTGCACGCCGAAGTGGCGTGCCATCAGCTCGGCCGCGGCGATGGCCTGCACCGTCTTGCCCAAGCCCATCTCGTCACCCAGCAAGGCCCGCCCGGCACGCGCCGCGAACAGCGCGCCTTCGGCCTGGTACGGGTACAGGCGGGCCTTCAGCAGCTTGTGCAGCGCCTTGTCGTGCACGCCCTTGGGGTAGGCCTGGGTGAGAGTGTGCTGGCGCTGCTCGGCGTCGCGCACCTGGGCGATGAAGGCCCAGACATCGTCGCCGACACGCAGCTCGTGACCAGCGGCCTGCGCCGCCCGCGCCAGCGCGCTCACGTCGTCCAGCCGGCTCCACGGCAGCGACCAGCCGGCAGCGGGGTCGAAGTGCTGGCGCGCCTGGTTCAGCAGGCCCGGCGGGCAGCCGGTGCCGGGGTGCAGGCGCAGCTGGCGGGCGCCGAGATAGTCCAGCCGAATCTCGCTGTATGCCGCCGCATGGCCGCGTGCCAGGGCCGCCTTGCCGCCGCGGCGTGCCTGCAGCCGCGCCAGCGTGAACTCGATGTGCTTGCAGGTGCCCAGGTGGTTGGTGGCGTAGTCGCGGCAGCTGCACTCGTTGCGGCCGGGCTCCAGGCCACGGACGGTGACCCGGTAGTGCGTGCCGCTGTCGGGGTTGTCGACGCGGAACGTCGAGAACACCGGTTCGGTGCCCAGGTTGCGCAAGCCGAAGCGCTGCTCGCGACCGAACTGGCGGCGCAAGGCCGCTTGCCAGTCGGCCACCGGCAGGGCCTCGGGCCGGCGGGTGCGTGACAGGCGGGGTTCGCTGCTCGTCTTGGACGGCGTTGCGGGCTTGGATTTGCGCAGTGAGGCAGCGGGCATGGCTTAAGTTTGTGGTGGCGGCGGGTGCTGCATTGTTGCCGCTGCGGCGTCTGCTACGAAACCAGGGCCGCCACCGCCCGCTCGACGCAGCCGAAGGCGATGCGCTCCTGTTCCAGCCGCAGCGGCTCGTCGCGCAGCCGGCGCCAGCGCAGGTCGTCGTAGAGCCGGCGTTCGTCCTCGTTCAGGCGCGGCAGGTCGCGCTGCGTCGGCTGGGGCTCCTCGGTCCACTGCGCCTGGTGGGCGAACAAGGTGTCGCGGTCCATCAGGAAGGACTGCGCCTGCGGGAAGTGCGCGCGCAGCTGGTCGAGGATGGCGAAGCCGTGGGTGTCGATGTCGCCCCAGTAGTGCAGCGCGCGCTGCTGCAGCCAGGCCGCCTGCGCCAGGGCGTCGAAGCCATAGCCGGCACCGAAGACCACCAGGCTGTCTGCGGCGGGCGGGAAGGCCAGGAAGTTGATCTCGTTCTCGGTAATGAAGACACGCCGTGCAGCCGGCGCCAGCTTGGCAAACGCTTCCTGCGACAAGGTGTAGTCGGCATCGGTGCAGGGCACCCAGGCCTGGTGGTCCGGGTCGAGGAAACGCAAGCGCACCCGTGCCGGCTTGTCGCGAAAGCCATAGCGGCGCGCGAACTGCGCCGCCCCGCTGGCCGCAGCGTCTATGGCCTCGGCCGGCAGCGCCAAGTCCAGCAGTTCGGCGAGCACGCCGCGCTGTGCTTCGATGAACTTGCTGTGGATGCCGCTCAGGTCCACCTGCCGCAGGTAGACGCCGGGTCGCGGGTGAGCCTGCAGCCAGGCCACGACGTCCAGCAGTTTCGGCCAGACGTCGGCCAGGGCCAGCGTGCGCAGCGGCTGCCGCTGCAGCCAGGGCAGCAAGGTCGGCTGCTGCTGCCGCGTGGCGGCAAGCAGGGTCTGGAAAGCCCGCGCGTCGCGCGCCTTGCCGATGAGCCGCAGCGCGTCGTCCAGCGTGTCCACCCAGGCCTCGCCGGGCAGGCTGTTCTGCCCGATGACGCGGTGCCGCACCTCGCGCATCATCAGCCGGCAGCCGGCGCGGCTGCCCTGTTGCAGCTCGGCAGCCCAGGCGCGCACGGCGTCGAAGCGCTCGGACAGCTCGCTCGACGAGGGTGCGCGCAGGCTCAGGCGCAAGGGGAACAGATCGACGGGGACGACCAGCTCGGCCAGCAGCTCGCCCTTGTCCCAGCGCCGCAGCACCTGGGCGCGCAGGTCGGCGGCGGTGGTCCACGTGCTCGTCATGCCGCGGCATCGCGCTGCGCGATTTGATCTTCCACGCCGTGCTGCGCGCGGTGCTCCTCGACGCCGCGCTGCGTGCGGTATTCCTCGATCCCCAGGTTGCGCAGCTTCGAAGCGCTGCCGTCCTCGTTGTGCACGAAGCCGACGCTGGCCACGAAGGGTTCGATGATGTGGATCTTCTGCAGCGGCGTGACGATCAGCAGCTGCAGATTGAGCTGCTTGAACAGGCGCAGGCCGTACTCGGCCGATTCGTCCGAGCCGCGGCCGAAGGCCTCGTCGATGACCACGAAGCGGAACGAGCGCGAGCGCGCGGCGCCCCATTCCAGACCGAACTGGTAGGCCAGGCTGGCAGCCAGGATGGTGTAGGCCAGCTTCTCTTTCTGGCCGCCCGACTTGCCGCCGGAATCGGCGTAGTGCTCGTGTTCGCTGCCGTCTTCACGCCACCGCTCGCTGGCGGCGAACACGAACCATTGCCGCACATCGGTCACCTTGCCCGCCCAGCGGCGGTCGGCCTCGGCCGAACCCTCGCGGCCGCGGAAGCGTTCGATGATGTGCTTGACCTGCAGGAACTTGGCCTCGGAGTACTGCGCGTCCTCCGACCCGGTCAGCGTGCCTTCGGTGCAGGCGCGCAGCTCGGTCTGGAAGTCGCGCACGTCGGCGTCGGTGGCGGCCTGCGCTTCCAGCGCGATGAACCGGCCGGGGTTGTAATCGATCTGCGTCAGCGACTCGTTGATGCGCGCCACACGTTCCTTGATGGTCTCGCGCTCGCGGTGCAACTGCGACTGGAAATGCGCCACCTCGCGGATGGTGTTCTCGTTGAGCAGCTCCTTGAAGCGGGCCACGAAGCGCGGCAGGTCGTCGGCCTGCAACTGCGCCAGCATGGCGCGGTACTCGGGGCCCGCCGCCACGCTGGCATCGACGTCCTGCGTGTCGAGCTTGAAGGCCTCCTTGTATTCGGTCATGGCGCGCACGATCTTCTCGGTCAGGCGCGCCTGTCTCTTGTCGTCGGCGTCGATGCGTTCCTGCAGCCAGCGGCGCATGTCCTGCTCGCGGCCATCGCAAGACTCGACGCTGAGCACATGATCCCCCAGGGCATCGGAGCGCCAGCCTTCGATCAGGCCGAAGTGCTGCTCATGGGCCGCAAAGTCGGGCGCGTCGAGCCGCTGCTGCGCCGCCGCGCGCAGGGCGCGCGCCTGCTCCTGCTTCAGCAGCGCGCGGACCTGTTCGGCTTCACGCTCCTTCAGGCGGGCAGCGGTGTCGGCCAGTGCCGCCTCCAGCGCCGAAAGCTGCGCGGCCAAGGCCTTTAGCACGTCCGACGCCGCCTCCAGCCGCTGCTTCTCATCCTGCAGCGTGGCCAGCTCGGCGGCGCTGCTGCGCCAGTCGAGCTCGGCATAGTCGCGATACTCCTCCAGCTTGTCCAGGGCCTGCAGTCGCTCGCGCACCTGCTGCTGTTCCTTCTGCAGCACGGCGATGCGCTGGCCGGTTTCAGCCAGGCGCGCCTGTAGCACGCGGGCCTTGCCCTCCAGCGCGGCAATCTTGGCCTGGTTGCTCCAGCCCAGCACATAGCGGCTGCGGTCGTCGATGCGGTGGCGGTCGTCCTTCTCGTGGCGCTCGCCGAGGCCCTTGATCTGGCCGGAGCGCGTGATGGCACGCGCCTCGCGGCGGAACTGATCCTGGCTGGTGCAGCAGGCGAGGTCGAAGCGGTGCGTCAGCTCGCGTTCCAGCCAGGCGTAGAAAGGCGAATCGGGCTTGAGGGCCAACTTGCGCGCCATCGAATCGGGGTGCAGGCCGGGCAAGTCGCCACGCGCGTCGCGCCGCGCCGGGCGCACGCGGAAATAGACCAGGCGGCCTTTCAGCTGCGTGCGGTCCACCCAGTCGCTGACGGCGGCGTAGTGCTCGTCGGGCACCAGCAGCGACAGGCCGAAGCTGCGCAACAAGCGTTCGGCGGCACCTTCCCAGTCGCGCTCGTCGTCGCGCACCTGGATCAGCTCGCCGGCATAGGGCATCGCCGCCTCGTCCAGCTTCAGAGCCTCGCACAGCGCGGCGCGCAGGGCCACCTGCTGGGCGTCGATGTTGCTGCGGCGCGCCTTCAGGCTGGCCAGCTCCTGCGCCAGCTCGGCATGTTCCTGGCGGCCTTGCGCAAAGGCCACGCCCAGTTCGTTCAGCTCGTTCTGCACCTCGGCCTCGCGCTGCGCTGCGGCTTCGCGCAGCGGCGCAGACAGAGCGCGCTGGCTCAGGAAGTCTTCGGCCTGGTGCACGGCCAGCAGGCCCAGCACCTGCCGCAGCGTGTCGTAGCGGGCGGCCCTGTCGGCACGGCGCTGCTTCTCGGCCTCCTTGCGCTCGATCTCCAGCGCCAGGCGTTCGATGCGGTCGCCACCGCTGTCGGCGATGGCGCGGCGCAGTTCGCGCTCCTGCGCCTGCTGCTCGCGCTGCAGCGCGGCCAGCCGCTCGACGTGGTTGGCGTGCCGCGCCAGTTCGTCGGCCAGGTGTTGCAGGCGCTGGTCCAGCAGGGTGGCCTTGTGAACAGCGAAGCAGGCCTGCAGGGCCTCGCGCGCGGCGCGCTGCCGCTCGATGGCGCCCTCCAGCTCGGCATGGCGTTCGCCGTCAGCCACCAGCGGCTGCAGCAGCGCCACCTGGCGCTGCGCCTTCAGCACCGCCTCATGGGCGCGGTTCAGGTCGTCGAAGTGCGCGATCAGCGCCGCCAGGCGTGGTGCCACGTCGAAGGGCTCGAGCATGTGGCTGCGCACGAAGTCGGTCAGGTTGCCCACCGACTTCATCGACACCGTCTGGTGAAAGAGCTCCAGCGCCTGCTCGTTGTGGATGCCGAAGTGGCGGCGGAACAGCGCGCCGTAGGGTGGGAAGCTGTCTTCCACCACCACGCCGCCGGCGCGCAGGCGCTTGCGCAGCTTGACGATGTCGGTGCCGAAGTCGGCAAAGTCGGCGGCGATGCTCAAGGCTTTCTCGGCCACTGCGTACAGCCGCAGCGGCTGGCCGGCCGGATCCTTGAGCCAGAACACCTGGGCCAGCGTCACCGTCTGGTCGTAGCCGGCGTTGTGGAACACCGCCAGGATCACCGAATAGCTGTTCGGCCCGCGCAGCGCCACCGGCCGGCCCGAGCCGCCGAGATCGCTGCGCGTGGCCTTGTAGTGGCCGAGCACGTAGCTGCGCAAGCTGCGCTCGCGGGCTTCGGCACCGGCCGCCTTGTTGTAGGCCACGCGGTGGGCGGGCACCAGCAGCGTGGTCACCGCGTCCACCAGGGTCGACTTGCCCGAACCGATGTCGCCGGTGAGCAGCGCGTTGCGGCCGTCGGCACGCAGCGTCCAGACACGGCCGTCGAAGGTGCCCCAGTTGAAGACCTCCAGCCGCTGCAGACGAAAGCCCGACAGGCTTTCGTCGGCCATGAAGTCCAGCGGCAACGACTCATTCTTCATCCGGTTCCACCCTGCCCTGCAACTGCGCCCGGTACGCCGCCAGCCGGGCGTCGAGCTCGCCCAGCCATTGCGCATCGACAAAGGCCTTGAGGATGCGCTGCACCTCGAACATGCCGTCCTGCCCGCGCAGCCGGCGCACGAAACCCAGTTCGACGACGCGGTTCAGATGCGTGTCCACCTGGTCGATCAGCCGCGCCTCGTTGCTGCCTTCGGGCATGAACACGCGCAGCAGCTCGGCCACCTGCTCGCGCGACAGGATCAGCCGCGTGTCCCCGCCGGCGGCGTCGAACTCGGCCAGTTTCTTGCGCAGCAGCGCCAGCAACAGGCTCACCGGGAACGACAGCGGCCGACGCGCCACCAGGCGCGGCAGCTTCGCAGCCGGGTCGTCGTCGGGCACAGTGCGCGAGCGCAGGAAGGCGTAGCCCTCGGCCTCGTCGACCATCAGCTCCAGTCCCAGCACCGCCACATGGTCGCGCACGCGGCCCTGCAGCTCCAGCAGTGCGCTCCAGTGCGCGGCATCGTCGGCGCGGTAGCTCACGCCCTTGAGCAGCGGGATCAGCACGGACGACAACTCGGCTGCCGGGCCGCTCGCTTGCACGGATGTTTCGTCGTTCATCGTCATCTCGAGAAGATCACCCGAGGCAGGCGGGCGCTCTTGCGCCGGCCGCTGCGCGCGACCCAGTCGACCTGCTCTTCCACGCTGTCGTCGATCATCGCGTTCACTCCCACTCGAGGCTCGGCGGCCAGACTGAGATAGGCCACCAGCTCGGCCAGGCCCTGCTGCAAGGGCCGGCTCGCTACCAGCTCGGCCAGCGTGACCTGCTTGCGCTGCTGCAGGCTCTGCCGCACATGCTGCGCCAGCGCCGCCTTGTCGACGATGAACTGCGAGTACAGCGCCGCCGCATCCAGGTCTTCGTCGCCCGCGGCAATTCGCGAGCTCGTGATCGCCAGTTTCAGCGGCGGGGCGTGAAGCGGGCGCTCCATCGGCAGCCCGATGCTCGGCGCCGTTTCGTCGATCGACGTGAAGTCGCCTGCGGGCTGCTGAGCGCGCACCGCCAGCGCGCCGGACTCGATGCCGCGCAGGATGTCCATGATGCGGCGGTTCTCCAGGAAGGCCTGGTCGTCGAGGAAGCGCCGCAACTGCTGCGACAGCAGGGCGACCGTGCGTTGCGTCTGCTCGCCGGCTTCCAGCCAGTCGTAGTGCACACGCCGCAGGCGCGGATCGGGCGCCATGTCGGCCACCGGTTCCAACTGCAGCACGCGGTCGAGCAAGGCGCTCAACTCGTCCTGCCGGTCGCGCGACATCAGGAAGTCCCAGAACGCGCGAAAGCTGCGTCCCTGGTCGGACTCGTCGATGAGGTCGCGCTCGCCCAGGATCTCTTGCAGCAAGGCGCCCTTGCTGCCGTCCCACAGCGCGATGCGCTCTCGCACCCGGCGGTCCAGGCCCCGAAAGTTGTGCTCGACCTCGCGGAAGTCGGCCAACAGTTCGCGCGCCAGCGTGGCGAACTGGGCGAATCGCTCCTTCAGCGCGGTGTCGCCCAGCAGCGGCAGGTCTCCCGCGCGCACACGATCGATCTCGGCGTCGATCGCATCGCGCCGTCGCTGCAGTTCCTGCACACGCACTTCGGGGTCGGTTTCGCTGCCTTCGCTCATCTGGCGCAGCAGCTCGATCAGCGTGAGCAATCGCGACTCGGTGCCGACGAAGCCGCGTTCGCTCAAGCTGCCCAGCCAGGCAAGAGCCCGCTCGGTGGCCGGCGTGAGGTCGAAATGCGGCTCGTCGGACCCCGGCGGATAGAACTTGCGCAGCCAGGCCTTGTCGTTGGCGGCCCAGTCGTTCAGGTATTCGAGCGCCGACTTCGGGTAGCTGCCGGGCCCGCGTTGTTCGCGCACAGCGTAGAGCGTGTCGTCCAGTGCCGTGGCCAGCTCGGCCTGGTGGATGACACGCCGGTTGGGCAGCACGAACACCCGGTGCAGGAAGCTCGCCACCAAGGCGGCCGAATCGGCCAGCAGCAAGCGCCACGCCGGGTGTTGGCGCCGCAGTGCTTCGAGGGTGTCGATGTCGAAAGACATGGTGTTCAATCACACTAGGCCGCAGGACCAGGATCGGGCCGGTGGTCGCGGGCCATGAGGCTTTGGGTCGTGGCGCATGGAACGGATGAACTCGCTTCGCTCTTGGTGGGTCTGGTGACGATTGTCGGCGACCCGCGCCCCGACGGCCCGAAGCAATGCAGACGGTATGACAGGTCTCCTGGCGCAACGGCTGCGGCGAAGGCGCCCGCCCAACGCCGAGGTCCAGCGTCACCACGGCCGACGTGGCAGGCCGAACATTTGTCGAGTATATTTGACAACAATTCTGATCCACCATCGGCACTGTCAACATGAACCTGCGCGAAGTCGGTCTGCTCGTACGTGAGAGGCGGGAGACACTTGGTCTCTCACAGGATCGCCTCGCGAAGATGGCCGGTCTGTCACGCGCCACGATCAATCAGCTCGAAACGGGCACGCTGGTCGACCTGGGCGTGACCAAGCTGGCATCTCTGTTGGATCTGGTGGGCCTGAAGTTCGAAGCCAACGCGCGCGCAGTGCCTCACCGCGGGCTGTTGATGGCAAGCCGCACGGCAAGCGTGAGCTACAAGGAGCAACTCGATGCCGGCCGGTTGGCCAAGGCGCTTGTGACCGGTGAGGTGCCCGCTGAGTTGTTGCCCCACGTGGCAACCTTCCTTGACGAGGCGCCCTTGTCCTTGGTCGTATCGGCTGTCGAAGAGGCGGCCAAACGCGGCCACGTCCCACCGAAGCGTATCTGGCAAAACATCTTTCGATGGGCGAGCGATCTCCATTCGCCCCGACGGGTCTGGGCCTGATGCCGACGATCGATCGTTTGAGCACCGGCGGCCGGCCCCGCAGGCTGCCGCCAGACCCCTGGCGAGGCCTGCTCGTTCACGCCTTTCGTCTGATCGATGAGATCAGCGTTCGCGGGGTCGCTGACCCCTACTGGACCTTCGGCGGCGGAACGGTGCTGATGCTTCGCCACCAGCATCGGCGAAGCAAGGACATCGACATCTTCGTTCCCGACCCACAGTACCTCGGCTACGTGTCGCCAAGGCTCAGTGAAGTCGCGCAAGCAGTCTCGTCGGACTATGTCGAGGGCGCCGGCTATGTGAAGCTGATCCGCCCGGAAGGTGAGATCGATTTCGTCGCTTCCCCCAATCTGACCGCTACGCCCTTCGAGACCTGGTCGCTGCAGCGTCGGTCGGTTCGTGTCGAGACGGCTGCAGAGATCATTGCCAAGAAGCTCTGGCACCGCGGCGACCATGTGAGTGCGCGTGATCTGTTTGACCTGTCACTTGTGATCGAACGGGAGCCGGAATCACTGCGCGCGGCAGGGCGGTTCCTGGTGCGACACCGGGACGCCTTCATCGAACAACTGGCGGCGCGCGCCGCTGTGCTCAAGGCGCAGTTCGATGCGATCGATGTACTGAAGTACAGACCGACCTTCGAAGAGGCTGCGGACCGGGCTGAGCGTTTTCTCAGAAGTCTTCGCCAGGATGACGACGCACGCGGGGCCAGTTGATGCGTCTTCGGCGAGGCGCGAAACAGACGCCGCCGCTGTACGGTTCCCCAGGATGTAGGCTGCGGGATCGGGGTGCCTTCAACCTCCGGCAAGGTCACCAAATGACACCCTCGCCACTGTGACTGTATTGCGGCGATTGAACTTTGAGCGCTGCAGCGCGTGAAGCGTTGTGCGTGCGCCGCACCGGCTCGGGCGCATGCGAACCCGCATGAGCCGGCCGCCACCCGATTGCGTCCAACGCAGATCATGATGGAGCCCTTGGGAAGCAGGTCATCGCCGTCCGGTGCGACCTTCACGACGATGCAGGTCGCTCCCAGGCCACCTGCGAGCCTTGCAGCACTTGGCCAAACAGCTCGGCCAGCAACTCGTCCCGCTCCCCTCTCATGCTTGACTACACCCGAACCAAATCAACGACTTAACTCAATGGTTCATGGAGAGGGTTGGCCTCTGCGGCCGGCTCACCGCCGAATGCGACACAGATCACCAGGTGTTGCGCAGTTCCCGAAGCTTGACGAACACGGTCTTCGCATCGGGGTGCTCCGGGAGCTCCGGGAAGCTCTCACGCAGCTTCGCGATGACGCCCGGACTCGTCAGCCGGAAGAAGGTATTGAATTCCTTCTCTTCCTTGAGTGTGGTGACGACCGACGTCGCCGGGTCGTGCCCCGCCACGCTTGGCAGCAGCGCCTGGGCGGCAACATTGTCGGGCTCGCGGGCTAACGTGAATCGCAGGTTGTTCTCGATGTAGTCATGCCCGGGGTAGATTCGCGTGTTCTCCGGCAGTTTTGAGAGCTGGTCCACGAAAGTGGCATACAGCTCGTTCGGGTCTCCGCCGTTATGGCAATTGCCCGCCCCGGCGTTGAAAAGGGTGTCGCCTGAGAACAAGATCGGCTGGTCGCCATGGGACCGCAGGCAGATGTGACACATCGTGTGGCCCGGCGTGTCCATGCACTCGAGCTCGACCCGCTTACCGACCTTGATCACGTCGCCGGCCTTCAGGCCTCTGTCCACCCCTGCGATGCGCGCACCCGCGCGATGGTGGGCAAGCAGCTTGGCACCAGTGGCCGCGATCATTGCTGCGTTGCCGCCGGTGTGATCCTGGTGCTCATGAGTGTTGAGTATTTGGGTGATCTGCCAACCCTTGGCCTTTGCGGCTGCAAGGCACTTTTGGTGATCTAGCGGATCGATGGCAAGCACCTCGCCGGACTCAGGACACGCGATCAGGTAGTTGAAGTTGCGATAGGCATTGCCGGTCCAGATGCGCTCGACGATCATCACGTCCTCCTTAGACCGCCTATGACGGACGAGCCATTGTAGGAAGCCGGGCACCGACCATTGAATTCGCCCGTCTGGGGGTGCCATCCGTTTGCTGTAGCTGAGGGACGTCCGACATTTGCCGCTCGCGACGTCTGGGCGTGCTTAGGGTTGCGGGGCATCTGCCCGCGCGAACCGCTGAGCGGCGAGTCACCACGACCTGAGGGCAGGTGTCGCACAAGCCCCAAGGGAGGAAACCGCGGCGAGCGCCACTGTGGTGATTCAACGCGCCAGGCTATGGGGATTTGGGGGCCGGCGAGCCGGTGGTACCAGTGGCCGAGCATTGACGCGAGCTGCCGGTCACCATTCACCGGCGCCGCGTCAGCGCTCACCGGGCGCATCAGCGACGCGCGTCCGATCCTCGCGTAGCGCGGCTGGGCCCGGCGCGTCGGTCGCCAAGGTGGCGATGCCGCATGGCATCAACGCCAACGTCGTGCACCGCTGGCGGCAACTGGCACGAGAGGCACGGCCCGCACTTGCGACAGCCATGTCGACCCCTCGAGTCTCAGTATTGCCAGAAGATGCGCTGCAGTTCCTTGGTGTCGCTGGTGCGGGTGAGCGCCACGGCGGCCAGGATCTTCGCCTTCTGCGGGTTCAGGTCGTGGGCCACGACCCAGTCATACTTGTCGTCGGGCTGCTCGGCGTTGCGCAGCACGAAACCGTCGGGCACGCGCGCCGAGCGGATGATCTGCACGCCGTCGGCACGCAGCTTGCGCAAGGTTGCGACTTCGTAGTCGGGCACCGAGCCATTGCCGGTGCCGGCGTGGATGATCGCCTTCGCACCCGCCTTGCCGGCGGCCTCGGCCATCGTGGTCCCCATCTCACCCGAACCATAGACGATCAAGACCACTGGCAGCGCATTGATCGTTTCGATGTCGAATTCGCTGGCCATCGTGTGCCGCTTCACCGGGGCACGGAACCAGTAGGTCTTGCCTTCGACCACCGAGCCCAGCGCGCCCCATTGGCTACCGAACGCGTTGGTCTTGATGTTGATGCGCTTGCCCGAATCGCGGCCGGAGATGATGTCGTCATTCATCACGATCAGCACGCCCTTGCCGCGCGACTCCTTGTCGGCAGCCACGGCCACCGCGTCGTACAGGTTCAGTGCGCCGTCGGCCGACATCGCGGTGCCCGGGCGCATCGAGCCGACGACCACGATCGGCTTTTCGGTATGCACGGTCAAGGTCAGGAAGAACGAGGTTTCTTCGATCGTGTCGGTGCCGTGAGTGATGACGATGCCGTCCACGCCCGGGTCTTTGGCAAGCGCGGCAACGCGCTTGCCCAGGGTCAGCAGCTTCTCGTTGGTGAAGCTTTCCGAGGCGATCTGGAACACCTGCTCGCCGCGCACATTGGCCACGTCGGCGAGTTCGGGCACGCCGGCGATCAGCTTGTCGACCGGCACCTTGGCGGCCTGGTAGGTGGCGCTGTTGGCGGCGCTGGCGCCAGCGCCGGCAATCGTGCCGCCGGTGGCGAGTACGACGACATTGGCCTTCTTGGCGACCGTGGCCGACGCGGGCGGCGCGGTCGCCGTGGCCGTCTGCGCGGCCGCGATGCCGAGCGTGCTGGACAGGATCACAGCGGCCACGCCGCGCGCGAGGGTGTGCAGGGTAAGCATGGAACTCTCTCCAAATGAGGTTGAAGAAAACCGCCGCCCCTCTCCGGCAGCGGGCCGGTCGAAGCAGTGCGCCGCTACTCGGTGGGCGACCCCATGGCCTGAATCAGGCTTTCGAGCTGCGGACTCATCGGCAGGTTGATGCTCAGGCCCGACGGCAGCTTGCGCAGGAGCCAACGAGTGTAGTGGCGCTCGATCTCGCTGTCGGCAGCGAGGTCGTGGAAGGTGCCGCGCACGACCCGGGCGAGCTGGGTGTCGCCCTTGCGAAACATGATGCCGTAGGGGTCGTGGGACAGGAATTCGCCGGTGACGACGAACTCGCCCTGGCGCCGCTTCTGCGCCAGCAGGCCGTAGAGCAGCACATCGGTGGCGAAGGCCTCGGCCTGGCCGCACTAACGCATGAGTGCGGCCAACTCGCTCGCATTGGATGCCGAGCAAGTGTGATCCCAAGTACCGCCAGCGCGACGGCAAGAACGTGCGGTTGCTGAGCATTTGCCCGCCCGACGCGCTACGCCCTTGCTTTCAGGAAGGCTACCTTGCCGGCACGGGTGAAGTCACGACCGACTATGCATTGTCGAAGGATGACCTTCGGGACAGCCTCGCCTGTCAATCGGATTGACCACGCCCGGCGGGCTGCCGGGCTGACGTTTGGGTTGTCGCTGGTAGTGCGCCGAGAGGCTGTCCCTCAGAGGGACGATCGCCTGCCGCGATGGCTCAGTGGTAGTCGTCCTCGAGCTGATGAC
>JBGQEX010000091.1:0-16879 GCA_041496605.1 Piscinibacter sp.
GTTGTCGGTTGCCATCCCTGAACGACCGCTATCGCCGAACTCGGATTTCCTCGACGGTATCGGCGAACGTCAAGTTCCGAGGTAGACCGGCCGTTCGCCAAGAAAATTGCCAAGGGCTGCTTTCGGCAGCCGCCGTCATTCGGCGGGCCAGAGTCGACCGGCAGCAACCAGTCTCAAGCCGAATTCGGCAATGCAGCGGTTGCGGTCGATGACGGCACCGCCCTCAACTCACGGTCTCGGTCACATTGCAGTCACCAAGGCACCGTTCTGCCGTCGAGGATTTGTCGGGCCGATCTCACCAAATTCGGCAACAGCGCAACAGCGCCCTTTGCACGAATGACTCGAGGAGAGTCGCTCAGTCCCTATCCCGTCGCTTCGGCACGGGCAGCAACTCGACCCCCTTCCCTGCGCCTCTCAACACCCGATCTAACACCGCCGCATGCGGCGCCAGATGCTCGGGCGCCAAGTGCGCATACCGCTCGACCATCTTGTCCGACTTCCACCCGCCAAGCTCCTTGATCATCCCCTTCGGCACGCCGTTCTGGATCAACAGGCTGGCCCATGTGTGGCGCGTGTCGTGGAAGTGGAAGTCCTCGATACCAGACTTCTTCAGGGCGTTGCGCCACGCCGTATTCACCGTCGCCGCCAGCGGCTTGTCCTGGTAGACGAACACGAACTCGTCGTGCCTGCCGATCTGCTCGCGAATGATGGCGATGGCAGTCTCGTTGAGCGGGATGCCGAGCGTCTTGCGGTTCTTGATTTCAGTGGCCTTCACGTGCATCACGCGGCGACCCAAGTCGATCTGCTTCCAGCGCAGGCGCAGCACGTTGCCGCGGCGCAGGCCGGTCGCGAAGGCAAACCGAGTCATCGCGCGCAGATGCTCGGGCAGGTTGCGCAGCAGCGTGTCGATCTCCTGCGGTGACAGGTAGCGCACGCGTCCTTCGGGCTCGCGGTGCAGGCGCACCACCGGCACCTTGTCGATCCACTGCCACTCGCGCATGGCTCGCCGCAGCATCGAGCGCACCAGCTGGTAGTAGCGGTTGCGCGTGGCCGGCTTGCGATTGCCCTTCTGCCCCTCCACCACCGCCTGGATGCGGTCCCAGGTCAGGTCGGCCAGCGGCACGCGGCGGAAGAACGGCGTCAGCATCTCGATCTTCTTGGCGTCGTCGCGGATGGACGCCTTGTGCGCCTGCTCGTTCAGCCAACGCAGCGCCGCGTCCTCCCACGTGTACTTGGGCTTGTCGCCCAGCTTGGCCTGGCGCCACAGGTCGGCCTTCAGCTTGTCGTGCAGTTCCTGGGCCGCCTTGCGGTCAGTTGTTTCAGCCGATCTTCTAAGGCGATGGCCACCTGGCGTGGCGATGTCGAGCCACCAAGTCTGGCCGCGCTTTCTGAGTGCCATGTCGAACCTCCGATGCTGTCGTGGATGGATTTGGCCGTCGCCGCCCGGCGCTGCACGGCTTCTTTGCCTTCGTCGATGAACGCCTGGATATCGCCGGGCTGCACCCTCCAACGTCGGCCGATCTGAAAGCCGCGCAGCCGGCCGCTGACCAAAAGGCCGCGGGCGGTGGAGTAGTCGACGCCAAGCACCGTTGCGGCCTCGCGCAGTGAATAGAACGTGATGGGGATCGCAGACATGTCCATGCCTTTCGTGGCCCCGCCGGGGCCTTGGACGAATGACCTGCTTCGTCACCACCGTGTTGAGATCAGGATCACACGGCGATCAAGGGCGTCAACGACTCTTCCTCGAGGCTCATCGGGGCGCCCGCCCGATGCGCATGCGGATATGGATACAGATGTGGATCTCGGTACGCCAGGTGCCGGCACTGGTCGGGCCTGCATGGCGGGTTTCGATCGGCACTCTCGGTGCTTGCGTCATCAAGGCGGCTGGCCCGAAGGCACATGAGCCGATGAACGCATCTCTAGGGCGGGTAACGACCGCAAACGCCACCGCTTGCGCGGCGGGGCGGGCAACGGCATGTGATGCCGGCCGCCATGCCAGCAAAGATACTGCGAAATCGCGGGCATGTGAAGAGGCTGAAGGCAACGCCGATCGCAACGACTGACGCGTTCGCTCCGCCACCGCAAACTACTCACCGACCGGATCGGCGAACACATCGTCGGCGCCGTCGCTGGAAGCGGCCCGCACTTGCGGACCAGCGGGCGCGTGGATGGCCCGCTCTGCCATCAGGCCCTGGATGACCAGCGTGCGCAGGCGCTGCAGGCGCAGTGGCCCCTTGCGGAAGCGCATCAGGTCGGCATGGAGCAGGGGCATGCCGAGCCGGTCGTACGCGAAGTACATCACCTCCCTGTCGTTCGTCTCGCGGCGCGCGTCGTTCCGTCGCTCGCTGTCGCCGTCCCGATGACTGGGCGGGACAGCGCTCAGGCCCTTCGGCTGCCGGCTCACGCTACGGCCCCGGTACCCGCGCCCGTGACACCCTCGTTGGCCGGCGCCACGTCCGCCTTCGGCCCCACCTTGGCCTGACCGGCGACCTGGTAGCCGCGAACGTTGGCGTACATCGGCTCGCTCACTTCCTCCAGCCGGTACTGCGGGAAGGCTTCACGGATCGCCTTCTTGAACAGGTAGCTGCCGCCGCCGGCCACCACGATGCACTCGAACCGATTCCTGTGGCCGATCGAGCCGAGCATGCTTTGCACGGCGTCGTAGGCGATGGGCGCGACCAGAGGCCGGTACTTCTCCACCGAGTACGGCTTACCCCAGAGCATCAGCGGCCTGATCTTGCGCAATGCAAGGTCGAGCGCATCGAGATCCTGAAAGGGCTCGCCGATGTCGATGCCGATCTCGTTCGCGATGGTGGACAGCACGTTGTGCACGCCTCGGTTGACCGAGTTGCTCCGGCTTGTCACCAGCCGCATGCCACGCGTCACCAGCCAGTCAAACGTACGCGAGCCGGCGTCGATGATCAGGCTCTCGTACTGGCGCAGGCGGTCCATCTTGCCCTCGCTCGATGCAAAGCTCACCAACGCGCCCTGCGGCTGCGCCACGGCCAGGGCATTCTTCACCCGCACGATGCGCCCGTTCGACACCGAGTGCTCTCCAGCGGCCAGGCGCTCCAGCGCCGACTTCTTGGCGGAGAACAGCGCCACCGGCAGGCCCACGACGAGCAGGTCGATCGTGTCCAGTTGCATGAAGTCCATCGCGGCGCGCATCAGCGCCAGATACTCGGCGGTGTTCAGATAGTCGTCGGTGCGCAGCAACTGAGGGCGGAAGTTGCCGAGAGCCAGGTCGATGTCCGGCCCCGCCTCATAGAACAGCTCACCGACGCGGACGGCGACCGTCTTGCGCCGACCGCCCCAGGCGCGCCCGGCCGGGTCGCTGACACTGGCCGCGGCGATGGACGGGAAGTGGTTGCAGGTGATGGCAGTGCCTTCGACGTGGGTGACGAACTTCGTGTAGCCGAAGCCAACATCGATGGCGCGGACGACTGGTTGCATGGCGATCTCCGGTTGAGTGAAAGGGACGACGACATCGTCCTTGTGTCTACCGGTCCACGCCAACGGAAAAGCCGCTCGTTTTGGCCTCGTTGTCGCCCGGGCCCAGCGATCGGACGGACTTTCGCCGCTGCGGTCCGTGTGCGTTCGGTGTAGGCGCCGAATGCGGGCATCTCGTCGGCCCGCGGGAGGGAAGTTGGTCTGAATGGAGTGCGTACCCGGTCGATGTACATCGACCTACCGTGCCCCGATTCGGAGAGAGAGGTTTGAGATAACCGCGTCAACCCCAGGCACGCGCGCCGCTACTTCGATATCGGCAAGGTATTGGCGCTGTTTGCCCCTTGCGCGTCTATCACGCCTGATGCATGCTTCAAGCGCTTACCGCCGGGCCAGCTGGCATCCCGGGTGCATCGCGCGCCGATTGCAAGACCCTCTAGAGGTGACCTCGAGTCACCATGAGCACCAAGCTCGAGTTGTTGCGCATCACGCTGGTCAACCAGCGGCTTGATGCATAGCCCCGCCGCACACCTGCCTGTGTGCGGACATTCCCAATAGCCGGGCCAGACCTGGCCTTGATTGCCTTCGCCCACTGAGGCCCTGGCATCGAGCGCCCTCGAGCGCTGCCGAAGTCCCCCCGTCTCGCATCACGCACCGCCTTCGAGCACCCTGCCCCGCCGGCATGACCGGCCGCAGTGGACCCCGCGTGAACAGGCCGTGCACCGCGTTGGCTGCGGTGCTGTCAGACGGCCTGGCGACGACGATCGATCTGATGCCCGTCGTGGCATCCGCATGGGTGGCGCCCATGCAACTGCTTCGCAGACCTCCGGCCAAGCCAAAGGGTCTGCGGTTCGCCTCGAGCGAACAGCCACGTGTGCTCGACACCGGTGTGCAGGGCGTCCACTTTTACGAACCGCCTCGGCAGCGACCTTCGGGTCAATGCCCAACCCTGACCCACCGCGCGCATGGGGATGCGCGCAGCTTGCCTCCACCGCCTGGCCCGGGCGGTGATGCACAGGCCTGCAGGGCACGCGATGCGACCAACCCCCGACAA
This sequence comes from Piscinibacter sp., assembly GCA_041496605.1. Classification (GTDB taxonomy): domain Bacteria; phylum Pseudomonadota; class Gammaproteobacteria; order Burkholderiales; family Burkholderiaceae_C; genus Albitalea. Next base: position 4,502 of record JBGQEX010000091.1, read on the forward strand.
GGAACGAACATGGCCAACACCGACCCACGCAACATCGACCTCGACAAGATCCCGCTGCAGCCGCAGCGGTGGAAGTACGTGCTCGACCTGATCCTGGCCCTGTACAACTGGCGGCATGCCGTGAAGGACAAGGGCGTGTCGTACGAAACGATGGAAGACCGCCGCCAGTTCCTCTATCGCTTGTTCGAGACGCTGCTGCACAACACGATCAAGACGTTCAAGCTCGACCCGCGCTCGCTCAGCGGCCGGCACGTCGATGTCTTCATGACGATCTGTCGTCAGCGGGCCGAGGCCGGCGAGCTGGGCCCCTCATCGCTGCAGAAATACCATACCCACCTGCGCACGTTCACCGCGTGGATCGGCAAGCCGAACCTGGTGAAGCCGCTGTCGGCGTACTTCGACGACGCAGCGATGTTCAAGCGCAACTACGTCGCCACGCAGAGCAAGGCCCTCCGGGCCCAGGGCGTGGATGTCGACGTGGTGATCACCGAGATCGAAGCCCGCGACGCTCGCGCCGCGGCAGCGGCGCGGCTGATGGCGGCGTTCGGCCTGCGCTTCAAGGAAGCCGTGATGTGCAGGCCACATGCCGATGTCGTCACGGCGGCGCAGGCCGGCAAACCGGCCGGCGACACGGGCATGTATCTCCACGTTCACCGCGGCACGAAAGGCGGCCGGCGCCGCTACGTGCCGATCGACACGCCACCGCGCCAGCGCGCCATCGACTACGCCTGCCGGATAGCGAAAGACGAGAACGAAAGTGTCAGCGACCCACATCTCGAGCTGACCCAAGCCCTCCGGCACCTGCGTTACGTGATGGAGTGCTGCGGCATGACGAAGGCCGACCTGAAGGTGACGCCGCACGGGTTGCGGCACCAGTACGCGGCCGATGAGTACCAACGCGCCACGGGTGTGCTGCCGCCCGTGGAAGGTGGTGCGGCGCCCGACAAGGTGGTTGACACCGCTGCCCGCCTTGACGTGGCTATCAAGCTGGGGCACGGCCGGCCGGGGATCTCGAATGCGTACGTCGGCAGCCGGACCGGCGCGTCCCGTGCAGCTTCGCCGACCACCACGGACCCTGACACGGCTTGAGGCACACGGCGACTGGTCTTGTACCCTTGCGGCATGACAGAGAACGCGGTGTGCCCCTTTTGCGCTTTGCCTGAAGGGCGGGTGCTGTTTCGAAACGCCACAGCCGTCGCTGTGCGCGACGCCTACCCGGTCACCCGTGGGCACACGCTCGTGATCCCAGTGCGGCACGTCGCGTCGTTCTTCGATGCCACGTCGGCTGAACGTGAAGCGATGTTGGCGCTGCTGGACATGGCGAAGGAGCAGCTTCAGTCCGAGTTCGGCCCAGCTGGCTACAACATCGGCATCAACGACGGCGCGGCGGCCGGGCAGACCATAGGCCACCTTCACCTGCACCTGATACCCCGGTACGCAGGCGACAGGTCGGACCCGCGAGGTGGTGTGCGGTGGGTCATTCCGGACAAGGCCGACTACTGGACCGAGCGCAGATGACATGAAGACCGCGATCGAAGTGCTCGACGCTTTCGAGAACATCCGCCGCGCGCAAAGGGCGGGCATCTACGCGCCGCACAAGCCGCTGCTCATCCTCCTGGCACTCGCACGAGTTCAGCACGGCGAACCACGCCTGGTCGAGTTCACGACCATCGACGCTCCGCTGAAGCAACTGCTGACCGAGTTCGGCCCCAGCAGCGCCGCCAAGTCACGGCACTACCCGTTCTGGCATCTGGCCACCGATGGCCACGGCGCTCTGTGGGACCTGAGCGGCCCGCGCGAAATCTTGAAGCGCCCTGCCGGCGCCACCCCCAGCCTCAGCGAGCTGCGGGACCAACACATCAAGGGCGGCTTCCCTGTCGACATCTATGAGGCACTGCGCCACAGTCCCGGCCTGCTACAGGCGGTGGCCACACGTGTGCTCGATGCTTACTTCCCGGCAACCCTGCACGCCGACATCGCTGCCACGCTGGGTCTTGAACTCGACGGGCCCAACGAAGTGCGCGATGGCGCACCAGCCGCCGCGGACTACGCGAACGCGAACCGCCGCAGGCGCGACCCGGGCTTTCGCGACCGGGTGCTCCGCGCCTACGAGTATCGATGCTGCGTCTGCGGTTTCGACCTGCGCATCGGGCACATACCTGCAGGCCTGGAGGCCGCGCACATCCAATGGCATCACGTCGGCGGACCAGACATCGAGGCGAACGGCCTGTCGTTGTGCGCGCTGCACCACAAGCTCTTCGACCTGGGTGTGTTCACGGTTGATCCGGCAGAGCACCGAGTGATCTTCAGCCAGCATGCAATCAGCGGTGGCCGTGGCATGGCGGGCGAACTGCAGTTCCACGGGCAGCCGATCCATGCGCCGCAGCACACGGATTTGCTGCCGGCACCCCAGTTCTTGGCGTGGAACACGCAGAACGTATTCAAGACGCCGGCGCGGCAGGTCACGACAGCTGGCGCTACACCCCGCGCAGCACGCTGAACTCCCTGAACAGCCGCGCCGGCAGCGGGCATCCGATCCAAGGCAAGCCGCTTGTCTGACTAGCCTGCCTGCAGCTCATACCGTACTGCGCCCTTGGCGTCGATTGCCACCTTGCCACTGGCGAGCAATTGCGTCAGCACGGAATGCACAGCCTGGTCGTCAGCAGACTGACCCAGCAGTGACTTGATGGCGGCAACGAGTTTCGCCTGCTTGGCGGGCTTGCTGGCAGTCTTCCCGAGGCTGGCGACGACGTGGCTCACGGCCTTGCTCAGATCGATCGCTGAATTGCCCTTGACGGTGGATGGCGCGATGGACGTGGCGGAAGGTGAGGCGACAGGAGCCTCTGCGACAGGTGACACCGCCGTCTTCGTCGCTGCGGTCTTCTTTGGCACCGGCGCCTTCTTTGTCGGGGCCTTCACTGTCTCGGCCGACGGCTTGCTCACTCCCGCCTTCCTGGCTGCCGGTTTGGCGAGCACCTTCTTCGCAGCCACCTTCTTGGCCGCAGCTTTCTTTGCAGGCGCCGCCTTCTTGGCGGAGCTCTTCGATGCCGCCTTGGCGACGACGACACCCCCGTTGCCGAACCCGACCTGCCGCGCTGAGAACCCCAGTTCGGCCGCGTGTTCCAGCATGGGCGCATAGCCCTTGTCGTTAGACACGACGACGAAACGCGCGTCGGGATGGCGGGCCGCGATGTAGCCCATGTAGAACGACAGATGAAAGTCGAGCGCGTTCTTGCCCGTGCGTGCAATCTTCACCAGCGTCGCCTTGTCGCCGAACGACGCGTGCTTCGCGCCCACGCCCTTCTGGTTCGGCCCGTGAAACAGCCAGATGTCGGTCACGTCCGGCACCAGCGATCGAATGTCGTCATCCTTCGGCTGCACGTTCTCCCAGTCCACCAGTACATGCGTCTCGATACCGCCGGAAGCTGCTGTACCCAGTGGCAGGCCGGGTCGCACCGGGGCGTGCTTCTTCGAGTTCTTCACGAGCTTGCGTCCGACGGCGCGTTTCAGGTCGATGCCCGTGTGGTCGGCGATCTGCACCAGGTACAGCAGGACGTCGGCCACCTCGTCGCCTACTCGCTCCTGCAACACCAAGTCGCTTCGCGCAGCTTGGGATTGCTCGGGCGTCATCCACTGGAAGATCTCCGCCAGCTCGGCCGCTTCCACCATCAGCGCCATGGCGAGGTTTTTCGGCGTGTGAAACGGCTGCCATTCGCGCTCGGCGGCGAACTCACGCAGCGTGGTCTGCAGAGCTTTCAGGTCCAACGGTGGCCTCCCTCATTCAGTCTGTCGCTTTCGACTTCTTATCCCGGGGCCTCTGCAACATGCGATGCATGCCAGGTCATGTCGACGGCTTCACGCCTCCAGCACGGGACAGAGATCGAAGTCCATGTCCATGGCTACAGCTTCGCACAGATGAGCTCCGATTCCGGTGCATGAGCGGCAGCCATGTGCAGTGGGGCCGAGCCTCGCACTGCGCCCCCCCCCCGACAGCGCGTCAATGAATTCGGCTCATCTGCTGCCACTCGATCCGTTCAAAGAGTTCCACCAGCAGAACCGTCGGCGAGACATCCTCGAGCCCGTAGCGGTCGCAGATGACAGCCACGACCCACACGTCCCATGCCGAGTACAACTCCTTCAACCCCTGAGCCGCGTCAGCGATGTCCTCCGGCAGGCCGCAGCTGGAGAAATCGCTGAGGCGGCTTTCGTCGGTGACGATGCATTCGCTGTAGTCCATGTCGAGAACAGCGCGAAAGAACTCATGCGCGGTCTGCTCAAAGTCGTCGATGCGCTCCTGCGAGGCGATCACAACCTTTGTCATCACGAACACTTCAACGCGCGGCCGCTCTGAAGGCCTTGCGGAACTCGCGACCTGTCCGGTCCCGAAACTGCGCCTTGACCACGACCTTACCGTCGAAGGCCCTGTTCAGCCATGCGGCCGCGTTTTCATCGTCGTCGATGTCGCGGATGGCCGTCGCGATCTCGCGCGTGGACCGGCCGCCGATGTCGTCGAACAGAGCGTCACACCCGGGTCGATCCAGTGGTTCGAAGACGTCATCACCCGACACCAGCTCGGCGGTGCCGGCATCGATCTCCGCAACCTGCCGCTTCAAGCCCTCTGACACTTCCTGCTGCTCGTGTGGCCCACCGTGAAAGGACAACTCCCACAGCAGACCATGAATGACCTGACCCAACGTGACGTCAGGATGTCGAACCCGCCTGATCTCGCGCATGTACGCCTTGGTGTTTGCATCGTCTTCGGTGATCCGAACCTCCGCATTGACCCTGATCGGTAGTGGCAGGAGCTCGCGAAGCGGCGTGAGTGACACCGACCACTCGATACGCTCGCCCTTCTTGCGTCCTTCATTGGGAGCGTCTTCCGAGAGCTCCTGCCCGATGCCGTGAAGATTCAGGCGTTGTGTCCCGGAGTATTCGTTGGTGCTGGTGTCGAAACCCCAGTGCTGGTATAGCTCGAGGAACTCGATGACTTCATGCGCGGCTTGGTCTTGCACGCGTGCATCAAATGGGCCCTTGCGTGCCTCGGCGCAAAGCTCTTCCGCAAAGTCTTGTCGATAGAACTTCTGGAGCAGCGGGCTGGCTTCCATCAGGCGAAACACGTCGCCCAACGTGGTTCCCGCCTGTATGGTGATGAACTCGAACAGGAACTCGTGCGCGCGGCCGGTGACGTCGACCTCATTCAGTCGGCCGCCCAGGTCGTCAGGCTCCGGTCTGAAGGGCCGCGTGACGAGCATCGGGCCCGGGCGCAGGATGAGGTGCTGCATGTGCCGGGATTCTCGCAGCCGCTGGCCTCGGTAGCCTGCTTCAGCTGCTCGGTTCGGCATGGATCAGTCGTTTCGAGAGTTGCGAATTTGCGGTGAATGATGTAGTCTTGGCCCATGCCTGCTACCAAACCTGCATCCCGGCCTCGTGCTGCCATTCAGCGAGCCCAAAGCGGCGCGCACTTGGGCTTTGCCGGTTTGTCCCCCGCGAAGACGATGGAAGGCGCCATCCTGCGAGCGCTCACAATGACCAGCGTCTCCGCGACGTCGCCAAAGCAACCGCCGGGCAGCAAGGCAGAGCGTCACAAGCCCAAGACGGCTTTCAAGTCCAGAGCCACAGGCGCGGCAGCCCTGCGGGCTGAGGATCAAGCCACCGTGCACGACCGAATCCGCAAAGACATCGCCACGTTTGGCCTGGTCGCCAGCGACATCGTCCGCTTCCGACCCAGGGGCGCCATCGACAGGCGCATCAAGGTCGAGTACCTCACCGATCCCGAGCATTCGGAGTCGGTGCTGTTGCGCTTGACCCCGGCAACCGCAGCCGAGCTGCCAGCAGCGACTGTCGAGGAGGATTTGCTGTCGTCTCAGCAAGCCGCTGACCTGCTCAACGTCAGCCGGCCCTATCTGACGAAGCTCGCTGACGCAGGCACGTTTCAGGGCGTTGTGCACACGGCAGCCGGGCACCGGCGCATTCCGCGAGCAGAGGTAGAGCGCATACGTGATGAGATGCGAAGCACCCGCCGGGCAGCGCTCGACGATATGGAAGAGATCACGAAGGACCTGCGCATCCGCGAACTCGAGGCTGGTCGCGCGAAAGCCAAACGCCGCTGGGTGCCCAAGTCGGCATGACGGGACCAGCCAAGAGCCCTGCGGCACCGCTGGTGGCCGGCCAGGTGCCGCGGCTCTACCTCGATGCCAACATCCTGCTACCCGAATACCTTCGCGCCATCTTCCTGGACATCGCGGACGCGGGCTTGGTTCGGGTGCACTGGGGCAAGCAAGTGCTCGCCGAGGTTCGCCGAAATCTCGTCGGTTCGAAATTCGGAAAGAGCCCGGAGTCGATCGACAAGCTGCTGGCGGACATGGCGCGGGCGTTTCCGGACGCTCTGGTCCTGGGGAGCGAGAAGTTGGAACCGATGTTCCATGGAAAGACGGATCCGAAAGATGCCCATGTCGCCGCCGGTGCACTCAAGCTGAGCCAGTCGGAATCCGGGGGCCAGGACGTCGTCCTCGTCACCAGCAATATCAGGCATCTGCCGGCTTCCGCCTTTGAGGGCACGCCGGTGCGGCCAGTTCGGCCGAGCACATTGCTGAAGGAACTGCTTGCGGCAAACACAGAGGTAGTCCATGTGTTGGCTCGCATGCTGGTGCGTTTCAAAGCCCCACCAGTCGGCAAGGAAGACCTCCTGGCCATTCTCGATGCCTCGAATTGCAGGGGGTTCGCGACGGCTCTCGGCAAGGCGTGGGGGTTCGACGTCGACGCCTGATGCGGGTCTCGAGTGTCGCCCCCCAGCCTTCGCTGCATAGACCAGATTGGCCAGCGTCACCGCGACGGACTCGGGCATCGGACCAGCCAATCGCTGCGTGGCCGACGAGCGAGGCTTCCACGGCTCCAGCGAGTCCTCCTCGGCCACGAAAGTCACGTCGAGCGGGTGCGATCCACCCGTCGCTCGAAGAATCGTCGGCTCGATATCTCGCGGCGCCATCGGCTCGATGGATGCCAAGTACGCCCATTGATCTGGAAACGCCTTCAGCGCATCGTCGACGAACACGCTGCGCCCTTGCTCGCGAGGCTGTGATTCCGGATTCCGCGAGCGCGTGCTCCGTGCTTACGAGTACCGCTGCTGCGTCTGCGGTTTCGACCTGCGCATCGGGCAGGTCAGCGCCGGACTCGAGGCAGCGCACATTCAGTGGCACCACGTCGGCGGCCCCCGATGTCGAGCCGAACGGGCTGGCGCTCTGCGCCCTGCACCACAAGCTGTTCGACCTGGGCGCTTTCACCGTGGAGCCCGCGGAGTACCGCGTCGTCTTCAGCCAACACGCGATCGCCGGCGACCGAGGCGCGCAGGGCGAGCTTCGGCACCATGGGCATCCGGTGCTGGCGCCACAGCAGGTCGACATGCGGCCGGCGGCGGGTTTCCTCGCCTGGAACCTGAAGAACGTGTTCAAGACGCCGGGGCGGGGCTTGCTGCCTTGAACCGTTCAGCCCGTGTCCGGCCAGCGCGGAAGACTTGACCGGCTGCAGAAGACACACTTTCCTCCCAGCGCTGTTACAGATAACTGCCTACGCCACGCTAAAACCGATGACAAACGAGAGCTGTCATAGAAAAACAGTGACGCCGCAGCTGGAAGTCGGTGCCCACGTGCGCGCCCTTGTTTCGGGACACTGCACAGGGGAACAGGCATTCGTCTGTCCATCATGATGGTCAAATACACGTTTTTTGGCTACAATTTTGAACATATGAGCGCCCTCGACAGTTTCACCGTCTTGGAACGCCAGCTGCTGCTGCAGCTCGGCGACAGGCTCAGGCGCCTTCGGAAGGCACAGGGTGTGGGCACGGTGGAAATGGCCAAGCGCGTGGGGATCTCACGTACCACGCTCAGTGCCGTCGAGGCCGGGGACCCGGGCCCGTCCATGGGCACTTACCTGCGGGTGATGTCGGTCCTGGGCATCGGTGGGGAACTGGCCCTTTTGGCGGGAGACACCCTGCAGCCGGCGACTCCAGGATCTGCAGCCGCCCGGTCGCGACGCGGCAGGCCCGTCGTGCAGGTGCTGGTCTCGGCCGACTTGGCGCGCCACCAGGTGCAGGATCTGCAAAGCCTCGCACTGCACGAAGAAGCCGTTCGGCTTGCCCGCTCCGATCCAGCGTTATTGCTGCAGGCGCAGGAGACACTGGAGCGCTGGCTCAGCTCAGGCAATTCGCGATCCATGAGTCTTTGGCAAGAGTGGCAAGACATCCTGCGCCACGGCAAGTGGCGCAAGATCCTCGGCCGCACGCGGCGAGCACAAGAACTCCGCCAGGCCTCTCCACTGACCGCCGTGCTGCCGGATCACGTGCGTCGGAGCGTCCTGGACCAGGTGAGCAAGCTCAAGAAGGGGGTCGTGCTGGGCGACGGCACGGCGATCGGGAGCACCTCATGACCCGTGAGGAACTCGAGCACATCATCCGGGCGAGTGGCGACGTGACAGACCAATACGAGTTCATCATCGTCGGAAGCCAGTCCATTCTTGGCCCCGTCCCGAATCCGGAAGAGGTCTTCACGATGTCGGCCGAGGCAGACATCTACCCCCTCCAGGCGCCGGAGCTGGCCGAGAAGATCGAAGGTGCGCTCGGCGAAGGCTCGCAGTTCCACCAGACCTATGGGTACTACGCGCAGGGCGTGGGTCCCGAGACCACGATCCTCCCCGACGGCTGGATGACTCGGGTCCACCGACTTCAGAACGCAGCCACGAACGACCGCGTCGGCTACTGCCTGGGCGTGATCGATCTCTTCATGTCCAAGGCCGCCGCAGGCAGGGACAAGGACCGCGCTTTCTGCATGGCTCTTTTGCAACACGGCTACGTGAAGGAGTCCGGGGTGCTTGACTTGGTGGCCGTCATGCCGCTGGACGATCAGGGGCAACGCAGGCTTCGCGCAACCGTCCGTCGCTGGAGCAAGACCCTGCGGGATGCGGGGCACAAGCTCGCCGACGACTGAACAGGTGAAAGTTGCGCTCACGGACGCAGGAGTGCGGCAACGGCAACTCGTCTGCTGGTACAAATCCTCGGACGTTCACTTGATTCGACCGAGGATTCGTAACATGCCCGCGTCGGACGCCTCCATCCAGCGCACGCAGGCGCCGGCGCTGCTCCAGCGGCGTGTCTGGCGCGGGTTGCGGAGTTTCGTGAAGCGGGTATCACCGTCAGTCGCATGGAGCGAGCCGGGGAGGTCGTGCGGCCTCTATCAGCTGCCCGATGCATCGCTCGACCCCCAGCAGTCTCTCGCCGGTGCGCGCATTCCGATCACCGTCGACGTCGGCTTCGGCGATGCCGTCGAGCCGGGCGTCGAGGACATCGACCTTCCGGTGCTGCTCGACATACCGTCGCCGCGCCTGCGCGCCTATCCGCCCGAGACGGTCATCGCTGCGAAGCTCCATGCCATGGTCATCCCGGGCATGGCGAACAGTCGCATGAAGGACTACTACGACGTGTGGATGCTCGTAACGTCGCCTTCGCACCGTTCGTGCGACCTACTCCTCAAAGCGACCCGTGGCGTCACGATCGCGCTCGTATCGTCTCGTGAGCGGAAACGGCGGCAACCAGGACTCGCGACGGACGATCCAGCTTTCGTAGGTTGGCATCAGTTGGTCAGGGGCATCCAGGGATCCTAGATTCACTTCGATTTCGTCTGCGGTGCGTGCGAAAACGGACGAGCCGCAGCGGGGACAGAAAAACCGCCCGGCGTAGTCGCGTGTTTCGCCATCGATCGTCACCGCATCCTGAGGGAACACCGCGGAAGCATGAAAAAGGGCGCCATGATGCTTGCGGCAGTCGAGACAGTGACAAAGGCCGACCCGGTACGGGAGTCCCGACGCCACAATTCTGACGTTGCCGCACAGGCAACCGCCCGTGAATTGGTCCATGCTGCGTCTCCTCTAAATTCAAGCGGTCGGAATGTTTACAACGAACCCCGTGGGGCGTCCATGAAAGATGTGCCAGCCTCTTCGGCTGTAGGCTTTGCAGCGTCGAGAAAATGACCTTCTCCGTGCGAGCTGTGTCGTTGGCCAGGAAGCGGAACACGTACTGGATGCCGGCATCTGCCGGCAGGTGGATTCGATCAAACCGCTGGCGGGCCGCCACCTCCACGTCGTGTGGTGCGTCCACCGGTCTCACGGCGCTATGGCGGATCGGGCCGCCGCAGTCCGCGCACTTCAGCTGTCCCGCCCACGTTCTGCCCACAGCTGATCCATGTCGTCACCGACCCCATAGCCGATGTTGTCGCAGCGACTCCGCACGGCCTCCAGCCGAGACAGGAATTCCGGTCGCTGAGGTGCGGGCAACGCGGCGATGGCCTTCAAGGCTTGCTCGAACATCCGGACCAGTGCGCCGAGATACGCTTCGTCGTCCATGCCGACGTCGGCGCCGAAGCCCGCTGCCTGTTCGCAGTAGAACACCATCAGCTCCGCCAACCCGCTCGGCTCGGCGTTGGCCTTCTTGTAGTCCGTGATCGCCTTCTTTGCCTTGGCGACCGACGTGTCCTGGTTCCTGAACACGTCGGGCCAGAGCCAGCGCGAGATGGTGGCCTTGTAGGGCTTCAGCACGTCGCCACCAAGGCCGAAGCGCGCGTGGAGGAAGGACTGGTTGTCCTTGCTGGCGGCGTAGAGAGCATGCACGAGCGCGAGCAGCGCAGCACGATCGAGATCGGCAAGCTTGGCTTTGACTTCGCTCCAGCTTGCGCCTGATTGTTTGGTTGTCGTCATACGCGATAGCGATTGTTCATCTCTTCTCCGCGTTCGCGATCTATCGTCTGATCGTGGAGCGAAGTTGTGGCAGATCGCGCGGTAGGCACGACAAACGCTCGATACCGCGGGACCGCAACAACCAGGATCGGGCAGCGGTCGCGGGCGTGAGGCCTTGGGTCGTAGCGCATGGAACCGATGAACTCGATCGTTCTTGGTGGGCGTGATGACGATTGTCGACGACCGGCGCCCCGCGTTCGCATGGATCCAGCGGGTTCACGCGTCATGTACGGACAGATGACGTACAATGACCATGTGCGTGCCCGCGATCCTCGCACGCTGTCGACCTTGGACAGGAGCTTCCCATGGCCTCAGCCTCTTCCCAAACTGCCGAGCAGCGCGGAGCGCGGCTCGAGGCACGCGTCAGCGCGGCGCAGAAGTCACTGCTGCAGCGCGCTGCAGCCTTGTCCGGCCGCACGCTGAGCGAATTCGTCGTCGCAAGCGCGCAGGAAGCGGCCAACAAGGTGATCCAGGATCACGCTGCCATCGAGCTGTCTCGCTCGGAGCAGATTGCATTCGTCACCGCCCTGCTCAACCCACCCAAGCCATCAGCGCGACTGCGCCGAGCCGCCGCCGCATATCGCCAGCAAATGGGGTTTTGATTGCCTGACAAGGCGCAACCCGCGTGCCGCGTCGAGGCGCTCGCAAGAAGTCACGACCGTACCGGCTTCACTTGTGGCACGGAAGCCCTCGACCGCTACCTGCATCACCAGGTGCGCCAAGACGCTGACAAGCGGGTGGCTGCCCCGTTTGTTCTCGTTGAGCCTCCGTCGAATCGGGTGCTCGGGTACTACACGCTTTCGGCGTCGGTGATCCATGCGAACGACCTGCCTGAGAAACTGTCCAGAGAGCTGCCACGCTACCCACAACTGCCCGTGACGCTGCTAGGCCGCTTGGCGGTCGACACTCCCGTCAAGGGTTGGCGCATAGGCCAGTTCCTGCTGATGGACGCGCTGTGGCGAAGCCTCGATGCAGCCGCACAGATCGCCGCCATGGCCGTTGTTGTGGACGCCAAAGACAAGGCCGCTGAGGCGTTCTATGCCCACTTCGGATTCACTCCGCTACAGCAGCGTCCAGCCAGGATGTTCTTGCCGATGAAGACCGTAGCGAGTCTGTTCCCGTGAGCAATCCAGAGCACCGAAAAGCGCCTGCCCGCCCCATTTGCGCAGTGCATACGAGCCGCCTTCGCCGCTGCGCGGTGCCACACGCACACGTTCGGTCGGTCAGCGCGATCAAGCTGCGGTGGCCACAGTCTGAACACTTGATCCGCGGCTTCTCGCAAATGCCCGCACGCCATTCGTTGGCGCACGCCGGTGCGTAGCCCACTCGTAGTGGTTGACGAAACCTGATGGCGTTATCGTGGCGCGCGAGGACACATTCCGCAGCGCGGTCATCTCGCCATCCGTCAACGGGCGGTCGATCGCCGTGAATTCGAAGTACTGGTACTCGCTCATAGCGACGATAGCTGCAAGGCTCCGGCCTGCACGACGGCAGGCCACAGGGCCACGCGAAGCACCATGACCACGTCCACCAGTGGCCGATGCACGATATCGTTCTTCTTCAGCAACGATTGCCACAGCGCAATGCGCGTCGGGTCGA
>JBGQEX010000092.1:0-16839 GCA_041496605.1 Piscinibacter sp.
CCGAAGGTGTCGTAGGGCCGGTTGCGCTCCACGACGGTGACGTCGTGCGCCGGATTGAGCTTCTTCATCAGCAGCCCGAAGTACAGGCCGGCCGGGCCTCCACCGATGCAAACGATCTTCATGTGCTGCTCTTCCGGGGTTGACTGCGGGTCGACTTGCGCAGTGATTCAGTGAGTATTACTTTAGGCTTCAAGTATTTATGTGTCAATCAATCCGGCCCGCCAATTGATTGGGGTTTCCCCGGATGCCCATGCCCAGCGACTCACCGACGGTGGCCAGCGGGTTGTCGCGGTCCAGCGGCTTGGAAGGGAATGCACTGGCCGTGCGATCGGGCCGACCGCCCGGCTTTCGACGCCACTTCTTCGTCGTGGCGGTGTCCAGGCACACGCACACTTTGCTCAGCGTCGGTACTCACAACAGTCTTGACTGAGGTCCGCGAACCGGGTCGAGCAAGTTCGGTATGCTGCGCGCTCGCGCCCTTCGCGCCCCGCTTCGCCACTGACCTCACGGAGACCCCTCAATGACTCGCGTTTTCAACTTCAGCGCCGGCCCGGCGATCCTGCCCGAGACGGTGTTGCGCCAGGCGGCCGACGAGATGCTCGACTGGCATGGTTCGGGCATGTCGGTGATGGAGATGAGCCACCGCGGCAAGGAGTTCATCGCGATCCACGCCGAGGCGGAACGCCTGCTGCGCGAGCTGCTGAACGTCCCCACGAACTACAAGGTGCTGTTCCTGCAAGGCGGCGCGATCGGCCAGAACGCGTTCGTGCCGATGAACCTGCTGCGCGGCCACACGAGCGCCGACTACGTCAACACCGGCGACTGGTCGAAGAAGTCGATCAAGGAAGCCAAGAAGTACTGCAGCGTCAACGTGGCCGCCACGGCCGAGGCGAGCAACTTCACCAGCGTGCCCAAGCAAGACAGCTGGAAGCTCGACCCGAAGGCCGCCTACGTGCACATCTGCTCCAACGAAACCATCGGCGGCGTCGAGTACCACTGGACGCCCGACACCGGCGCGGTGCCGCTGGTGGCCGACATGTCGTCGAACATCATGTCGCGCCCGATCGACGTGAGCCGCTACGGCCTGATCTACGCCGGCGCCCAAAAGAACATCGGCCCGTCGGGCCTCACGGTCGTGATCGTGCGCGACGACCTGATCGGCAACCCGCTGCCGATCACCCCGTCGGCGTTCGACCTCAAGCAGCAGGCCGACAACGACTCGATGCTCAACACCCCGCCCACCTACGCGATCTACATCGCCGGGCTGGTGTTCAACTGGCTGAAGGCGCAAGGCGGGCTGGCCGCGATCGAAACGCACAACCGCGCCAAGGCGGCGCTGCTGTACGACTTCCTCGACGCGAGCAAGTTCTACACGAGCCCGGTGGCGCGCGACGACCGTTCGCTGATGAACGTGCCGTTCAAGTCGCCCAGCGAATCGCTGGACGAGGCGTTCGTGAAGGGTGCGCAGGCGCGCAACATGCTGCAGTTGAAGGGCCACCGCTCGGTGGGCGGCATGCGTGCGTCGATCTACAACGCGATGCCGATCGAGGGCGTGAAGGCGCTGGTGCAGTACATGAAGGAATTCGAGGCCAGCCATGGCTGAGCGTTTCGAAATCCTGGTGCTCAACCAGATCTCGCCGAACGGGCTGAAGCGGCTGCCCGAAGAGCGCTACAAGGTCGGCAAGGACGTGCCCCACCCCGCCGCGGTGCTGGTGCGTTCGGCCGACATGCACACGATGGACATTCCCGCCAGCGTGCGCGCGATCGGCCGTGCCGGCGCCGGCACCAACAACATCCCGGTGGCTGCGATGAGCGCGCGCGGCGTGCCGGTGTTCAACGCCCCCGGCGCCAACGCCAACGCGGTGAAGGAGCTGGTGCTGACCGGCATGCTGCTGGCGGCGCGCAAGCTGCCGTCCGCACTGCGCTTTGTCGCCGGGCTCGACCCGAAGATGCCCGACATGGACCGCGCCGTCGAGGACGGCAAGAAGGCCTTCGCCGGCTTCGAGCTGGCCGGCCAGACGCTGGGTGTCGTGGGCCTGGGCAAGGTGGGCTGCCTGGTGGCCGATGCCGCCATCAAGCTCGGCATGAACGTGCTCGGCTACGACCCCGACATCACCGTCGATGCGGCATGGAGCCTGCCGTCGCAGGTGAAGAAGGCGCACAGCGTCAACGAGGTGCTGAAGAGCGCGAACTTCGTCACCTTGCACGTGCCGCTGGTCGACGCCACCCGCAACCTCATCAATGCCGACAACATCGGCCAGATGCGTTCCGGCGCGGTGCTGCTGAACTTCTCGCGCGAAGGCGTGGTGAACGAAGCGGCGGTGCTGTCGTCGCTCGCGGCCAAGCACCTCGGCTGGTATGTCTGCGACTTCCCCAGCGCGGCGATCAACGGCCACGACGGCGTGATCGCGCTGCCGCACCTGGGTGCGTCCACCCGCGAGGCCGAGGAGAACTGCGCGGTCATGGTCGTCGACCAGCTGCGCGACTATCTGGAGCACGGGAACGTGGCCAACGCGGTCAACTTCCCCGCCGTGAGCATGGCGCGCGAATCGGCCTACCGCGTGGCGATTGCCAACGCCAACGTGCCCAACATGCTGGGGCAGATCTCCACCGCGATGGCCAACGCGGGGCTGAACATCCACAACATGGTCAACAAGTCGCGCGGCGACGTGGCCTACACGCTGGTCGATGTGGACAGCCCCATCGGCGCCAACGTGCTGAGCGCCATCGCCGGCATCACCGGCGTGCTGGCAGTGCGGTATTTGCCGTTGGCCGGCGCGTAGCCGGGGCCGACGCCTGCGCTGCAAGCGGCGTCACGCCAGCTTTGGAAACGCGATCAGGTGGTCCAGGTCGAGCCGGATGCCGATCGCTTCGTTGAGCACGTGGTTGTGGTGCGACGGCACCATCGACAGCACGCGCGTGCCGCTGGGCAACTGCAGCGTGTAGAGGAACTCGGCGCCTCGAAAGGCCTTGTGCAGCACGGTGGCGCGCACCGGGCTGGCATCGTCGTGCACCACATCGTCAGGACGCAGCAGCACGTCGACGCGGCTGCCCGGCGCGCAGGGCGTGGCGTCGTGGGCGTAGCGGATTGATTCGCTCGCCAGCACCTCACCGATCTCGATGTGCAGGCGGTGCGCGTCGATCACCGTGCCGTCGACGAACACGCCCTGGCCGATGAAATCGGCGACGAAACGGTTCGCCGGCCGGTGGTAGAGGTTGTAGGCACTGTCGCGCTGCTGGATGCGCCCGTCGGCCATCACCGCGATCTCGTCGGCCATCGCGAAGGCCTCGTTCTGGTCGTGGGTGACGAACACCGCGGTCGTTCCGCTCGCCTTCAGCACCGCGCGCACCTCGGCGGCGAGTTGCTCGCGCAGTTCGACGTCAAGGTTGGAGAATGGCTAGTCGAGCAGCAGCAGACGCGGGCGCGGCGCCAATGCGCGGGCCAGCGCCACACGCTGCTGCTGGCCGCCGGACAGCTCGTGCGGGTAGCGCTGCGCCACCGCGGTGAGGCCCACGGTGTCGAGCAGTTGGCGCACGCGCTCGCGGTCGTCGGCCGCGCCGCGCAAGCCGAACGCGACGTTGCGCTCGACATCGAGGTGCGGGAACAGCGCATAGTCCTGGAACACCATGCCGATGCGCCGGTGCTCCGGCGCCACGTGGCGGACCGGGCTGCTGATCACCGCGTCGTCGATGCGGATGTCGCCCTCGCGCACGCGCTCGAAGCCGGCAATGCAGCGCAGTACCGTGGTCTTGCCGCAGCCCGAGGGGCCGAGCAGGCAGCAGATCGCCCCCGCGGCAAGTGACAGGTGCAGGCCGTCGACGGTGGCGCGCGCGCCGTAGTGGTGGCGGATGCCGTTCAGCGTCAGGACCGAGGCGGCGCGGGTCGTCACGATCTGATGGGCTTGGTACACAGATGCGACCTTACACTGTTCGAGAACAAATCTCATTCGTGAACACGACGTCAACAAGCACCCTCTCGACGCCGGCAGCCACCCGCACGCGCCCCGGCTGGCTGAGCGTGCTCGCGGTTGCGGTGGCGCTGTTCGTCGCCGCGCCGATCGTCTCGGTCGGCACCAACGTGTTCAGCGGCGGCACCGCAGGTACCTGGTCGCACCTCGCGGCAACGGTGCTGCCCGACTACATCGTCACCACGCTGTGGCTGTGCCTGGGCGTGGGCGTGTTCAGCGCATTGCTCGGCGTCGGCTCGGCGTGGCTGGTCACGCACTTCGACTTCCCGCTGCGCCGCACATTCGAATGGGCCTTGGTGCTGCCACTGGCAATGCCGGCCTATGTGATGGCCTACGCCTACACCGACCTGCTGCAGTACGCCGGGCCGGTGCAGAGCTGGCTGCGCGCGAACTTCGGATGGAGCCGCGCCGACTACGCGTTCCCCGACGTGCGCACGCTCGGCGGCGCGGTGCTGATGTTCGCCGGCGTGCTCTACCCCTACGTCTACATGCTGACGCGCACCGCCTTCCTCGAGCGCGGCGGCGGCGTGCTCGAAGCCGGTCGCTCGCTCGGCCTGTCGCCGTGGGGCGGCTTCCTGCGCGTGTCGCTGCCGATGGCGCGGCCGGCCATCGTCGCCGGCGTGACGCTGGCGCTGATGGAGACGCTGGCCGACTACGGCACCGTGTCGTACTTCGCGGTACAGACCTTCACCACCGGCATCTACCGCGCCTGGTTCTCGCTTGGCGACCGCGTTGCCGCCGCGCAATTGTCGATGTGCCTGCTCGGCTTCGTGCTGCTGGTGCTGAGCCTGGAGCGCGCGTCGCGCGGCCGGGCACGCTTCCACGGCACCGGCATGCGCCGCCAACCGCCGCGCGGCGCGGCGCTGCGCGGCGCTCGCGCGGCGCTCGCGGTGGCAGGCTGCGCCCTGCCCCTGGTCGTCGGCTTTCTGCTGCCCGGCGGCGTGCTGTTGCGCATGGCGTGGACCGAGGGCGACGCGCAGTTCGGCGCGCGCTTCATCGAGCTCGCGCGCAACAGCTTCGTGCTGTCGGCGTTGACCGCGTTGCTCGCGGTGTTGCTGGCGCTGCTGGTCGCCTACGCGCGACGACTCGACCCGCGGCCGTTGACGCGTGCGGCGCACTGGGCGGTGGGCATGGGCTACACCCTGCCCGGGTCGGTGATCGCCGTCGGCCTGCTGATCCCGCTGGCACGGCTCGACAACGCCTTGGCACAGTGGCTGAGCGCCAGCTTCGGCTGGCACACCGGCCTGCTGCTGACGGGCGGAATCGCCGCGCTGCTCTATGCCTACCTGGTGCGCTTCATGACGGCGGCGCTGCAGACGGTCGACGCCGCCCTGCACCGCGTCACGCCGCACATGGACGACGCGGCGCGCAGCCTGGGGCTGACGCCCGCGCGGTCCTTGAAGCGGGTGCACTTGCCGCTGCTGCGCCGCGGCCTCCTGACCGCCGGGCTGCTGGTGTTCATCGACGTGATGAAGGAGCTGCCGGCCACGCTGGTGATGCGACCCTTCAACTTCGACACGCTGGCCACGCAGGCCTACACGCTGGCCTCGGATGAACGCCTTGCCGAAGCGTCCACCGCGGCGATCTCGATCGTCGCGGTGGGGGTGTTGCCGCTGTTCGTGTTGTGCCGGCAGATTGCGAAGGACCGGCAATGAGGCGAGGCCGAGCGCCGGGCCGCCCCAAGCCGGCCTCGATCCCCTCGGGGGATCGGTCGCGGTACTCCGCGACCGAGGGGCAGACACTCAGCGCCAGCCGGCCCGATCGAACACCTTCTGTGCCTGCACGGTGTTCGTGGCCAGCTGGCCGATCGGCAGGGTGTCGGCCTTGAACGGCCCGAGCGCATCGAGCGCCGGGTTCTTCACCTGCGCACTCTTCACCACCGGCCACTCGTTGTTGCCATCGGCAAAGTAGGCCTGCGCTTCATCGCTGGCGAGGTATTCGAGAAACTTGACCGCCGCATCGCGGTTCGGCGCCGTTTTCACGACCCCGGCGCCCGACACGTTGATGTGGGTGCCCCAGCTCTTCTGGTTCGGCCAGACCACGCCGAGCGCACGAACCACTTGCTGGTCTTCGGCCTTGGTCGAGCGCATCAGGCGCGCCAGGTAATAGCTGTTGGAAATCGCCACACCACATTCACCCGCCGCCACGGCCTTGAGCTGATCGGTGTCGCCGCCTTTGGGCGCACGCGCGAAGTTGGCCACCAGCCCCTTGGCCCATGCCTCGGTCTTCGCCTCGCCGTTGTGGGCGATCATCGCGGCGCCGAGCGACAGGTTGTACGGGTGCGATCCCGAGCGCACGCAGACCTGGCCCTTCAGGCGCGGCTCGGCGAGGTCTTCGTAGCTTTGCACCCAGTCGGCGTTGACGGCGCCCTTGTTGTAGACGATCAGCCGCGCGCGGGTCGAGAACGCCAGCCAGTTCGGCGTGCGCAGCGACGCCGGAATGCGCGCCTCCAGGGTTTTCGATTGAACCGGCTGGAACAGCCCGGCCTTGTCGGCGATTTCCAGGCGCGCCGCATCGACGGTGATCAGCACGTCGGCCGGGCTGCTCGCGCCTTCGTTCTTGATGCGCTCGACCAGCTCTTCTTCCTTGCCGTCGAGGCGGTTGATCCTGATGCCGGTCTGCTTGGTGAAGTTGGCGTACATCGCCTCGTCGGTCTGGTAGTGCCGGGCCGAATACACGTTGAGCACGGTCTGCGCCGGCGCTCCCGCCGCGGCGGCTAGCAATGCGACGCCAAGCGTCAGGGTGTATCGAATTCGGATCATGGTCGCGCCTCGCGATGCGGGATGAATCGGTGCCGGATATTAACAGCAATCATTCTCATTACGGAGAATCGACGTCACGCCCCGGCCGGCGTGCCAGACTTGCGCCTTGTCGCCACAGAAAACGCAGTCACCCATGCTGACCATCAACAAGCTCATCGCTCAAGGCCGTGGATTGAGCAGCGTGCTGATCAAGCGCGCCGCCACCGTCGAACTCGACTGGGACGTGCGCCAGAAGAGCCGCTTCGACGCCAGCGATTCGCAGGGCCGCGCGCTCGGCGTGTTCCTGCCGCGCGGCACCGTAGTGCGTGGCGGCGACGTACTGGTGGCCGACGACGGTTCACTGATCGTCGCGCGCGCCGCGGCCCAGCCGGTCCTGGTGGTGCGGCCTTGCGCCGAACACGGCTCGCCGTTCGACCTGCTGCGCGCCGCCTACCACCTGGGCAACCGACACGTGCAGCTGGAATTGAAACCGGACCACCTGAAGCTCGAGCCCGACCATGTGCTGGCCGACATGCTGCGGCTGATGCACTTGGAAGTGAGCGATGAGTCGGCGCCGTTCGAGCCGGAAGGCGGCGCCTACGCGATCCACGCGGAGCAGGACCACGCGCACGAACATGATCACTCGCACGGACATCATCACTAGGACCTGGCCACGCTGAGTGCCTGCCCACGTGTCACGCATCGTGAAGCCGGCTCGGCCGCTGTCGGGCACCGCCTTGCTGCAGCTGATTTGGCTCGCCTCGCCGGCGCTGCCGGTCGGAGGCTTCAGCTATTCCGAGGTTCTGGAATCCGCAGTCGAGTCCGGCTGCATCCGCGATGAAGCCGAGGCGGCACGCTGGCTCATCGACCAGTTGCAGCTGGCACTCGCGCGCAGCGATCTCGCCGTCGTCAACAAGGCCTTCGGTGCCTGGCAACGCGGCGACCTGGCGACGATCCGCGAACTGAACGACTGGGTCACGCAAACCCGCGAAACCCGCGAGCTGTGCCAGCAGGCCCAGCAGATGGGCCGCTCGCTGGCGGACTGGCTGAACAATCGCGACCGCGCCGACGCGCGCGTCGCCCAGCTCGCAGCCCTGGCCCCGGCGCCCACCTGGCCGGTCGCCTTCGCCCTCGCGGCAGCGCAGACCGGGGCACCACCGCGCGAATCACTGCTCGCCTTCGCCTTCGGCTGGGCCGAGAACATGGTGCAGGCGGCGCTGAAGGCGATGCCCTTGGGGCAGAGCGCGGGGCAGCGCATTCTCGGTGCGCTCAGCGATGCGCTTCCCGCTGCGGTCGACGCCGCAATGCGCCTGGCCGACAGCGAGCGCCAGGCCTTCACGCCGATGCTGGCCATCCTGTCGGCACAGCACGAAACCCAGTACTCGCGGCTGTTCCGCTCCTGAACCATGGTTCACGCCCTGCTCATCGAGGATGACACCGACCTGCGCAACCTGCTCGCCGACTACCTTCGCCGCTACGGCATGCAGGTGACCGCGCTGGCCGACGGCAAGAGCCTGCGCCGCGTGCTGCCCGGCGGCGGCTTCGACGTGCTGCTGCTCGACTTGATGCTGCCGGACGCGAACGGCCTCGACCTGTGCCGCTGGCTGCGCGAGACCTCGACGCTGCCGGTGATCATGCTGACGGCGCAAGGCGACCCGGCGAGCCGCATCGTCGGCCTGGAACTGGGTGCCGACGACTACCTGCCCAAGCCGTTCGAGCCCCGCGAGCTGGTGGCACGCATCAACGCGCTGCTGCGGCGCGCGGGCATGCCCCGCGGCGCGCCAGCGGCCGATTCGGCCGCGTTGGTTCGCTTCAACGGCTGGACCTTCGACCGCTTGCAGCGCCAGCTCACATCGCCGCAGCAGGTGGTCGTCGCGCTGTCGAGCGCCGAGTTCCGCTTGCTGTCGGCGTTCGTCGATCACCCGCGCCGCGTGCTGAGCCGCGACCGCCTGCTCGATCTGTCGCGTGCGCCCGGTGTCGACGCGACCGACCGCGCCATCGACCTCGGCGTGTCGCGGCTCCGCCAGAAGCTCGGCGACACGCCACGCAACTCCGGCCTGATCCGCACGGTGCGCGGCGAAGGCTATGTGTTCGATGCGGAGCTGACATGAAACGCTGGTGGTCCGACACGCTGTTCAAGCGCCTGTTCGCGCTGATGTGGGTGGCGCTGGTGGTCAGCCACCTGTGCGCCTACGTTGTCGTGCGCGGGCTGAATCCGCCGCCGCCGCACACCGACTCGCGCGGCGAACCTCCGCTGCCGCCGCTGATGTCCTTGCCGCCGGGCGGCCCGCTGGCGGGTGCCCCGCCGGGTCCGCCGCCGGAAGGCCCACAAGCGGCCGGCGCCCTGCCGCCGAATGCGCTGTGGCTCGACTACCTGGTGCGCTTCATCGTCATCGGAGCCGCCGCGTGGCTGGGCGCGCGCTGGTTGTCGGCGCCGATGCGCCGCCTCGCCGCCGCGTCCGAGGCGCTGAGCCAGACCGTGGGGCAACGCCAGTTGGCGCCGCAGCTCGATGAGCGCCGCGGCACGCTCGAAGTGCGCCAGACGGCGCACATCTTCAACGCGATGTCGCAGCGCCTGCACGAGCAGTTCGATGCGCAGCGCCTGCTGATGGCGGCCATCTCGCACGACCTGCGCACGCCGCTTGCGCGCATGCGCCTGCGCCTCGAACAGCTCGGCGACCACGCGCAGGCGCAACGCTGCGTCGACGATGTGCAGGAGATGGACAGCCTCATCGGCAGCGTGCTCGGCATGATGCGCGACAGCCACGTCCCGGCGGCACGCCAGCGCATCGACGTGTTGGCGCTGGTGCAGTCGCTGGCCGACGACTTGAGCGAGCAGGGGCAGCAGGTCCGCGTGCTGGGCCGCACCGGGGACCCTGGGCCGCTGGTCGTGCACGCCCACGCTGCCGCGCTGCAGCGCGTGATCGGCAACCTGGTCGGCAACGCGTTGCGCTACGGCGGCAGCGCCGACGTGTCGGTGTCTGCCCGTCACGGCCAGGTGCAAGTGTGCGTCGACGACCGCGGCCAAGGCATCCCGGAGCATGAGCTGCGCGCCGTTTTCCAGCCGTTCTACCGCGTGGCGTCGGCCAGCGCCAGCGCGCCCGGCGGGAGCGGGCTCGGCCTGTATATCGCGCGCGATCTGGCCGAGCGCAACGACGGGAAGCTCAGCCTGTGCAACCGCGCCGAGGGCGGCTTGCGCGCCGAGCTGGTGCTGCCGCGGGCGTAGAGATCTCTCTCGTGTGTCGAACCCGACACACGGCGGAGAAACGAGAGCAATGTTCAGCTCGCACACTGCCATGCACGGCATGTCAACAGGAGCTGCAATGCACATCGACGATCACGACCGGGGCCTCGCCCACGACCTGGAAACGCTGGCCAAGAGCGCACAGCAGCGCCGGCGCGCGCTGCTGTGGCTGGCCGGCACCGGCGCGGTGTCGTTGCTCGGCTGCGGCGGCGGCAGTGCCAGCGCAGGCACGTCTTCATCGTCGAGTTCATCCAGCAGCAGCAGCGGCAGCACGACGACGAGCACCTGCTCGGTCATCCCCGAAGAGACTGCCGGACCGTATCCAGGTGATGGCTCCAACACGGCCAACGGCAGCATCGCCAACGTGCTGACGCTGAGTGGCATCGTGCGCAGCGACATCCGCGGCAGCATCGCCGGCGCCTCGGGCACGGCGGCGGGCGTGCCGCTGACCGTCACGCTGACACTCGTCGACACCGGCTCGAGCTGCGCCGACCTGAGCGGCTACGCCATCTACCTGTGGCACTGCGACCGCGACGGCAAGTACTCGCTGTACTCCAGCGGCGTGACCGACCAGAACTACCTGCGCGGCGTTCAGGAAACCGACAGCAACGGCCAGCTGACGTTCACGACCATCTTTCCGGGGTGCTACTCGGGCCGCATGCCGCACATGCACTTCGAGGTCTACCGCAGCCTCGCCACGGCCACCGGATCGACGAACAAGCTGAAGACCTCGCAGATCGCGTTTCCGACCGATGTCTGCTCGTCCGTTTACGCGAGCACCGGCTACAGCGCGAGCGCGACCAACCTCGGGCAGATCAGCTTCGCCACCGACAACGTCTTCAGCGACGGCACGACGCTGCAGATGGCCACCGTCACCGGCAGCGTTGCCGCGGGCTATGCCGCTGCGCTGACGGTCGGCATCGCGGCGTGAGCTGCCGGCGGCGATTGCGCCCGGCGGCCCGATAATCGATCGAATGAACAAGCTTCATACCATCGCCCACCGCACCCGTAAACTCCCGCCGCTGCGCGTGGGCGTCGGCGGCCCCGTGGGCTCGGGCAAGACCACGCTGGTCGAGATGCTGTGCAAGGCCATGCGCGAACGCTATGACCTCGTCGTCGTCACCAACGACATCTACACCAAGGAAGACCAGCGGCTGCTGACCGTGGCCGGCGCGCTCGAAGCCGAACGCATCATGGGCGTGGAAACAGGCGGCTGCCCGCACACGGCCATTCGCGAGGATGCGTCGATCAACCTCGAAGCAGTGGACCGCATGCTCGCGAAGTTTCCGAACGCCGACATCGTGTTCATCGAGAGTGGCGGCGACAACCTCGCTGCCACCTTCAGCCCCGAACTGTCCGACCTGACGATCTACGTGATCGATGTCGCCGCCGGCGAGAAGATCCCGCGCAAGGGCGGCCCGGGCATCACCAAGAGCGACCTGTTCGTCATCAACAAGACCGATCTCGCGCCCTATGTCGGCGCCGATCTCGGCGTGATGGAAGCCGACACGAAGCGCATGCGCGGCAACAAGCCGTTCGTGATGACGAACCTGAAGACACGCCAGGGCCTGGACGACGTGGTGGCCTTCATCGAGACCAAAGGCTTGCTAAAGGCGATTTAGCTCAGCCGGCGCCGAGCGCCCAGAGCACGAAGCGCAGCAAGTGCGACCCACCAAGCCACTCCCAAAGCCCGGGTCCCCCGGGCCGATGGGAGGCGCCCCCTGGGGGCAGGAGCGAAGCGACTGGGGGGCTCAACCTCACAGCCAGCCGGCGCGTCGGAATCGGTGGTAGAGCAGG
Source organism: Piscinibacter sp. (assembly GCA_041496605.1). Lineage (GTDB taxonomy): Bacteria > Pseudomonadota > Gammaproteobacteria > Burkholderiales > Burkholderiaceae_C > Albitalea. Next base: position 11,751 of record JBGQEX010000092.1, read on the forward strand.
CCGCAGGTGGCTGCGATCAGGCCCACCGCCGCCGGGTAGCCCCAGGCCCATTTCAGCTCCGGCATGTGCTCGAAGTTCATGCCCCAGATACCGGCGAAGGCCGTCGCCACCGCGAAGATCCCGGCCCACGCGGCCAGGCGCTTGGTGACTTCGGACTCCTCGATCGTCACCATCGACAGGTTGACCTGGATCGCCGTGCCGATCGTGTCGCGCAGCGCGTCGAGCGACGCGTTCATGCGCGTCAGGTGGTCGTAGACGTCGCGGAAATAGTCGCGGTTACCGGCGCACACCGCCGGTACGCGGCCGCTGGTCAGCTTGCTGGCAGCATCCATCAGCGGCGTCACGGCGTGCTTGACGACGCCGATCTTTTGCTTGAGTCCGTACAGACGCTCGATGTTCTGGCGCGCCGTGCCACGTTGGAAGATCTGCTCCTCGACGCCTTCGAGGTCGGTCTCGAGCGCATCGATGATCGGGAAGTAGCGGTCGACCACGGCGTCCATCAGCGCGTAGAACACGAAGCCCGAGCCATGCTTGAGCAGGTGCGGCTCGCGCTCGGCGCGTGCGCGAACGCCGAGGAAACCCTGGTGGCTGTGATTGCGCACCGACAGCACGAAGTTGGGCCCGACGAACACGCAGACCTCGCCTACCACAAGCTCATCGGTGGGGCTGAACTCCACGCTGTGCATCACCGCGAAGACGATGTCGCCGTACTCCTCGATCTTCGGCCGCTGATGGCCGTGGCGCGCATCTTCGACGGCCAGATCGTGCAGCCCGAACTCGAGCTGCATCTGAGTCAACTCGACATCGGTGCTGTCGCGCAAGGCGACCCAGACGAAGCAACCCGGGCGCTGCAGGTAGTCGCTGATCTGGTCGACGGGCAGGTCGGCGAGCTTGGTTCCGCCCTCGTAGGCAGCGCAGTTGATCAGCATGGCGCTCGCACGCAGTTCAGTGGATGCCGCCGATGTTTTGCAGTGCGCGCACCGCGCCGGCACCGATCGACGCGCCGAAGCGCTTGGCCAGCCGCTCGGCCACGTTTTCCTTGGGCGTGTAGTCGACGACGTCTTCGGCCTTCACCACTTCGCGCGCCACGTAGTCGAGGTTGCCGAACTTGTCGGCGAGGCCCAGCTTCACCGCCTCTTCGCCGTTCCAGTACAGGCCCGAAAACGTGTCGGGCGTTTCCTTCAGCCGCTTGCCGCGGCCTTCCTTGACCACGCGGATGAACTGCTTGTGGATCTGGTCGAGCATGGCCTGGGTGTAGGCCCGTTGCTTGTCGGTCATCGGTGAGAACGGGTCGCCGATGCCCTTGTTCTCGCCGGCGGTCATCAGGCGTCGCTCGACGCCCAGCTTCTGCATCGTGCCGGTGAAGCCGAAACCGTCCATCAGCACGCCGACCGAACCGACGATGCTCGCCTTGTCGGTGTAGATCTCGTCGGCCGCGACGGCGATGTAGTACGCACCCGATGCGCACACCTCCTCAACCACGGCGTAGACCTTCTTCTTGTGCAGCGCCTTCAGTCGCCTGATTTCGTCGTTGACGATGCCGGCCTGCACCGGGCTGCCGCCGGGCGAGTTGATGCGCAATACGACGGCCTTCGCTTCCGATTCTTCGAACGCATTCTTCAAGGCGCTGACGAGGTTCTCGGCGCTGGCCTCCGAGTCGGCGGCAATCTCGCCACGCACTTCGATCAGCGCGGTATGCGGGCCGCTGGGCAGCGTGGCGTGGTTGCGTGCGGAGGCGAGCGCCCATGTGAAGATCACGAACAGGATCAACCAGCTGAGCCGAAAGAACACGCGCCAGCGACGCTCGGTGCGGCGATCTTTCAGGTAGTCGCGGGCGAACTGCTCGATTGCGCTGTCCCAGCCGGCTGGCCGCGCCGAGGCCGCGGCGGCGCCGACGCTGGGGGCTGCGATCGCAGGACTGCCGGCTTCAGGAGCCACGCCGGGCATCGGTGAGGCTGAGGGGGAGAGATCGTCTTCAGGGTGCATGGAGGGTGAGCTTTCTACGGCGGCCACGTGTCAAGCGGCGAGCGCCGGCTTGGTGTCTCGCGAAGGATACCAATACACCTGCCCGTCGCGCTCCTCGACCTTCAGCACGGTGAGCCTGCCGCGGCCGCACGGCCCGCCGATGCAGCGCCCATTCCGCGGATCGTAGGCGGCGCCGTGAATCGAACACAGGATGAACTCGCGGGCGCTGTCGAGAAACTCGCCGGGTTGCCAATCCATCTCGGTGGGCACATGAACACAACGGTTCAGGTAGGCCACCACCTGGCCGTCGAAACGCAGCGCGAAGGCGTGCGCCGGCTCGCGAAAATGCAGCACGTCGAACACGATGGCGTTGCCGCGTTCGACGAGTTCGGCCGAACCGCACAGCGGCTGCGGCGGCAGCACCGGCACGTCAAGCATGCCGGGTCAACCAGGCGTTCAGATCGGCCATCGAGTGCGCCAAGTGCAAGGGCGCGAACGCGTCGAACGCCTCGGGTTCGTGCGCGCCGTAGCTGACCGCCACAAACGCCGTGGCCGCATTGGCAGCCAGCTGCAGGTCGTGCGTGGTGTCGCCGACCATCAGCGTGCGTTCGGGTTCGACACCGAACTCCCGCATCAACTCCAGCAGCATTTGCGGGTCGGGTTTCGAGGCGGTCTCGTCGGCGGTGCGGGTGGCGTCGAACACCCCCTTCAACTGAACCGAGCTGAGCGCCTCGTCGAGACCACGGCGCGACTTGCCGGTGGCCACGCCGAGCCAGTGGTGGCGCGCCTTCAGCGAGCGCAGCATCGCAACCGTGCCGTCGAACAGCACGACTTCGTGCTGGCGCGCAATGTAGTGGTGGCGGTAGCGCTGGCCGAGCTCCGGATAGCGCTCGCGCGCCAAGCCGGGGGCGGCGTGCTGCAAGGCTTCGGCCAGCCCCATGCCGATGACATAGCTCGCGTCGCGGTCACTGGGCACCGCCGTGCCGAGATCTGCACAAGCGGCCTGGATGCAGCGGGTGATCAGCGCGGTAGAGTCGAACAGCGTGCCGTCCCAATCGAAGACGATCAGATCGAACTTGCGGGGGCGGGTCATGAACTCGGGGGCAACCTAGACAACAGCTCTTCACATTCTGATGGCAACGGCGCCTCGAGCTCGATGACCTCTTGCGTCGCAGGGTGCTCGAAACGCAGCCGCCGCGCGTGCAGGAACATGCGGTCGAACCTGTGCTGCCGCACCGCCTCGCCACGGCTCAAGGCCTTGTTGAGTGCGAAGTCGCCGTACTTCTCGTCGCCGGCGATCGGGTGGCCGGCATGGGCCAGGTGGACACGGATCTGGTGTGTGCGGCCGGTCTTGATCGTCACGTCGAGCAAGGTGAAGCCGTCGAAGCGACGCGCCACCTTCACCAGCGTGATCGAGCGTCGCCCCTGGTCGTGGTCGGCGCCGACAGTGCGAACCCGGCGCTCGCCTTCGGTGGTCAGGAATTTGTGCAGCGGGACGTCGATGACCTTCTGGTTCGCCGGCCAGGCACCGACCACCAGCGCCGCGTAGGTCTTGCCCGTCTCTCTGCTGCGGAACTGGTCTTGCAGCGCGGTCAGCGCCGAGCGCTTCTTGGCCACCAGCAACAGGCCGGACGTTTCCTTGTCGAGGCGGTGCACGAGTTCGAGGAACTTCGCCGTCGGCCGCGCCTGGCGCAACTGCTCGATCACGCCGAAGCTCACTCCGCTGCCGCCATGCACCGCCACCCCCGCCGGTTTGTTGACGGCGATGAGGTGCTCGTCTTCGTACACCACCGGAAACTCGCGCGCCGGGGCGACCGGCTCGGCGCTGCGGTCGGCCACGCGCACCGGCGGCACGCGCACTTCGTCGCCGAGCACGAGTCGCGTGTCGGCGGCGGCGCGGCCCTTGTTGACGCGCACTTCACCCGAGCGGATCACCCGGTAGACATGCGTCTTGGGCACGCCCTTGAGCAGCTTCAACAGGAAGTTGTCGAGGCGCTGGCCTTCCGAGCCTTCATCGACCAGAACGCGGGTCACCGCGGGTGCGGCCGGCGCCCGCAGCGCGGGAATGCCGGGCTTTGCCGCACTGCCCGCTTTGCCCCCTATAATGCGTTGCACCACGTTTGCGATGTAAGTGTTTGATTTTCCTGAGTTTACTCGGGGCACTTCAGGCGCAGACGCGGCGGCCGGGGCGTGAGCGCCGGCCACAAGGTGATGCAGCGCACGAAGCGTGCGGCGGGCACCGTCCCCAAGTGACAGTGCGGCCGACAGCCCCGTGCGGCAGAGCAAACGTAGAACGAACCACCAGGGCCACTGGCCCCGGAGACACAAAGGTTTTCAGGCAGAAGACGAGAGGTGCCGGCCCCTGTGCCATGCGCTCGACGCCTTCCGCCCCGCGTTCAGTGATCACGCGAATGTCGTCCCGACTCCCACGCCCCCCACGCACGCCGCGCTCGCCATACCGGGTCATGTCGACCCGTGGCGAGCCGGGCCTGCATGCGGCCGGCGCTGTGCCACGGACCTTGCCCCCGAGCGTTGTTGCTGATTCGCCCACCCGGCGAGTCAGCGTGCAGCGAACGGCCGGCGCCGCTTTCCTCACTGCCACGCACGCGCCAACGCTGCACCGCTGATCGACACGATCGGCAGCAGTCCAGGGCGATTCCTTCCGGTTCCTCCGCGTTTCTCGTGCATCGATGAGTCGCCTCTGAACGATCAGAGGCGGCGTGTTGAGTGCCGGCTCCCCGAATGGGGGCGGCAAAGGAGTGCACATGAAACGCATGCTGATCAATGCGACCCAGCCCGAAGAGCGGCGCCTGGCCATCGTCGATGGCCAGAAACTGCTGGATTTCGAAACCGAGATCGAAGGCCGCGAGCAGCGCAAGGGCAACATCTACAAGGCGGTCGTCACGCGCGTCGAGCCCTCGCTCGAAGCCTGCTTCGTCGACTACGGCGAAGACCGCCACGGCTTCCTGCCGTTCAAGGAAATCTCGCGCAACTACTTCCGAGAAGGCACCGATGTGCGCACCGCGCGCATCCAGGACGCGATCCGCGAAGGCGACCAGTTGCTGGTGCAGGTGGAAAAGGAAGAACGCGGCAACAAGGGCGCGGCGCTGACCACCTTCGTTTC
>JBGQEX010000093.1:0-16450 GCA_041496605.1 Piscinibacter sp.
ACGCCAGCCGCTGCTCGATGGAGCGTTGCAACAGCTGCTTCTGGTAGTCATCGACCGCATCCCATTTGTTGACGGCCAATACCACGGCGCGGCCACTCTCCAGGATGTAGCCGGCGATGTGCGCATCCTGGTCGCTGACGCCCTGGGTGGCATCGAGCAGCAGCAGCACGACATTCGCGTCGGATATCGCCTGCAGCGTCTTGACGACCGAGAACTTCTCGATTGCCTCGAACACCTTGCCCTTCTTGCGCAATCCGGCGGTGTCGATCAACTGGAACTTTTGCCCATTGCGTTCGAACGGCACGCTGATCGCGTCGCGGGTCGTGCCCGGCTGGTCGAATGCCACCAGGCGCTCCTCGCCGAGCCAGGTGTTGATCAGCGTGCTCTTGCCGACGTTCGGGCGCCCCGCCACGGCGAGGCGTATCGGCGCGCCGGCCTCGGGTTCGGCCTCTTCCTCGTCAAACACGAAGTCGGCCAAAGCAGCCTCGGTGAGGCTGCGAATTCCCTGACCGTGCGCCGAGGACACCGGATGCGGCTCGCCCAAGCCCAGCTCGAAGAACTCGCCGAGCAATGGCGAGTCGACCATGCCTTCGGCCTTGTTGGCGGCCAGCAGCACCTTCTTGCCCGCCGTCCGGAGATAGCGCGCAATGTCATGGTCCTGGCCGGTGACGCCGGCGCGCACATCGACGACGAAGATCACTGCATCGGCCTCGGCCACGGCCTGGCGCGTCTGCTTGGCCATTTCCTTGACGATGCCGGTCGAGCTGTCGGGCTCGAAGCCGCCCGTATCGACAACGATGAACTCACGGTCGCCGATGCGGCCATCACCGTAGTGCCGGTCACGCGTCAGGCCGGCGAAGTCGGCCACGATGGCGTCGCGGCTTTGGGTCATGCGGTTGAACAGCGTCGACTTGCCGACGTTGGGCCGCCCGACGATGGCGATGACGGGTTTCATGAGGGCTTCGCTGCCGGGCTATTCAGGCCGGAACGCGAACAGGCCGCCGTTGCGCGTGACCACCAGCATCGTCGTTCCGGACACCACCGGCGCCGTCGCGACGGCGCTGCCGTCGGTGCTCAGGCGCAGCAGGGCGTCGCCCTTGTCGCGCGACAGGAAATGGATGACGCCTTCGGAGTCCCCGAACACCACCGTCTTGCCCCTGCTCAATGGCGCGCCGAGGCCGTGGTACAGCAGCTTCTCGGACGTCCAGGCCACGTCGCCGCTGGCGGTTTTCCACGCGGTGATGCGATCGCTTGCGTCGGCGCCGAAGACCAGCTCGTCGTCGATGGCGATGCCGTCGGTGCCACCAACGGCCTTGGCCCACGACAAGGCGCCGCGTTCGGCATTGACACAACCGACGCCAGCCTGGAACGAACGCACACACACGATGTCCCCGACCCGACCGACCGGCGCCACCAGATCGGCCAGGCGCTCGATCTCGTTGGTGCCGCGCGGCGAACCCACTGTCACCTCCCAGCGAACGTTGCCGTTCGACGGGTCGAGGCCGGCCAGGCGCGGCCCCTGCCCGACCAGCAGGGTGTCCTTGAAGGCGGCAATGACACCGGCCTGCGACAGCGTCAGCGGGTCGCCGGGGCGCTGGGCCGACCACAGCTTGGTGCCGTCTTGCGCGTCGAACGCGTGCACGCTGCGGTCCACGCCGAGCACGAAGACACGTTCGCCCGCCACCAAGGGCGCGCTTGTCACTCGCAATCCGAGCGGTTTGTGCCAAAGCGTGCGGCCAGCTTCCAATGTGACCAGTTCGCCGTCGCGCGTGACCACGGCTGCAAACCGCCCGTCGCTTCCGACGCCCGCGGTCAGCTTGCCGCCGGCCTGGCCGCGCCACAGCTCGCGCCCGGTATCGGCTTCCAGCGCGAGCACCGTTCCGTCGTTGCCCGCGACGGTGAACACACCCGGGCTGACGGCGACCGACAGCGGGAACTGCACACCATCGACCTTCTGGTTCCACACTATCCGCTCGCTGATCTGCGGCGTGATCGGGTCCAGCGCCTTGGGCTTGGGCTTGTCGGGACCGAAAGCGCAGGCACTCAGCACGGCGGCCGCCAGCACGGCCATCAGTCGCGCGCCGGCGCTCCACGAAAGCGTGGAGTTCATTTCGACGCCTCGGCCGTCTTTGGCTTGTCCGCATCCGGTGCGGCGCCGAGCGCGGTCAGCTTGGCATCGATCAGGCGCCGGTACTCGACCTTGGGGTCCATCGTCTGCCACGCCTTCAAGTAGGCGGCCTTGGCGGCGTCCTTCTTGCCCTGGGCCTGCAGGATGTCACCGCGCCGATCGGCCACCAGGGCCTCGAACTCCTTGGCCGTGGCGGCGTCCAGCTCCTTCAGGGCCTCGTCGTACTTCTTCTGTTCCATCAGCACGGCCGCGAGCCGCAGGTGTGCGAGCGTCTGGTACTCGGTTTCAGTGGCGTGCTCGCCGACCCAGGTCAGCGTGGCGCGTGCAGCGTCGACCTGCCCTTTCTCGAACTGGACCTTGGCCGCCAGCAAGCCGCCTTGCTGGGTGAATGCCGTGCGCGGGAAGCGTTCCTTGAGATCGGCGAAGACGCGCGTGGCGCGCTCCACATCGCCGGCTTGCGCCGCTTTGTCGAGTTCATCGAACATCGCGCCTGCCTTCACCGCCTGGTCGCGCTGCCACCAGTTCCAACCGTTCCATGCGGCATAGGCACCGAGCACCGCGACCAACAGCCACGTGATGAGGTTGCCGTACTGTTTCCAGAAGTGCTTGAGCTGGTCGAGCTGTTCTTGTTCTTCGAGGTCGAGATTGGTGGCCATGGACAAAGAGGCTTTCGATGGAATCCGCGATTATGCGTTGAGGAGCTCGGCGGCCCAGGTGGCGGCAGCAGCCAGCGGCAGGCTGCGCTGCGGGGCATTTGCGTCGCGCAAATTCTTCAGCGCCACCTCGCCGCGGGCCACCTCGACGTCGCCGAAGATCAGCGCGTAGCGGGCGCCGCTGGCGTCGGCGCGTTTGAACTGCGACTTCATGTTGCCGCCGCCGGCGTGCATCTGCACCGAGACACCGGCGGCGCGAAGGGCCTCCAGTGTCACCAGGGTCTGCGGCACGACGCCGGGCGACGGCACCACCGCGTAGACCACCGGTGCCGCGCTCGGAACCGGAATGCCCAGCGCATCGATCAACAACAGCAGCCGTTCGATACCAAGCCCGAACCCGACCGCCGGAGCCGGCTTGCCGCCCAGTTGCTCGATCAGCCCGTCGTAACGGCCCCCGCCACAGACCGTGCCCTGCGATCCGAGCTGGTCGGTGACCCACTCGAACACCGTGAGGTTGTAGTAGTCCATGCCGCGCACCAGCCGCGGATTGACACGGTAGGCCAGCCCAACGGCATCGAGCGCAGCACGCACGGCGCCGAAGTGGGCGAGCGACGCCTCGCCGAGGAAATCCATCAGCTTGGGCGCCGCCTCGACCAGCGACTGCATCGCCGGGTTCTTGGTGTCGAGGATGCGCAACGGGTTGCTGTGCAGGCGACGCTTTGAATCCGCGTCCAGCGCCTCGGCGTGCTGCTCGAAGTAGCTCACAAGCGCGTCGCGGTGGGCATGGCGTTCATCTGCCTGGCCGAGGCTGTTCAGCTCCAGGCGCACGTCCCTGCCTTCGACCAGGCCCAGTTCGCGCCACAGCGTGCGGCCCATCAGGATCATCTCGGCATCGACGTCCGGGCCGGCGAAGCCCAGCGCCTCGACATCGAGCTGGTGGAACTGCCGGTAGCGGCCCTTCTGCGGCCGCTCGTGCCGGAACATCGGACCCATCGTCCACAGGCGCAGCGGGCCGTTGTAGAGCGCGTTGTGCTCGATCATCGCGCGCACGATGCCGGCGGTCGCCTCGGGGCGCAACGTCAGCCTGTCGCCGTTCATCGAGTCGACGAAGGAATACATCTCCTTCTCGACGATGTCGGTCACCTCGCCGAGGCCGCGCACGAACAGTGCGGTCGGCTCGACGATGGGCGTGAGCAGGTTCTGGTAGCCGTAGCGGTTCAGCACCGAGCGCACGGTCGATTCGAACCACTGCCACAGCGCGGAGTCGGGCATCTTCTCGGCGCGCACGGATTGCAGCACGCCCGGCGGGAAGATGTCGTTCATGCCTTTGACGGCACGCAGTTGTTCTGCCATATCAGGAAACCATGAAGCGGCCCTGTTTCCAGGTCGACCGCGTTGAGACAATGAGCAAGCGAAGAAGCTGCGGCGCAGGCGTCACTGCGCCGAGGTCGCCGCGCCGAAGCGCTTCTCGATGTAGTCCTCGACCAGCGTCTGGAACTCCTGCGCAATGGCCGGGCCACGCAGCGTGAGGGCCTTCTCACCGTCGATGAACACCGGCGCCGCGGGCGCTTCGCCCGTGCCCGGCAGGCTGATGCCGATGTCGGCGTGCTTGCTCTCGCCGGGCCCGTTGACGATGCAGCCCATCACCGCGACCTTCATGTTCTCGACGCCGGGATAGCGCGCCTTCCAGAGCGGCATCTGCGCACGCAGGTAGTCGTCGATCTGCTTGGCAAGTTCCTGGAACGTGGTGCTGGTGGTGCGGCCGCACCCGGGGCAGGCGGTGACGCTCGGGTTGAACGAGCGCAGGCCCAGCGCCTGCAGGATCTCCAGCGCCACCACCACTTCCTGCGTGCGCGCTTCGCCGGGTTGCGGCGTCAGCGAGACGCGGATGGTGTCGCCTATGCCTTGCTGCAGCAGCAGCGCCAGCGCGGCCGTCGACGCCACCGTGCCCTTGGTGCCCATGCCCGCCTCGGTCAAGCCGAGGTGCAGCGGATAGTCGCAACGCCGGGCCAGGGCCTGGTAGACCGTCACCAGATCCTGCACGCCCGACATCTTGCAGGAAAGGATGATCTGCTCCGGCTTCAGGCCGACCGCTTGCGCCCGCCTTGCCGACCCGAGCGCCGACGCAATGATCGCGCGGTACATGACCTGCTGCGGCTCCAGCGGTTCGGCCGCCTGCGCGTTGTCATCCATCATCTGCGTCAGCAGTTCCTGGTCGAGGCTGCCCCAGTTGACGCCGATGCGAACCACCTTGTCGTGCTTCGCCGCCACCTCGACCATCTGGGCGAACTGGCGGTCGTGCTTGTCGCCCTTGCCGACGTTGCCGGGATTGATGCGGTACTTGCTCAAGGCCTCGGCGCAGGCCGGGTAGTCGCTCAACAGGCGGTGGCCGTTGTAGTGAAAGTCGCCGATCAAGGGCACGTCAATGCCCATGCGATCCAGCTGTTCGCGGATGTGCGGCACCGCCTGCGCCGCCTCCGGCGTGTTGACCGTGATGCGCACCATCTCCGAGCCGGCGATGGCCAGTTCCTTGACCTGGATCGCCGTACCGATGGCGTCGACCGTATCGGTGTTGGTCATCGACTGCACGCGCACCGGCGCGTCGCCGCCGACACTGACCGCGTGCGAACCCCAGCGCACCGTGGCCTGCCGCGTGCGCCGCGCCGCGGGGCGAGTCGCGTCAATCGTTTCGGCGAGCAGTGCTCGAACATCGGTCATGGTGCCCACCTACTTCAGTTCCAGCCGCGCAACGTTGTCGCGGGTATTCGATGCCAGGTCCAGCGTTTCGCCGCGAAAGACGACTTCGGTTCCGGCTGCATTGCCGATGGTCACGCGCAAAGGCATGGCCCCGTCCAGCACCACGATCTCGCCGGGCAGCACGCGGCGCGACAGCAGGACGCGCGAGCGCGCGTCGTGCACCTCGATCCACGATTCAGCCTTGGTGCGCAGTTGCAGCGGTCCAGGCGCAACTGCCGTGCCAGCCGACGGCGCCGACGCTGCCGGCGCGCTCTCGCTGTTGACCGTTTCCGCCGACGCCGGCGGCGACGCCATGATCCGTTCAGACACGACCGACGTGGGCAGCGCCATCGTCGACGAAGCCGCTGACGCCGACGCCGCAGGACGCGTCCGTTGCAGCCGCGCGACCCACCCGTCCGGCAGCAGGTAGACCACCGCCGCCGCCAGGATCACCAGCGCCGGCCCCCACACTGTCGGCGAGGCAATGATGGTCCAGTCGTTCGGATCACGCCGACCGGGGCGGTCGCGGAACGGCGCGTTGATGCCTTCACCGACGTGTTCCAGGCGGTAGCCGGCCGGCTGCGGCAACAGGGCCAGTACCGGAGCCGGGTCGATCTTCAGGGCGCGGCAAACCGTCTGCGCGAGCGCGCGGGTGAAAGTCGCGTCGGGCAACTCGTCGAGGCGGTCGGCTTCCAGCGACTCGAGCTTGCGCTGCGCCACCTTGATCATGGCCGACAGCGCGGCGATATGCAGGCCCTGGGCCTGCCGCGCTTCGCGCAGCATCGCGCCCGCCGTGCGCGGCGCTTCAACCGGAGCGGCCTTGTCCTCGCCTTCAGTCATCGAAGCGCCCCTGATCAAAGGCCGCCGCCTCGCGCGACTGCGGGAAGCGGTCGCGCAACTGGCTGCCCAACTCTCGCTCGCCCTGCCGATTGCCAAGCCGGTGCTCAATGCGCGCCGCGAGCCACAGTGTCTGCGCATTGACCAGTTGGGCCGAGCCGTTGACGCGGCGAATGTAGAAGCGGGCGCGCTCGAGTTCGCCGCGACGAAACAGAACCTCGGTGAGGTTCACCGCGGTGGCAGGGTTGCTGGGGTCGAGTTCGTACGAGCGCTGCAGCGAGCGCTCGGCGTCCGCCCATTGTCCGGCGCGCGCATGGCAGATGCCTTGCGTCAGCAAGGTGCGCGGTGAATCGCGGTATTGCGGCATTGCCAAAGCCTGGTTGAACAATGCCTCGGCCTCGTCAAAGCGCTTCTGCTGGCACAAGTACCACCCGAAATTCTGCATCGTGTCGGCGTCGCGGGCGTCGAGCCTCAGTGCGTGGCGGAAACTCTCTTCGGCCAGGCGGTCGTCGCCGAGGCTCGCATAGATGAGGCCACGCAGATTGAACGCCGCCACCAAGGTCGGGTCGGCCGCGATGGCGAGCTTCACTTCGTCGAGCGCGGTGGTCATCTGTCCGCGCGCGAAATAGGCGGACGCGAGCTCCATGCGGACCCGCGCGCGCTTGCTCGACTCCGGTTCGTCGGAGGCGGTGACGCGGTCCTTGCTCTCACCCGGCAAGGCGGACGACTGGGGGGTCGCCGGCCCCGCGGTTCCGGCACAGGCAGTGAGCAGCGCGCTGGCAGCCAGCGTTGCCGCCAGCAGGCGCCAGCTCCGTTCGAACGACCGTCTGGATGTCATGCATTCGTCTCCTGGCGCGTACCCGCGTTGTCTTGCTTGTCTTGTGCATCGCCCTGGCGATGAATGCGGATCGGCGATCGCGTCGCGATGCGTGCCTTGACGCGGGTGCGGTCCTGCACTTCGCCGGCCAGTTGACCGCATGCGGCGTCGATGTCGTCGCCGCGCGTCTTGCGCACCGTCGTGATCACGCCAGCGTCTTGCAGCACGCGGGCAAACGCCATCACGCGCTCGCGCGGCGAACGCTTCAGGCCGGACTCGGGGAACGGGTTGAACGGAATCAGGTTGAACTTGCAGGGTACCTTGTGGCGCACCAGCGCGATGAGCTCGCGTGCCTGCTCCGGCGCGTCGTTGACGCCGTCGAGCATGCAGTATTCGAAGGTGATGAAGTCGCGCGGCGCGCGATCGAGGTAGCGATTGCAGGCGGCCAGCAGCTCGGCGATTCCGTACTTGCGGTTGAGCGGCACCAGGTCGTCGCGCAACGGGTCGTTCGGCGCATGCAGCGAGACCGCCAGCGCCACTGGGCAGTCGTCGCGCAGGCGGTCGATCATCGGCACCACGCCCGAGGTCGACACCGTCACGCGGCGGCGCGACAGGCCGTAGCCGTGATCGTCGAGCATCACGCGCAACGCGGGCAGCAGCGCCGCGTAGTTCTGCAGCGGCTCGCCCATGCCCATCATCACCACGTTGGTGATGGCGCGTTCGCCATCGGGCAAATTCAAGCGCCGACGCAGATGGTGCTCGGCAAACCAGAGCTGTGCCACGATCTCGCCGGTGCTCAGGTTGCGGCTGAAGCCCTGGTGGCCGGTGGAACAGAAGCGGCAACCCACCGCACAGCCGGCCTGCGACGACACGCACAGCGTGCCGCGGTCGTCTTCGGGAATGAACACCGTCTCGACCGCATTGCCGCCGCCGACGTCGAACAGCCACTTGATCGTGCCGTCGCTCGACGCCTGCTCGCTCGCGACCGCCAGCGGCCTCACTTCGGCCGCTCCGGCAAGCTTGTCGCGCAGCGACTTCGCCAGGTCGGACATCTGCGCGAAGTCGGACGCGCCCTTCTGATGAATCCATCGGAACAGCTGGGTCGCGCGAAAACGCTTCTCCCCGAGCTGCTCGCAAAACGCCGCCAGCCCGTCAAGATCGAATTCCAGCAGGTTGACGACGCCGCTCATAGGTTGGCCTCCGACAGCGAGGCGTGCAATGTGTACGTCAGCGGCTGTAGACGTTCATGCCGGGGAAGAAGAACGCCACCTCGACGGCAGCCGTCTCGGGCGCGTCGGAGCCGTGAACGGCGTTGGCGTCGATGCTGTCGGCGAAGTCGGCGCGGATCGTGCCCTTCTCGGCCTTCTTCGGATCGGTCGCGCCCATCAGTTCGCGGTTCTTGGCGATCGCATTCTCACCTTCCAGCGCCTGGATCATCACCGGGCCCGAAATCATGAAGGTCACCAGGTCGTTGAAGAACGGACGCGCCTTGTGAACCGCGTAGAAGGCCTCGGCCTCGCCGCGCGACAGATGCGCCATCTTCGCCGCGACGATCTTCAGGCCGGCGCCTTCGAAGCGGGCATAGATCTGGCCGATGACGTTCTTCGCCACGGCATCGGGCTTGATGATCGAAAGCGTTCGTTCGAGCGCCATAAATTTCTCTCCTGAATCAAGGTCTTGGCAAAGCTTTGTATTCTATCGTCCGAAGGCGTCGGACTGGTGTCAACGGCCACGTCGGCCGCCACCCCCACCCCCGCCACCGCCGCCGAAACCACCACCGCCTCCGCTTCCGCCACCGCCACCGAAGCCACCGCCTCCGCCGCCACGGTTTCCGCCGCGGCCACCGCCGCGACCCCCTTTGCGGTGGAACGCATCGGCGCCGATGTAGCCGACCGACGTTTGCATCGGATCGGGTTCGCGCGGGCCACTGCCCTTCTTCGGCCCGGCCGGCGCGCTGCCGCCGGCACCGAAGCCGCCGCCGCCGCGGCCAAAGCCGCGCCCTCCGGCGGGGCTGCGCGGGTTCTGCACGAAGCGCTTGTCGAATGTCTGTTCGAGCGGATTCGGAATTCGCGAGTGATCGATTTCTTCCTCGAAATCCGGGTCGCGCTCGTCTCGGTCTTGAGGCAGGTCGGCCCGTACCGGCGCATCCGCCGGACGCCCCCGCTGATCGTTGCGCGGTCCGCGGTCATCGCGGCGTTCATTGCGTTGCTTGCCGCGCCCGCCCTGGTTGCCCTGGCGGCCACCGCCGACGCGATCGTCACGCCCGCCGGCATCACCGGCGCCGCCGGCAAGTCGGCGAATCGCACGCACGTCGGCGTCGTCGAGATCAACCCACACGCCGCGCTTGAGGCCGCGCGGCAGCACCACCGTGCCATAGCGAATGCGGATCAACCGGCTCACCGTGAGCCCGACTTCGTCGAACAGTCTGCGCACCTCGCGATTGCGGCCTTCGGTGATGACGACGCGGTACCAGTGGTTGGCGCCTTCGCCACCGCCATCCTCTATGGAGCGAAAGCTCGCCGCCTGCCCGTCGATCGTCACCCCTTCGAGCAGCTCGGCCTTCGACTCCTCGTCCAGCGTGCCGAGCACGCGCACCGCGTACTCACGTTCTACGCCGAAGCGCGGGTGCATCAATTGGTTCGCGAGCTCACCGGAATTGGTGAACAGCAGCAGGCCCTCGGTATTCAGGTCGAGCCGGCCCACCGACTGCCACTTGCCGTGCGGCAAGCGCGGCAGGCGCCGGAACACCGTGGGCCGGTGCTGCGGGTCGTCATGGGTGACCACCTCACCGACCGGCTTGTGATACGCGATGATGCGCGGCGGCGGCGGCACGATGCGCACCTTGACCGGACGACCGTCGACCTTGATGTGGTCACCGAACGAAATGCGCTGGCCAACGTGCGCCGGCTGTCCGTTGACGGTGACTTTGCCGGCGAGGATCAGTTCCTCCATGTCACGGCGCGAACCGATGCCGGCCTGCGCCAGTACCTTGTGCAGCTTGGGCGCCTCGGGCTCGGGGCGCAGCACGCGCTTGGGCGGCGGCGCGGGTTCGGCGCTCTCACCCTCGACATCGAACTCGCCCGACAACACCTGCGCGAACAACTCGCCCACCTGGACCGGCACCGGCACCTCGGGCGGCGCGTCTTCGACGACCTGTGCATCGCCGCGTTCGTCGCCATCATCGTCATCATCGTCATCATCGTCATCGCCGTCGCCGGCAGCGACAACCCCTTCGGCGGTGCCGACTGCGTCGCCCCGCCCGCCGCGCCGACGTTCCCTGCGGCCGCGACGGCGGCTGCGTTCGCCGCGCGCACTCTCGGCGGGTGCGTCGCCGTCGCCCTGCGTCGCCGACGCTGCCCCGGCGTCGGCAGCGACAGCCTCTGACGGCGTCGACTCGTCGTTCGCCGCCACGTTGGCCTCGATGGGAGGTTCGCTGAACGGCAACGGTTCGTCGGCGTGAGCGGGTGGCGCCTCGGGCGACACCGCAACGTCCGCCGATTCGACTGCCACGGCGGCACGCCGGCGCCGTGCCGGCTTGGCCGGGACGCTTGCATCCGCCGCCGCTGGCACGTCGCCCTCGGGCGCAGCCACAACCGCGGGTGCCTCGTCGACCGAGGCCTTCACCGCGCGCTTGCGCCGCGCCGGCTTGGGCGATTCCGCTTCGGCGTCCGGACTCGGCGCGTTGTCTTCGTTGGCGTTCATGCTTGGGGTTCCATGGGGGCGGCATCGGCCGCTGGCTCGGGTGGGAGGGGGAGCGAATCTTCTTCAGCGGTGGCCGGCGCAGCGACGGTCGACACCGCGGCAATCTCAGCTGCGGCGTCATTTGCCGTTTCGTCAAGCGCCAGCGCCGCCTGCGGGTCGATCAAGGACGGCTGGTCGGGCAGCGATTCACCCAGCATCGCCGCGCCTTGGGTGGCGCCATCTAACAAGGGCAACTGCTCCAGGCTGGACAGCCCGAGGTCGTCGAGAAACTGCTTGGTCGTGGCGAACAGCGCCGGCCGCCCCGGTGCTTCGCGGTAGCCGATGGCTTCGATCCAGCCGCGATCCTCGAGCTGCTTGACGATCTGGCTCGCCACTGTCACGCCACGGATATCTTCGATGTCGCCGCGCGTCACCGGCTGGCGGTAGGCAATGATCGCCAGCGTTTCCATCACGGCGCGCGAGTACTTCGGCGGCTTTTCCGGATTCAGGCGGTCGAGGTACTCGCGCATCTCCGGACGGCTCTGGAAACGCCAGCCGGTGGACAGCGGCACCAGTTCAACGCCGCGGCCTTCCCAGTCGCGCACCAGCTCATCGAGCAGGCAGCGCAGCGTGTCGGGGCCGATCTCCTCGGCGAAGAGGGTGCGCATGTCCCGCAACGGCATCGGCTGCTGCGCGCAGATGAGCGCCGTCTCGAGGACGCGCTTCGCATCCTGTGTGTTCATGAAACTTCGTTCACATCCTCGGCCGGGTCTTGCCGGCTGATTGGGTCTCGCATTCAGCCTTGGCGCGGCCTCACCTCACTCGGGAGGGCACGTCGCTCTTTGGCTGGGCAGGTGGTCCAACGGTTCGTTGCGCTTCCTCGCGCCGAACCCTGTCGTCGCGCCTTCGGGCGCGGCTCACATTGCGATTGGCGGTGATTGCCCGCGGCTGGTCTCGCACATCGCAAGGAATGGACGCATTGTAGCGAAGCCGGGCCGGTCGTGGTCCGCGCGGTACCACAAACCATCCGTCAGGGGCACGCGTGCGCGACCACCTGCGCCCATGCCGCCGCGAGATCCGCCGGGGGATCGGCCTGGAAAGACAGCGCCTGGCCGTGCCCCGGGTGTGCGAAATCGAGGCGGGTTGCATGCAGGGCCTGGCGCTGCATGCCGAGCGCGGCGGCGCCGCCGTAGAGCACGTCAGCCACCAGCGGGTGGCCGCGCGACGCGAGGTGCACCCGAATCTGGTGTGTGCGCCCGGTGTGCAAGGTGCAGCGCACCGCACTGTGGTCGGACGTGTGGGCGATGCGCTCCACGTCGGTGATCGCCGGCTTGCCCGACGCCAACACCGCCATCCGAATGCGCGACTGCGGATCGCGCCCGATCGGCGCGTCGATTCGCAGCTGACGCTGAGCCAGCACGCCGTGCGTGATGGCCAGATACTGCCTGTGCACCTCACGCGCCGCGATGGCCCGTACCAGCGCAGTCACCGCCTGCAGTGTCTTGCCGACCACCATCAGCCCGGAGGTATCTTTGTCGAGCCTGTGCACGATGCCGGCACGCGGCAGCGAAGCCGCCGCCGCGTGGTGCGCGAGCAAGCCATTGAGCACGGTGCCCGACCAGTTTCCCGCGGCTGGATGAACGACCCGCCCGGCCGGCTTGTTCAACACCAGCAGATCCGCGTCTTCGAACACGATGTCCAGCATCATCGGCTCGGGCCGAAACGCCTGGCTCTCGAGGGTGGGCATCAGCTCGACGACAATGCGCTGGCCCGCCGTGACCTTGCGCGACGCGGTGCCTGCGCCTCGGCCGTCAACCCAGACATGTCCGCGTTCGATCAGCGTCTGCAGGTGGCTGCGCGAGAACTCCGGCGCCATGCTGACCAGTGCCTTGTCGAGCCGCGCGCCGTGCAGCGCGTCGCTGACTCTGGCTTCGCGCTTCTCCGGCTCCTCACCCCATGGCGCGTCTGCGGGTTCGCCGTCGGCCACCGCATTCAAGTCGACCATCGGCTCGGCGCTGGGCCCAACCCTATAATCCGTGCTCATTTTTCGACAGGACGGCGCGCTTTGACACGGGCCATCAGTTCATGAAGTTCAAGCGTTCGGTGGTGAGGCCCTGGGCTCTGATGTCGTCGGCGTGGCTGGCCGCGTGGCTCGTAAGCGGATGTGGCACCACCGCGAAGGACGAAACGAGCAACTGGTCGGTCGAGCAATTGTATTCAGAGGCCAAGCAGGACGCCGACAACGGCAGCTACGAACGCGCCGGAAAGCTCTACGAGCGGCTCGAAGGGCGTGCCGCGGGAACGCTGCTGGCACAGCAGGCACAGATCGAGCGCGCCTACGTGCTCTACAGGACCGGGGAGAAGGCACAAGCCCTGGCGGTGCTCGAGCGATTCATCAAGCTGCACCCGACGAGTCCGGCAGTCGATTACGCGCTCTACCTGCAAGGCCTCGTCAACTTCAACGACAACCTCGGCATCCTCGGCAACATCGCGCGCCAGGATCTGGCGGAGCGTGATCAACAGGCCTCGCGCGACTCCTACCAGTCGTTCAAGCAACTGGTCGACCAGTACCCGCAGTCGCGCTATGCGGAAGATGCCCAGGTGCGCATGAACTACATCGTGAACTCGCTTGCGGCGTACGAAGTGCATGTGGCGCGCTACTACTTCCGTCGCGGCGCGTTCGTCGCCGCCGCCAACCGCGCGCAACAGACGGTGCAGGAGTTCCAGCAATCACCGTCGACTGAAGAGGCCTTGTTCATCCTGGCCAGGAGCTACGACCGCCTCGGGCTGACCCAACTGCGCGATGACGCCGACCGCGTGCTGCGCAAGAACTTCCCGAACAGCGTGTTCCTCACGGCAGACGGCGTGACAGGCAAGTCCAGGGCCTGGTGGCAGTTCTGGTAGCGCGCACCGTTCCTTAGAACCTATCCGCCAATAGGAAGGCCCCGCGCCTTCCTATTGGCGGAAAGGTTCTTAGAAGGGCACGGCGTGGGCTGACAGTTCGCCGAGCCAGGCCAGGGCCTCGGCCTCGGTGCCGACAGCGGTCATCGGCGGCAACGCCAGCCGCAGGCGTCGGCCGTAGTTCATGCCCACCATGCGTGGGTCGCAAATCACAAGTAATCCACGATCGGTCTCGCTGCGAATCAGTCGCCCCGCGCCCTGCTTCAGCGACACCGCGGCCTCGGCAACGAAGTACTCGGCGAACGGGTTGCGACCGGCGCTCTCCAGCCGTTTCACGCGCGCCTCCACCAGCGGATCGTTGGGCGGCGGAAACGGCAGCTTGTCGATCAGCACGCATTGGAGCGCGTCGCCAGGGACGTCGATGCCTTCCCAGAAACTTTGCGAACCCACCAGCACCGAGCCCGGCTGCGCCAGGAACTGCTGCATCAGCTGGCGCTTGGGTGCCTGGCCCTGCAGCAGCACCTGGATCGGGTCGCCTTGTGATTCGAAATCGGCGCGCAGCTGCTCCCCGATGGCCTGCAGCGCACGCAGCGTCGTCGTGAGCACGAACGTGCGCCCGCCCAGCGTCCGCGCGCAACTTGCCGCGAGCCGCGCCACGGCCGGTCCATGGCCCGGTTCGTTGGGCTTCGGGAATGTCCTGGGGACATACAACCTTGCGTGTGCCGCGTAGTCGAACGGGCTGCCGACGCGCAGCGTCGTCGCATCATCGAGCCCGGCCGCTTCGGTGAACCATGACAGGCGCTCGTCGTCGCCGAGTGTGGCCGAGGTGAAGATCCAGGCCTTCGGCGCTGCAGCCATCTGCTCGCGCAGCGCGTCGCGAATGTCCAGCGGCGATTCGACAAGCCGGCATTGGTGCGGCGTGAGATCGATCCAGCGCACATTGCCGGGTTCGGCCGTCTCGCCGAACTGCCGCGCCAGGGCGGACAGCTGCCCCGCGCGCTCGGCCAGCTTCACGAAGTCGGGCGCCATCTCGCTGACAGTGTCCAGCGCGGCGCGGGCCGCGTCGCAGGCGCCAGCCACATCGGGCAGCGCGGCGCCGAATTCGTCGCGGCCGCAGCGTTCGTCCCAGCGCAGCTTCAAGGTGCCGCGCACCTCGCGCAATGGCCCCGCGCACGCCATGCGCAGCTCGCGCGCGGCGCGATCGCAAGCCGCTGCCAGGTCTTGCCATGGTGCGAGCCCTCGTGCCTGCTGCAGGCCGATGCCCAGCATGTCGCGGGCGAAGTCGATCACCTGGCCACTCGACAGCGTGGTGCCGAGAAACTGCACACCCGCCTCGGCGAGCTGATGTGCTTCGTCGAATACCGCCACCTCGACGCTCGGCAGCAGCTCGGCGACGCCGCTGTCGCGCAAGGCCATGTCGGCGAAAAAGAGGTGGTGGTTGACCACCACGACGTCGGCGGACATCGCGTCGCGGCGCGCCTTCATCACGTGGCACTGCCGGTACTCGGGGCATTCCGCACCCAGGCAGTTCTCGCGCGACGACGTCACCAGCGGGATCACGCTGCTGCGCTCATCCAGGCCCTCCATCTCGGCCAGGTCACCGGTGCGGGTGCGCTGTGCCCATTGCTCCACCTTGGCCAGGGTTCGCACCGCCCAACGATCAGGCAACTGCGCCGACTGGCGAGCCTGGTTCATGCGGTGCAGGCAAAGGTAGCTTGCGCGCCCCTTGAGCAGTGCCACCGTCACCGGCAGCTGCAATGCGTCTTTCAGGCGCGGCAGATCGCGCAGGAAGAGCTGGTCCTGCAAGCTCTTGGTCGCGGTGCTGATCAGCGCGCGCGCACCCGACAGCAGCGTCGGCACCAGGTAGGCGAAGGTCTTGCCGACACCGGTGCCTGCCTCGGCCACCAGGGCGCGCCGCTCGTCGATGGCGCTGGCCACCGCGGCCGCCATGCGCAGCTGCACCTCACGCTCGACGTAGCCGCTGTCGGCACGCGCCAGCGCGCCTCCAGCGCTGAAGGCATGCGCGACTGCGAAACCCAATTCGCTCATCGACGCGCGGCCGCGTGTTGACAACAGCTCATGCAGGTTCTGGCGGATCAAGCTCCGCTTCCAGGTGCGAGATCTGGTCGCGCAGCAGCAAGCGGCGCTTCTTCAAGCGGCGCAGCACCAGTTCATCGGCCGGCCGATCGAGCGACGCCTGGTCGATGAGGCTGTCGAGATCGGCATGCTCCATGCGGAGTTCGATCAGTCGGCGCGGCAGCGAATGGAGGTTGTCGTTCATTTGTTCGCGAATCTATCGCGAGGGGTGCAGATGCAAAACGATTATAGTTTTCGCCCATGAGCACCACGACGCAGGGCTACCGCTTGTCGGCCGCCACCGGCATTCACCGCGGCGACCGCGCCTATCAACAAGACCAGGTGCAGATCATTCCGCACAACCGGATTCCCGGGTGTGCACTGGCGGTTCTGGCCGACGGCATGGGTGGCAAGAGCGGAGGCCGCAAGGCGGCGGACCAGGTGATCCTCACCGCCCAGCAACTTTTCGAGCGCTACGCACCGAGCCGCGACGACGCCGCGGAAGCACTCAAGCAACTGGTTCTCGAAGCCCACCTGATGATCAAGCTGACGGCGATCACCTCGGAAGAGGAGCCGCACAGCACCGTCGCCGCATTCATCATCAGCCCGACGCGCGAGTGC
>JBGQEX010000094.1:0-16216 GCA_041496605.1 Piscinibacter sp.
CGGGCAGGCCTCGCAACGCGGCTTCGACCGAGTCGAAGATCTTGTTGATCACTGGACGGGCTCCAGAAGTTCTATATAAGAACGTTCGTTCGTATCAAGAACACTATCTTACCCGAGCCAAGCCCGCCGTGGCAACCGCGTTGTCGTTCCTGGTGTCGACGCGGTCACCGGCTGCCGCCGGTGTGCCGCAGATCTCAGGCCGCCTTCGACAGCTCGTCCATCGCGTAGACCCGACCGAAGCGATTGCCGAGGAAGTCGGCCAAGGGCACGTCCTCCTGCCGCACGAAACCGGCTTGCGGCAGCGTGCCCGCCGCGACCATGTCGAGCATCGCACACAGGCTGCTCGCCGTGGTGATCTGGATCGCGCTGCGCATCTTGCCGGCCAGCACATGGCTGTAGGTCTTGCGGGCGTAGGTGTCCTGCAGCAGCCGTCCGTCCTTGATGCCGGCGACGGTGACGAACACGATCACCACGTCCTGCATCGTCGCGGGCAGCGATTGCTCGAGAATGTCCTTCAGCACATCGCGCCGATCCTTCAGGCGCAGGTCGTGCAGCAGCGCCTTCATGATGGCGGCGTGGCCGGGATAGCGGATGGTGCGGTAGTTCAGCGTGCGCACCTTGCCGGCCAGCGTCTCGCACAGCGTGCCCAGGCCGCCGGAGGTGTTGAAGGCCTCGTACAGAACGCCGTCGAGAGAGAACTCCTCGCGCTCCTCCAAGGCCGGCACTTCGCGCCGCTGGCCGTCGACGATGGCTTCGCAGGGCTCGCAGTATTCGTTGATGACGCCCTCGGTGCTCCATGTGAGGTTGTAGTTCAGCGCATTGCTCGGGTACGCGGGCAGGGCGCCGACGCGCATGCGCACCGAGTCGAGCGTGTCGAACTGGCGCGTGAGGTCGGCGGCCACGATGGAGATGAAGCCCGGCGCCAGGCCACACTGCGGAATGAACGCGGTGTTCGCACCGGCCGCGAGCTCGCGGATGCGGCGCGTGCTGGCCACGTCTTCGGTCAGGTCGAGGTAGTGCACGCCGAGCGCGCGCGCCGCCTCGGCGACCTTGACCGTCAGGTGGTAGGGCGCGGCACTCAGCACGGCGAAGCGGCCGGCCAGCGCGGCGCCCAGCGCGGCGGCGTCGTTCACGTCGAGCTGCAGCGTGGAAAGCCGCGGCGTTTTCGCCGCACCGCGTTCGATGTCCTGCAGCAGCGCTGCCGAACGGTCGGCCACGGTGACCCGATAGCCGTTGGCTTCGGGCGTTTGGACCAGCAGATCCGCCACCACCGAGCCGATCTTGCCGCCGCCGATCACCAGAATGTTCTTCATGTCGCTACCCGTCCGAGAGTTATTGCCTGAAGCGATTTTCGGCCGCGGTGGGACAAAATGCAGCTATACGTTAGACGAAATCACCAGCAGAATTCGGCACAACGACGCCACGGAGCCGGCGTAATGCCAAAACCCACCCTTGATGACACCGACCAGGCGCTGCTGGCCCTGCTGCGCGAGAACGCGCGCGCGCCGACGGCCGAACTGGCACGCAAGCTCAAGCTGTCGCGCACCACGGTGCAAAGCCGCATGGAGCGGCTGCAGCGCCAACGCGTCATCGCCGGCTACACCATCAGCGTGCCCGACGAGTTCGAGGCCTCGCTGGTGCGCGCCCACGTGTTGATCACGCTGGTGCCCAAGCAGAGCGCGGCGATCGAGCTGGCCTTGCGCAAGATCCCCGAACTGCGCGTGCTGCATTCGGTCAGCGGCCCGTTCGACCTGATCGCGATCGTCGCCGCCAGCTCCATCGGCGAGCTCGATCGGCTGATCGACCGCATCGGCGCGCTCGACGGCGTGGAGCGCACCACCTCGGCCATCGTGCTGTCCACCCGCATCGAGCGTTGAACCGGAAGGCGGGCGGCCGTCGGCCGCCCGACGGTGCTCAAGTCAGCCGCCGCGCTGCCGATGAACTCCTCAGGTCGCCAGCGCCCAATGCGCCGGCCTTCAGGGATGGGAATTGCCGGTATTACTGCTCAGATCGAGGTCGAAGCGCTGCGCGTCGGGATGTTCATCCACCTCGACGTCGGCTGGATGTCGCACCCGTTCCCGCTCAGCAGCTTCAAGATCGTCTCGGCCGACCAGATCGCCACGATCCGATCGCTCGGCCTGAAGCGGGTGCGCTGGAGCCCCGAACACAGTGACGCCGAAGGGCCCGCGGTCACGCTGACGCTGGTGACGCAACCGGGTCAGCTGCGCGCGGCCCCGGTCGAAACCGCCGAGGCGGCGGCGCGGCGCGAGCGCCGGGAGGCATTGGCGGCGCAGCGCGCCGACCTGAACCTGTGCGAACGCCAGTTCGCCGAAGCCACCCGCGAATGTCGCCAGCTCACCGATCTCGTCGTGCCGGCGCCGGCTGCCGCATGCGAGCGGGCGCAGGCGCTGTCGCGCAGCTTCGTCAGCAAGATGATGGTCGAGCAGGACCTGTGCATTCGCCTGCTCAGCGAAGCCGCCGGCGACAAGGCGGCGGCGCATGCGGTGAACGTGACCCTCATTTCGCTGTTGATGGGTCGCGCCTTCGGCTTCGGCGAGTCCGAAATGCTCGACCTGGGCGTGGGCTCCTTGCTGCACGACGTCGGAAAGCTGGACTTGCCCGATCGCGTGCGCCATCGCGAGGACCACTTCAGCGCATCCGAAGCCAAGTACTACGAAGAACACGTGACGCACGGCGTGGCTCACTCGCGCAGGATGGGCCTGTCCGCCGGCGCGACGCTGGTGGTCGCGCAGCACCACGAACACTCCGACGGCAGCGGCTTTCCACTCAGGATCGGCAGCGACCGAATGACGCCGGCGAGCCGCATCGTGGCGCTGGTCAACCGCTACGACAACTTGTGCAACCCGCACATTCCGTCCAAGGCCTTGACGCCGCACGAAGCACTGTCGTTGCTGTTCGCCCAAGGCAAGCACAAGTTCGACACCGCCATCCTGGGTGCCTTCATCAAGATGATGGGCGTGTACCCGCCCGGGTCGATCGTGCAGCTCACCGATGACCGCTTTGCCGTCGTCGTCGGAGTCAACTCGTCACGCCCTTTGAAGCCGCGGGTGCTGGTGCACGACACCAAGGTGCCGGCCGACGAAGCCCTGATCGTCAACCTCGAACGCACGCAGAACCTCGGAATCCGGCGCAGCATCAAGCCGTGCGCACTGCCGCGCGAGGCACTCGACTACCTGTCGCCGCGCCCGCGCGTGGCCTACTTCTTCGAACCTGCGCGCGAGCTGGAGGCGGCATGACGCCGCAGCGCGGCAGCGCGCACGCCGCGGCGTCGCTGGCCCATGCGGCCGGCCTCATCGAAGGCATGCTCGACGCGGTCTGGCTGGTGGAAGCCGCCAACCTGCGCGTGGTCGCCGCCAACGCGGCCGCCGGCGCGCTGATGGGCGTCGACGCGAGACAGCTGTGCGGACGCGACATCAGCGAACTGTCGGCCACGCCCGAGGACATGTTCTTCTGGGGCGAGGTGGCAGCCGGCCTGACCGAGAGCATCGAATCGCAGACGCTGGTGCGCCGCGTCGACGGCGGGACCGTGGCGGTCACGCGGCGTGTCAGCCGCCTGCAGGTCGCGCCCGGCGAGCCGCTGTTCATCGTCACGGCACACGACCGCAGCGAGCAGCGCCGCATCGAAGACGAACTCGAAGTCCGTCTGGCCGAACTCGCGGCCACACTCGAATCCACTGCCGACGGCATCCTCGTCACCGACCTGGCGGGCAACATCGGCAGCTTCAACCGCAGGTTCGCCACCCTGTGGGACGTGCCCGAGGAACTGCTCAAGTGCCGTGACGACGACGCGGTGCTCGCATGGATGCGGCGCAGCGTGGTCGACCCGGCGGGGTACATGCGCCGGCTTGCCGCCATCGACGACGCCACGGCGCAGCACGCCAACGACACCGTCAGCCTGCACAACGGCACCGTGCTGGAGCGGGTGACGCTGCCGCAATGCAGCCGCGGCCGGCCGATCGGCCGGGTCTATTCGTTTCGCGACATCACCGAACGGCTCGCGGCGATGCGCCGCATCGAGACCTTGTCGCACACCGAAGCGCTGACCGGGCTGCCGAACCGCCGCGTACTCGCCGACCGCGTCGAGTTCTCGCTCGCGCTCGGGCAACGCGACGGCACACCGTTCGCGCTGCTGTTCGTCAACCTCGACCATTTCAAGCACATCAACGACACGCTGGGCCGCGGTGTCGGCGACCACGTGCTGATCGATGTGGCGCAGCGCTTGAAGGGCTGCCTGCGCCAGGTCGATACCGTGGCGTGTCTGGGGGGTGACGAATTCGTGCTGTTGCTGCACCAGGCCGATGCCGGCGGCGCCGAAACCACCGCGCGGCGTGTTCTCGAAGCCATGCAGCGCCCATTCACGCACGCCGGCTTGAGCTTCACCGTGACCTGCAGCGTCGGCATCGCGCTGTACCCGCATGACGGCGCGAGCCTCGACGATCTGCTGCGCGCCTCGGGCGGCGCGATGCAGGCGGTCAAGTTCGCGGGGCGTGCGGCCTTTCGATTCCACCAGCCGGGGCGCGATGCGGTCGACAACCACGGGCGAACGCGCCTGGCACTCGACCACGCCATGCGGCAGGCGCTCGCCAACGGGCACTTCCGCCTGCACTACCAGCCGCTGGTGGACATGCACAGCGGCGAGGTGCGTGGCGCGGAGGCGCTGATCCGCTGGCGCGATCCGCAACTGGGCGACGTGACGCCGGGCGAATTCATTCCGGTGGCCGAGCAGAGCGGCTTCATCGTCGCGATCGGCGACTGGGTGCTGCGCCAAGCGGTGCAGCAGGCGGCGCACTGGCATGCCCAGGGTCGCCGGCTGATCGTGTCGGTCAACGTCTCGGCGCTCCAGTTCCAGCGCGCCGGCTTCGTTGACCATGTCGCGGCCGTGTTGGCCGCAGCTGGTCTGCCGGCGGAATGGCTGGAGCTCGAACTGACCGAGTCGATCCTGATCCAGGATGCGCAGGAAGCGCTGCGCCGGATGCGCGCGCTGGCCGAGATCGGTGTCAAGCTCGCCATCGACGACTTCGGAACCGGCTATTCGAGCCTCGGCTACCTGAAGCGCTTTCCGATCCATCGCCTGAAGATCGATCGCAGTTTCGTCAAGGGCCTGCCCGACGACGAGAGCGACGCCGCCATCGTCCACGCCATCGTTGACCTGGTTCGCGCGCTGCGCCTCGAGGTCGTCGCCGAAGGCGTGGAGACCGAGGCACAGCGCCAGTTCCTGATGCACGCGGGTTGCACCCAGTACCAGGGATTCCTGTTTGCGCCGGCGCTCGATTGCGCCAGTTTCGAGCAACGTCTGAATGAGACGGAGCGCCCGAAGAAGGTCTTGCGAGCCGTGCGCTGAGCACTGTGTGGCACCCCGCCTGCGCGCGCCACGCGCCATGAGCCGGTCACGCGGTTTTCGGTAAAGTCAGCGCGTGAGGACGCCCGAGCGCGCTGCAGCCACCGGCCCGGCGGGGTATTCTCGAATCACACGCCGCAGCTGCCATGAATCCGATCACGTCGATGCTGGAGAGCCGACTCGCCGCCCTGACGGTGCCGCTGGCCGTCGAACTGCCCGGCGGGCGTCGGCTCGGTGCGGCCGCTCCGCGGGTGACGCTGCGCCTGCACGAGCTGTCGGCGCTGGCGAAGATCGCCGCCGGCCAGGTCGGGCGCGTCGCGCAAGACCACGTCGAGGGTCGCGTCGACGTCGACGGCGGGATGCGCGACCTGATGCTGATCGCTGCACAGATGATTGGTGACGATCCGACCCGCGGTGAGAAAGGCGCCTTGCCGCTGCGCTGGTGGGGTGAGCTGGCGCGCCGCAGCCGCGCCCGCGCGCGCCATCACAAGCTGGCCGACGCCGAACAGGTCCAGTTCCACTACGACGTCTCCGACGACTTCTACGCGCTGTGGCTCGACCCGCGGCGCGTCTACTCATGCGCCTACTTTCGCGACGCCGACATGACGCTGGCGCAGGCGCAGGAGGCCAAGCTCGACCACATCTGCCGCAAGCTGATGCTGCGCGACGGCGAGCGCTTCCTCGACATCGGCGCCGGTTGGGGCGGCCTGCTGCTGTGGGCCGCCGAACACTATGGTGTGCGGGCGCAGGGCATCACGCTCAGCAAGAACCAGCATGCCCACGTGAACCGGCTGATCGACGAGCGCGGCCTGAAGGGGCGCGTGACGATGGAATTGCGCGACTACCGCGACGTGCCCGAGAGCGAGCCGTTCGACAAGATCGCCTCGATCGGCATGTTCGAGCATGTGGGCCGGGCCCAGCTGCCGGCCTACTTTCGCAAGATCTTCGGCCTGCTCAAACCGGGCGGCCTGCTGATGAACCACGGCATCACCGCCGGCGGACCGCACAACGACCAGCTCGGCGCCGGCATGGGTGACTTCATCGAGCGCTACATCTTCCCCGGCGGCGAGCTGCTGCATGTCTCGCATGTGCTCAAGGTGCTCAGCGAGGCCGGCCTGGAGCCGCTCGACCTGGAAAATCTGCGCCCGCACTATGCGCGCACGCTGTGGGCCTGGAGCGACGCACTGGAGGCGCAGCTCGAGCGGGCGCGCGAGTTGACACAGGAGCAGGTGGTTCGCGCCTACCGCCTGTACCTCGCCGGCAGCGCGATGTGCTTCGAGCAACGCTGGATCTCGCTGTTCCAGATGCTCGTGTCGCGCCCGAACGGCGACGTGAACGACGGCCCGATGCGCGGCGCACAATCGCCCTTTCCGTTCAACCGCACGTACATGTATCGATGATCTACAAGTTCAGGTCCAAGGCCGCCGGCGACGTGATCATGATGGGCCCGAGCGGCGACCATCTGCTGCGCCTGATCGGCAAGGAGCCGGCACCCAAGGGCATCATCGAGGCGGCGGCGATGCCGGCCGCCATCGCGGCGATCGAGCGTGCCATCGTCGCCGACGAAGAGGCGCGCAGGCAGGCCGAGGCCGAAGCGGCCGCCGACGGCAAGACGCTGCCGCCGCGTGAAGGCGTGAGCCTGCGCCAGCGTGCATGGCCGCTGGTCGAGACGATGAAACGATCGCATGCAGCCGACACCGACATCGTGTGGGGCGTTTGAGGTCAGAGCACAGGAGGACGAGCCAATGAAACTGTGGAGCGACAGCTGGATCAACGGCGAGCGCATTCCGGCGAAGTACGCGGCGGGCCGGCTCGACGCCGCCGGCGGCGTGGGCTTTTCCGACAACGTGAACCCGCATCTCGCGTGGAGCGAGATCCCCGCGGGCACCCGATCGCTGGCGCTGATCTGCCATGACTTCGACGTGCCCAGCCGCGGCGACGACGTGAACCGTGCCGACCGCGAAGTGCCGGCCGACTTGCCGCGCGTCGACTTCTTCCACTGGGTGATGGTCGACCTGCCGGCCACGCTCGGCCGGATCGCCGAAGGCGAGTTCAGTCGCGGCTTCACGCCGCGCGGCAAGAGCGGCCCGGCCACGCTGCACGGCGCGCGCCACGGCCTGAACGACTACACCGGCTGGTTCGCCGACGATGCCGAGCGCAGCGGCGACTATTTCGGCTACGACGGCCCGTTCCCGCCGTTCAACGACTCGCTGGTCCACCACTACGTGTTCACGCTGTACGCGCTGTCGGTGGCGCGCGCACCGGTCGAAGGCAGCTTCACCGGGCCGCAGGTGCGCCAAGCCATCTACCCGCACGTGCTGGCCGAGGCCACGCATTCGGGCACCTACACCTTGAACCGCCGTCTGCTCGGCTGAATCGTGCTCGATCGCGCCACCCGCATCCTCGCCATCCGCCATGGGGAAACCGCGTGGAACGTCGACACGCGCATCCAGGGCCAGCTCGATGTTCCGTTGAACGACACCGGCCGCTGGCAGGCGCAGCGCCTGGCGCATGCACTGGCCGACGAGGGGCTGCACGCGATCTACGCGAGCGATCTGCAGCGTGCCCATGAGACGGCACAGGTGCTGGCGCGGCGCGTCGGGCACCGCATCGTCGTCGACAGCGGCCTGCGTGAGCGCGGCTTCGGCGCATTCGAAGGTTTCACCTGGAAGGAAATCGAGGAACGCTGGCCCGACGAGAGTCTGCGCTGGCGCCAGCGTGACGTCGAATTCGCGCCGGCCGGCGGCGAGTCGCTGCGCCAGTTCTACGCGCGCAGTGTCGACACGGCGACGCGGCTCGCGGCCGCGCACCCCGGCGAGACCATCGCGCTGGTGGCGCACGGCGGGGTGATGGACTGCCTGTACCGGGCGGCAGCGCGAATCAGCCTGCATGCGCCGCGCTCGTGGCAGCTTGGCAACGCGAGCATCAACCGCTTGCTCTACACCGCACAGGGTTTCACGCTGGTCGGCTGGAGCGACACGCTTCACCTCGACGACGGGTCGCGCGACGAATCGAACGACCGCCCCGCCAGCCCCGACCGCGTGGGCAGCGCAGCATGAGGGCAGCCGCCAGCGTCGGCGACCGGGTCGATGCGATCGATACGCCCGCGCTGGTGATCGATCTCGACGCGATGGAGCGCAACCTCGCGCGCATGGCCGAGTTCGCGCGGGCGCACCATGTTCGCCTGCGCCCGCACGCCAAGATGCACAAGAGCGGGGACATCGCCCAGCTGCAAACGGCAGCGGGCGCGGTCGGCGTCTGCGTGCAGAAGCTGAGCGAGGCCGAGGCGCTGGCGGCGCGAGGCGTGGCCGACATCTTCATCAGCAACGAGGTCATCGCCGAGTCCAAACTGGCGCGCCTGGGCGTGCTCGCCCAGCGCATCCGGCTCGCCGTCGCGGTCGATTCGGTGCTCGGTGTCGATCGTCTGGCGGCGGCGTTGAAGGCGGCCGGCAGCATGGCCGACGTGTTCGTCGAGGTCGATGTCGGCCAGGGCCGCTGCGGCGTCGCACCCGCCGCGGCCGGCGCGCTGGCGCAGCAGGTGGTCTCGCACGGCCTGCGCTTCGCCGGCGTGCAGGCCTATCACGGCCGCGCCCAGCACCTGCGCAGCGCGGCCGAGCGTGAGGCCGCGGTGCGGCATGCGGTGACGGCGGCGCGCGCCGCGCAGGCGGCGATCACCGCCAACGGCATCGCCTGCCCGCTGGTCACCGGCGGTGGCACCGGCACCTTTGCATTCGATGCGGCGAGCGGCGTCTATGGCGAGCTGCAGGCCGGCAGCTACCTGTTCATGGACGCCGACTACGCCGCCAACGAGCCGACGCCCAACGCGCCGGCGTTCGAGCACGCGCTGTTCGTCAAGAGCCAGGTCATCAGCCGGGGCCACTCGCATGCGGTGGTAGATGCCGGCCACAAGTCGCATGCCATCGACTCGGGCTTGCCGCGCGTGTGGGGCCGCGATCTCGAATTCGCCAACGGCGGCGACGAGCACGGGATCCTGCGCCCGCGTGGCGACTCACCGCCCGGGATCGGCAGCACGGTGTGG
The DNA here is from genome assembly GCA_041496605.1 of Piscinibacter sp. Classification (GTDB taxonomy): domain Bacteria; phylum Pseudomonadota; class Gammaproteobacteria; order Burkholderiales; family Burkholderiaceae_C; genus Albitalea. Next base: position 9,399 of record JBGQEX010000094.1, read on the forward strand.
CTCGTTCCCGGGCACTGCGACCCGACGGTGAACCTGCATGAGCACTTCATCGCGTTGCGCGGCGGGCTGCTGCAGGGCACGGTCGAGGCGGTCTGGGCCGTCGACGCGCGCGGCTGTGCCCGCTGAGATGTCGACCCCCAAGTCGCTTCGCTCCCGCCCCCCGAGGGGTCGCCCCTCTACACGCCGCGCGGCACCCGCGCGATCATCGCGGCCATGACCGGACCCCAGATCATTGTTCTTGCCACGCCCGTGTTTCTGCTGCTGATCGCAGTGGAGCTGCTGGCCGGGCTGAAACGCGGCAACAACACCTACCGCCTGAACGACGCGCTCAACAGCATCGGTCTGGGTGTCATGAGCCAGCTGGCCGGCGTGTTCAGCAAGTTGATGACGGTGGGCATCTACAGCGTGGTGTTCGGTGTCGTCTCCTTGTGGCAGCTGTCCGACCAATCGTTGTGGGTGTGGCTGGTCGGCCTGTTGTTCTATGACTTCTGCTACTACTGGCACCACCGCTTCGGCCACACGGTGGCGCTGTTCTGGGCGGCGCATGTGGTGCACCACCAGAGCGAGGACTACAACCTGTCGACCGCGTTGCGCCAGACCAGCAGCGCATGGGTCGCCGGTTGGTTGTTCTACCTGCCGATGGCCGTGCTCGGATTTCCCCCGCTGGTGTTCGCCAGCGTCGCGTTGATCGACCTGCTCTACCAGTACTGGGTGCACACGCAGCAGGTCGGCCGCCTCGGTTGGTTCGACCGCTGGTTCTGCGCGCCGAGCAACCACCGCGTGCACCACGCGGTGAACGACAAGTACCTCGACAAGAACTATGGCGGCATCCTCATCGTCTGGGACCGCCTGTTCGGCAGCTTCGTCGAAGAAGACGATGCCGAGCCGTGCGTCTACGGCACGCGCGGCCCGCTGCGCAGCTGGAACCCGCTGTGGGCCAATTTGCAGGTCTACGCCGAGATGGCCCGCGACAGCTGGCGCGCCGAACGCTGGTCCGACAAGCTGCGCGTGTGGTTCAAGCATCCCGGCTGGCGCCCGGCCGACGTGGCCGCCAAGTGGCCCAAGTCGGCGTTCGACATCAGCGCGATGAAGCGCTATGACCCGCCGCTGTCGCGCGCCGCCGCATGGGCAGCGCTGCTGTTGTTCGTTCTGGTGCTCAACGCGACCACCGCGTTCCTGTGGCTCGCCCACACCATGAGCCTCGCACAGCAGGGGGCCGCCGCCGCCGGCATCGTCGTGGGCCTGTGGCTTATCGGTGCGGTTTGCACGCCGCGCGCCGCGGCCGTCAACGCACAACGGGCATCGGCCACACCGGCCTAGCGTCCGCCGTGCGTCGCCCGACGCGGCGCGCACGATGCGCCGCGCGGACCCGGTAGTAGCCCTGACAGGACTTTCCCGCACTGGCCGGGTGGCGCGGGTGACAGGCCGGAAGGCGCTGCCTAGACTGCGCGTTCTGTTGCCTGAATGACGTTCAGCAGACTGAACGACTCCGCGAGCCCCGCCGAAACCCGATGGACACGAGATCGCGTACCGAGGAATCGCCGCCGCGCCATGCAGGCGACGGCCCGACCTTGGTGCCGGCCGTGACGCGCGCGCTGACCTTGCTCGACCGTCTGGCCGAGCAGCGCCAACCGATGAGCCTGGCCCGGCTGGCGGCCGATCTGGCGCTGCCCAAGAGCAGCGTGCACGGCCTGTGCCAAACGCTGGTCTCGTTCGGCTATCTGCGCCGCCACGACGACGGCAGCTTCGTCATCGGCCCGCGCGTGATGAACCTGGCCGAGGCCTTCGTCGCCAGCACCAACGTGGCCCAGGAATTCAACGCGCTGTGGAACCGCGCCGCGACGCCGCCCGACGAAACCATCATCTTGTCGGTGCTCAACGGCCGCGAGGTGGTCTACGTCGCGGCACGCCATGGCGCGCGCCCGCTGGGCCTCGCCTTCAACGTCGGCATGCGGCTGCCGGCGCATCTGGCGGCGACCGGCAAGGCCATGCTGGCCTTCCATGAGCCTGAGTTCGTGCGCAAGCTGTTCCCCGGCGACCCGCTGCCGACGATGGCGGGCAAGGGTCCGAAGACGGTGGCGGCGCTGATGAAGGAATTGGCCTTGACGCGGCGGCGCGGCCACAGCGTCGACGACGAGGGCGTGCGCGAAGGCGTGTACTGCCTCGGCGCACCGGTGTTCGACGCCTCCGGCCGGCCGGTCGCGGGTGTCGGTGTCTGCATCAACAAGGCGATGCTCGGCGCCGACGGCGGCGAGCGCCACCATCGCGCCGTGGTGCACGCGGCGCGCGTCCTGTCGCAGCGCCTGGGCGGCGACTTTCCGGCGGTCGACACCACACCGGCAGCACCGCGGCGCAAGACCTTGCAGAGGAGCGGCATGTGAGCGACGACACCATTCTCGAAACGCGCGAGCTGACCCGCGAGTTCAAGGGCTTCGTGGCAGTCAACAGCGTCAACCTGTCCGTCAAGCGCGGCAGCATTCACGCGCTGATCGGGCCCAACGGTGCCGGCAAGACGACATGCTTCAACCTGTTGACGAAGTTCCTCACGCCGACCTCGGGGCAGATCCTGTTCGAGGGGCGCGACATCACGTCCGAAGCGCCGGCGCACATCGCGCGGCGCGGCGTGATCCGTTCGTTCCAGATCTCGGCGGTGTTCCCGCACCTGAGCGTGCTGGAGAACGTGCGCGTGGCGCTGCAGCGCAAGCTCGGGACCTCGTTTCATTTCTGGCGGCCCGAGCGGACGCTGGACGCGCTCAACGATCGCGCGATGGAACTGCTGCACGCGGTGGACCTCGACAAGTACGCACCGCTGCCCGCCGTCGAGCTGAGCTACGGGCGCAAGCGCGCACTCGAGATTGCCACCACGCTGGCGATGGACCCCAAGCTGATGCTGCTCGACGAGCCCACGCAAGGCATGGGGCTGGAAGACGTCGACCGCATCCGCCAGCTGATCAAGAAGGTGTCGGCCCAGCGCACCATCCTGATGGTCGAGCACAACATGAGCGTGGTGGCGAGCATCGCCGACACCATCACCGTGCTGCAGCGCGGCGCCACGCTGGCCGAAGGGCCCTACGAGCAGGTGTCCAAGAACCCGGCCGTGATCGAGGCCTACATGGGCAGCGCCAACACCGAACTCAAAGGCGCTCACTGAGATGGCCACCCCGTTTCTCGAAGTCCGCGAGCTGCACGCCTGGTATGGCGAATCGCATGTGCTGCACGGCGTGAGCTTCCACGTCGACGAAGGCGAGGTGGTCACGCTGCTCGGGCGCAACGGCGCTGGGCGCACCAGCACGCTGCGCGCGATCCTGGGCCTCACGGGCAGCCGCAAGGGCTCGATCAAGGTGCACGGTCAGGAGACCATCGCGCTGCCCACGCACCGCATTGCGCGGCTCGGTCTCGGTTACTGCCCCGAAGAGCGCGGCATCTTCTCGAGCCTGTCGGCCGAGGAGAACCTGCTGCTGCCGCCCACGCTGGGCCCCGGCGGCATGAGCGTGGAGCAGATCTACGCGATGTTCCCCAACCTCAAGGAGCGCGCGGCGAGCCAGGGCACGCGGCTGTCCGGCGGCGAGCAGCAGATGCTCGCCGTCGCGCGCATCCTGCGCACCGGCGCCAAGCTGCTGCTGCTCGACGAGATCTCCGAGGGCCTCGCGCCGGTGATCGTGCAAAAGCTCGCCGAGATGGTCACGAGCCTGCGCCGCCAGGGCTACACGATCGTGATGGTCGAGCAGAACTTCCGCTTCGCCGCACCGCTGGCTGATCGCTTCATGGTGATGGAGCACGGCCAGGTGATTCAAGAGTTCACCCAAGCCGAATTGCCACAGCGCATGGCGCGGCTGCACGAATACCTGGGCGTGTAGGGAGCACGACCCCGTTTGTCCTCTTCCACCTCTGTCCTGGAGACCCTAATGAAACTGAAGAAACTCTCTACTGCCTGCTCGCTTGCCGTCGCCGCAATGTTCACCGCCGTCACGCCGGCGCAGGCGCAGTACTCGGGCGACGTGATCCGCATCGGCGTCATCAGCGACATGTCGGGCCTGTACTCCGATCTCGACGGCCCGGCGGGCGTCGAGGCGATCAAGATGGCGGTGGCCGACTTGGGCGGCGCCGTCAACGGCAAGAAGATCGAGGTGGTCTCGGCCGACCACCAGAACAAGGCCGACGTGGCCGCCGGCAAGGCGCGCGAATGGTTCGACACCCAAGGCCTCGACATGCTGATCGGTGGCACCAACTCCGGCGCCAACCTCGCGATGGCCAAGGTGGCGGCTGAGAAGAAGAGGCCCTTCATCGTGGTCGGCGCCGCCAGCTCGGCGCTGACCAACGAGCAGTGCTCGCCGTACACCATTCACTATGCCTACGACACGGTGGCGCTCGCCAAGGGCACCGGCAACGCGGTGGTGAAGGCGGGCGGCAAGAGCTGGTACTTCTTGACCGCCGATTACGCGTTCGGCGCCGCGCTGCAGAACGACACCGCCAACGTCGTCAAGGCGGCCGGCGGAACGGTTGTCGGCTCGGTCAAGCACCCGCTGTCAGCCAGCGACTTCTCGTCGTTCCTGCTGCAGGCGCAGTCGAGCAAGGCGCAGATCCTCGGCCTGGCCAACGCCGGTGGCGACACGATCAACGCGATCAAGGCGGCCAACGAGTTCGGTGTCACGAAGACGATGAAGCTCGCAGGCCTGCTGGTGTTCATCAACGACATCCACTCGCTGGGACTGAAGACCACGCAGGGCATGTACCTCACCGACAGCTGGTACTGGAACCAGAACGCCGAGACCCGCGCCTGGGGCCGCAGGTTCTTCGAGAAGTTCAAGCGCATGCCCTCGTCGATCCAGGCGGCCGACTACTCGGCGGCCCTGCAGTACCTGAGCGCCGTCAAGGCGGCCGGCACCGACGACGGCGACAAGGTCCTCGCACAGCTGCACAAGGCCAAGATCGACGACGTCTTCGCGAAGAACGGCTACGTCCGTGCCGATGGCCGCATGGTGCACGACATGTACCTGATGCAGGTGAAGACGCCCGAGCAGTCGAAGGAGCCCTGGGACTACTACAACGTGGTCGAGACCATCAAGGGCGAGGCAGCCTGGACGACCAAGGCCGAGAGCAAGTGCGCTCTGTGGCAGTGACGGCGTAACGGCAACGCCACCGCGCCGCCCCGGCACCCGCGCCGGGGCGGCCCAGCAGTCCCGGCGAAAGCGAGCCTCCCCGATGGACATCTTCGGCATTCCTATCCAGGCCTTTCTCGGCCAGCTGCTGCTCGGGCTCGTGAACGGCTCGTTCTACGCCATGCTCAGCCTCGGGCTGGCGGTGATCTTCGGCCTGTTGGGCATCGTCAACTTCGCCCACGGCGCGCTGTACATGATCGGCGCCTATGTGGCCTGGTTCGCGCTGGAGAAGTTCGGCCTGAACTACTGGGCCGCGCTCGTGCTCGCGCCGCTCGCGGTGGGTGCGCTGGGCATCGTGATCGAGCGCACGCTGCTCAAGCAGCTCTACAAGCTCGACCCGCTGTACGGGCTGCTGCTCACCTTCGGCCTGGCGCTGATCGCCGAAGGCATCTTCCGCGACCAGTTCGGCGTGTCGGGCCAGCAGTACCCGGTGCCCGAGCTGCTGCAAGGCTCCACCAACCTCGGCTTCATGGTGCTGCCCAACTACCGCGCGTGGGTGGTGTTCGCCTCGCTGGGGGTGTGCCTGGGCACCTGGTTCCTGATCGAGAAGACGCGCCTGGGCGCGACGCTGCGCGCCGGCACCGAGAACCCGGCGCTGGTGCAGGCCTTCGGCATCAACGTGCCGCTGATGGTGATGCTCACCTACGCGGGCGGGGCGGCGCTGGCCGCCATTGCCGGCGTGCTGGCCGCGCCGGTGATCCAGATCACCCCGCTGATGGGCAGCAACCTGATCATCGTCGTGTTCGCCGTGGTGGTGATCGGCGGCATGGGTTCCATCCTCGGCTCCATCCTCACCGGACTGGCGCTCGGCCTGGTCGAGGGGCTGACCAAGGTGTTCTATCCCGAGGCATCGAGCATCGTGGTGTTCGTGATCATGGCCATCGTGCTGGTGATTCGGCCGGCCGGCTTGTTCGGCAAGGAGAAGTGATGGACCCCCTGACGCAAACAAGAAACGCGCGCATCGTCTGGGGCGTGGTGTTCGCGGTGCTGCTCGCGGCGCCGTTCATCGGGCTGTACCCGGTGTTCATGATGAAGGCGCTGTGCTTCGCGATCTTCGCCTGCGCCTTCAACCTGTTGCTGGGCTTCACCGGGCTGCTGTCGTTCGGCCATGCCTGCTTCATGGGCTCGGCCGCCTACGCCACCGGCTGGCTGGTGCGCTCGGCGCATTGGTCGCCCGAGCTGGGGCTGCTCGCCGGCATGGTGATCGCCGCGCTGATCGGGCTGGTGGTCGGGCTGATCGCGATCCGCCGCCAGGGCATCTACTTCGCGATGATCACGCTCGCGATGGCGCAGATGGTTTACTTCGTCTGCCTGCAAGCGCCGTTCACCGGCGGCGAAGACGGGCTGCAGGGCGTGGCGCGTGGGCGCCTGTTCGGACTGATCCCCTTGGCCAACGACACCGCGATGTATTTCTTCGTGCTCGCCATCTTCACCGCGGTATTCCTGCTGATCGTGCGCATCGTGCACTCGCCCTACGGTCAGGTGCTCAAGGCGATTCGAGAGAACGAGCCGCGCGCGGTGTCTCTCGGCTACGACGTGGACCGCTACAAGTTGCTCGCCTTCGTGCTGTCGACTGCACTGGCCGGTTTGGCCGGGGGGCTCAAGACCATGGTGCTGGGCTTTGCGACCTTGTCCGACGTGCACTGGTCGCTGTCGGGC
>JBGQEX010000095.1:0-16062 GCA_041496605.1 Piscinibacter sp.
GCACGGCGCTCGTGAACGTGGGCATGAAGCTGGTCTTCAATGGCGACAAGGCGCGCGGGCTCTAGCTGATGCAGCAAGGCATCGCCAAAGGCAACCTGAAGCGCGCCGACGATGCCCGGCTGCACCTGGGCATCGCACAGCTGATCGTCGGTGAGAACGGCAAGGCACAGACCACGCTGCACAGCGTCGGCGGCAACGACGGCACCGCCGACCTGGCGCGGCTATGGAGCTTGTACGCGAGAAGGAAATAAGGATAGCCGCGCCGGATTTGGCATCTAAGTGGTATCTATCCGGCGCCGAACGCCTCGCCACGCTCCGGTGTTATATGGTGGCGTGCTTGGCATCAAGGCTTAATACCAATTGACTGATTGGTATTATTGGTACTAGACTGGTTTCATTGATGGGCGCATCGCCTGTCGGGCAGCGGCGAGTGCCAAAGGCGGCCATGGTCGAGTTTCTGATCGGTGTGGATGGGGGCGGTACAGCGACGCGCGCGTTGCTGGCGAGGCGCGATGGCACGGTGATCGGCCAAGGGCAGGCCGGCCCGTCGGCGCTCGGCCAAGGCATTGCGGCCGCGTGGATCCAGGTGCAGCTGGCGATCAGCAACGCCTTTGCCACCGCCGGTTTGCCGGTGCCGCCATGGGAGCGCTGTGCGCTGGGGGCCGGCTTGTCGGGAGTCAGCAACCGGCCGTGGCGCGACGAGTTCGTGGCGCGCAACGTCGGCTTCGCGCGGCTCGAGGCCGAAACCGATTCGTTCACGATGCTGCTCGGCGCGCATGGTGGCGCCCCCGGCGCCATCGTGGCGGCGGGCACCGGCAGCATCGGCGAAGTGTTGAGGCCTGACGGCTCGCGCTTCAGCGTCGGCGGCTGGGGCTTCCCGGTCAGTGACGAGGGCAGCGGCGCCTGGTTGGGCTTGCGCGCGGTGCGCCTCGCGCAATGCGCGATGGATGGGCGCATCAACGCCGGTACGCTCGTGCGCCACGTATGGGCCACCTGCGGTGGCGATCGCGATGCGCTGCAGGCCTGGTGCGATCACGCCGGCCAGTTCGCCTACGCGCAGATGGCGCCGGCCGTTTTCAACGCCGAAGCCTCCGACCCGGCCGCCGCTCACCTGTTGAGTCGCGCCGTCGGTTCCCTGGAGGCGATTGCCCTCGCGCTGGACCCCCAAGGTGGCTTGCCGCTGACGGTGTGCGGCAGCATCGGGCGCCGTCTGGCCGGACGCATGTCACCCGCCGTGCGCAGTCGTTTGGTCGAAGCGGCCGATGGTCCCGCCGCCGGCACACTCACCCTGATTCGACGCCTGGTCGACAAGCAATGAAACGAGCCATCTTCGAATTCAAACCCGACGCGCGCGACAGTTCGCCGTTGTACGTGCAGCTCGCCCGCAAGCTGGGCCAGGCAATCCGTGACGGCCGCTACCAGGCGGACGAGGCGCTGCCGTCGGAGCGGCTGCTGTCGGAGTCGCTCGACGTGTCGCGCGTGACGGCGCGCAAGGCCATCGACCAGTTGGTCGAGCAGGGCCTGATCGTGCGTCGCCGCGGCTCGGGCAACTACATCGCGCCGCGCATCGAGCAGCCGCTGTCGCGGCTGACCAGTTTTTCCGAAGAGCTGCACCAACGCGGCTACACGCCGTCGTCGCGCTGGCTCGAGCGCGCCATCACGGCGGCCGTGCCCGACGAGCAGCTGAGCCTCGGCCTGTCGCCGGGCGCACGTGTCGCGCGCCTGGAACGGCTGCGCCTGGCCGACGACGTGGTGATGGCCTACGAGGTCAGCGTGCTGCCGCAAAGCGTGTTGCCGCAGCCCGAGGCGGTGGATGGCTCGCTGTACGAATACCTCACCAGCATCCACAAGGCGCCGGTGCGCGCGCTGCAGCACATCCGCGCGCTGAATGCGCAGCCACGCCTGGCCGAGCAGCTCGGCGTGCCGGTCGGGCAGGCCGTGCTGTTCATCACCCGCGTCGGCTACCTCGAATCGGGGCAGGCGGTGGAGTTGACGCATTCATACTGCCGCAGCGACTACTACGACTTCGTGGCCGAGATGCGGCGCGAAGGGGGAGCGGCATGACGCGCCTGAGCGGTCACATCCTCACTCCGCAAGGCTTCGTCGCCGGCTCGATCGAGTTCACCGAGGACGGCCGCGTCGCGGGGGTCGAGGGCAGCCCGGTGGCCGCGCAAGCGGTGCGCGATTCGACACAGCCGCTGGTACTGCCCGGCTTCATCGACTTGCATGTGCACGGCGGCGGCGGCCGCGACATCATGGAAGGGGGCGATGCCGCGGCGCGCGTGGCCGAACTGCACGCGAGCCACGGCACCACGGCGCTGCTCGCCACCACGATGACCGCGCCGATGGCCGACCTCGAGACGGCGTTTGCCGGGCTCCAATCGGCGTGCGCAGGCCGCGCCCGGAGCGCCGCCCGCGTGCTCGGCATTCACCTCGAGGGGCCGTACATCAACGCTGGCAAGCTCGGCGCCCAGCCGAACTTCGCGCGGCCGGTGGAATTCGCAGAGCTGCAACGGCTCAACGAGATGGCGCCGATCCGCCTCATCACGCTGGCGCCGGAGATCCCCGGCAACATGGAGGCGATCGAGTCGCTGATCGCGTCGGGCTACCGGGTTCAGCTCGGCCACACCTTGGGCAGTTACGAAGACGGCGTGAACGCGATGTCGCGCGGCGCGGGCGGCTTCACACACCTGTTCAACGCGATGACGGGGCTGCACCACCGCGAGCCGGGCATGGTGGGTGCCGCGCTGGCGCATGCGCAGTACTCGGAAATCATTCCCGATCTGCTGCATGCGCACCCCGGCGCGATCCGCGTCGCGCTGCGCGCCATCCCGTGTCTGTATTGCGTGACCGATTCGACCGCCGCCTCCGGCATGCCCGACGGCGAGTACCGGCTCGGCCGCCACAAGGTCACCAAATGCCTCGGCGGCGTGCGCCTGGCCGACGGCACGCTCGCCGGCTCCACGCTGACCATGGACCAGGCGCTGCGCAACCTGGTCGACGTGCTGGGGCTCGACCTGCCCGACGCGTCGCGCCGTGTCTCCACCCACGCGGCCGACTACATCGGTGCCACCGACCGCGGGCGCCTCGGCCCCGGCGCGTGGGCCGATGCGGTGGTGCTCGACCGCGACTTGAAACTGATGGATGTGTATGTTGAAGGAGTCTCGATTGAACTCGCGTGATGACGACCCCCCGCCCGACGGGTACGCCGGTCGGCCCCCCGAGGGGGCGCGGGCCGGCTCGGGAGCGGCCCAGCGCTCGACCCGCGACGACCCCCCGCCCGACGGGTACGCCGGTCAGGCCCCCGAGGGGGCGCGGGTCGGCTCGGGAGCGGCCCAGCGCTCGACCCGCATGCTGGTTGAGGCCCGCGAGGCGCCGGCAGCAGTGTCGCGCCAGCTGGCGCAGGACGACCCGGCCTACAGCGACTTCGGCGCGCTGCTGCGTTCGCGCGTGCCGACCTCGCTGCTCACCGTGGCGCGCGGCAGCTCGGACCATGCCGCGCATTTCATGGCCTACCTGATCATGGCGCGCATGGGTCGGCTGGTCACGTCGCTGCCGATGTCGCTGATCACGCTGTACCAATCGCAGATCATCTGCGAGGGCCTCACCTCGTTCGCCTTTTCGCAATCGGGCCAGAGCCCCGACCTGGTCGCGCCGATGCGCTACTTCACCGAGCACGGCGCCTGCACCGCCGCGTTCGTCAACGACCCCGAATCGCCGCTCGCACGCGCTGCGCAATGGGTGTTCCCGCTGCATGCCGGCGAAGAAACCAGCGTCGCCGCCACCAAGAGCTTCATCGCGCAACTGGTCGCCGGTGCGCGGCTGGTGGCCGCGTGGCAAGACGACCTGGTGCTGCAGGCGGCGTTGTCGGGCCTGCCCGGCGTGCTGTCGCGCGCCGCGCACACCGATTGGTCGGCGGCCGTGGAGGCGCTGAAGGATGCCGACCGGCTGTTCGTCGTCGGCCGCGGCACCGGCCTGCCGGTGGCCATGGAAGCGGCGCTCAAGTTCAAGGAAACCTGCGCCATCCAGGCCGAAGCCTTCTCCGGCGCCGAGATCAAGCACGGGCCGATGGCGCTGATCGACGAAGGCTACCCGTTGCTCGTGTTCGCTCCGCGCGGCCCGGCGCAAGCGGGCCTGCTGTCGCTGGCTGACGAGATGCGTCTGCGCGGCGCACGCGTGCTGCTCGCCGCGCCGGCGGGCACACCCGGCAGCAACCTGCCGATCATCGAGACGGCATCGGTCGAGCTCGATCCGATCTCCTCGATCCAGAGCTTCTATCCGATGGTCGAGGCGCTGGCGCGTGCGCGCGGCTTTGACCCGGATCGGCCGCGCCACCTGGCCAAGGTCACGAGGACGCAATGACAGCGTTCCACCCCGGGCAGCTCGTGATGGTCAGCATCGAGGGAACCACCCTCAGCGACGAGCAGGCTACTTTCCTGCGCGAGCACCACATCCGCGCGGTGTGCCTGTTTCGCGGCAACCTCGGCAGCGAGCCCGAGGTGCGCCGGCTGACCGCCGACTTGCGCGAGGTGATGGGTGAACACGCGTTGATCGGCCTCGACCAGGAAGGCGGCTCGGTGGTTCGCGCCACGTTCTTGCCGCAGCCGCCGGCCGCAATGGCCCTGGGTGCGGCGGGCGACGCGGCGCTGGCCGAGGAGGTCGGCGCGGCCGTCTCGCGTGGCGTGAAGAGCCTGGGCTTCAACTGGAATTTCGCGCCGGTGCTTGACGTCAACAGCAACCCGGCCAACCCGGTGATCGCCGAGCGCAGCTTCTCGGAAGACCCGCGCGAGGTCGCGCGGCTGGCCGGGGCATGGATGCGCGGGGCGCTGCGCGAAGGCGTCGCCTGCTGCGTCAAGCACTTTCCCGGCCACGGCGATACGCACGTCGATTCGCACCGCGACCTGCCGGTGGTCGACAAGTCGCTCGCGCAGCTGCAGGCGCTCGAGTTCCTGCCATTCGAAGCGCTGAAGGACGAGGCGCCGGCGATGATGACGGCACACATCGTCTACCCGCAACTCGATGCGCAGCATCCGGCCACGCTGTCGCGCAAGATCCTGGGCGAGCTGCTGCGCCGCCAGTGGGGCTACGACGGCGTCGTCATCACCGATTCGCTGGTGATGAAGGCCATCCACGACCGCTATGGTCATCACCTGGCTGCGGTGCTGACGCTGCAGGCCGGTGCCGACATGGCGATGGCGCTGGGCACGCAGGCCGACCAGGCGGCGGCCGTGCAAGCCATCGCCAATGCGCAGCGCAGCGGCGCCTTGGCCCTGCCGCAGCTGATGAAGTCGCGCGGCCGGCTCGATGCACTGGCCGAGCGCTTCCCGTCGCACGCGGTCGAGTACGCCGCGCCGCAGCGCGAGGCCGACGACCGCTTGATGCGCCGTGCCTGGGCCGCCGGCCTCGCCACGCTGGGCGAAGCGCAGCCGCCGCGCCGCGACCAGCCGCTGCGCGTGTTCACGCAACGTAGCGTGCCGTGCGACGGCGTCTCCGAAGCCGGGCCCAGTGGCCAGGACGTCGCCGCGTTGTTCGCGGGCTTCGACGATGTCGAGTTGGTGCAGGTCGTTGATTTGCGGCTGCTCGACTGGAAGCGCATCCCGAACGATGCGCGCCAGACCGTGCTCGCCTCCAACCACCGCGATCGCTACGACCCGCGAAGCGCCGCATGGCGGCCAGCCCTTCACCTCGCGCTGTGGAATCCGTTCCAGGCGCTGGACATCGATGCACCCGCGGTCGTCACCTGGGGCTATGCGAGCGGCGCGATGGAGGCGCTGCGGGCCTGGCTCGAAGGGCGTGGCCAGGCGCCGGGCCGCTCGCCGGTGCGGCTCGCTCACTGAACACACGGAAGGCACCATGCAGACCGACAACGCCCCCCGCCGCTCGCCGATCACCTGGGTGCCCACGCTGTACTTCGCGGAGGGCCTGCCGCTGTGGGTCGTGCTGCTGGTTGCGGGCCAGATGTACAAGAGCATGCACATCGGCAACGACCAGATCTCGTTCTGGACCGGAATCATCGGTTTTGCCTGGGTGTTCAAGCCGCTGTGGAGCCCGTTCCTCGAAGCGCTGGGCACCAACCGTTCGCAGGTGGTGCTGTTCCAGTTCATCGGTGGGGCGAGCCTCATGTTGCTCGCCTTCACGCTCAACCTGCCAGGCTTCTTCTCGTTGAGCATCGCGATGCTGGGCTTGGTGGCCGTCGCGTCGGCCACGCACGACATCGCGGCGGACGGGCTGTACATCGCGAGCCTGTCCACCAAGCTGCAGGCCGAATACGCGGGCTGGCAGGGGGCCTTCTACAACGCCGCCAAGTTCGCCTCCGCGGGCGGGCTGCTGATCCTCGCCGGTCACCTCGAGCAGGCCATGGCCGTCGAGCGCGCGTGGACCATCATCTTCACGATTCTGGGTGTCGCCCTGATCGCACTCGGCCTGTACCACCTGTGGGCGCTGCCGCGCCGCAGCGGCGCGTCGCACCAGGCGCATTCGATGCGTGAGGCCATGCGCACGCTGCGCGAAGTGTTCGTCGCGTTCTTCAGCAAGCCGGGCATCTGGCTCGCCATCGTCTTCATCATCCTGTTCCGTGCCGGCGAGGCGCAAGTCACCAACATCGCCCCGCTGTTCCTGCGCGACCCGCGCTCGGCGGGCGGGCTGGGGCTCAATCCCACCGAAGTGGGCTGGGCCTACGGCACGGCGGGCACGCTGGCCTTCATCGTGGGCAGCATCATCGGCGGCTACTTCGCCGCGTGGCTCGGTCTTCGCCGCGCGATGGTGTTCCTCATCATCGGCATGAACCTGCCGAACCTCGCGTTCTTCTACCTGAGCGCGACCATGCCCACCGACCTCACGCTGATCGTGGCGGCCATCTTCGTCGAGAACCTGGGTTTCGGTTTCGGCTTCGTCGGGCTCATCCTGTACATGATGCAAGTGGTGGCGCCCGGCAAGTACACGACAGCGCACTACGCCTTCGGCACCGGCTTCATGGCACTGGGCCTGGTGATCTTCCGCTCCATCAGCGGCAGCATTCAGCTGGCGCTGGGCTACCGCAACTTCTTCTTCTTCGTGCTGCTGTGCGCTATCCCCGTGCTGCTGCTGTCGCTGCGCATCGTGCCTCGCAACGCGGGCACGCTGGAGCAAGCGTCGGGCACGCCGCAGCCGGCGCAGGCGTGAGCGCATCGCGTCGAGCGTTCATCGCCGTCGCGGCGTTGTCCGGCGTGCTCGGGCTGGCGGGCTGTGCGTCGATCAATGCGCCGACCCAGGCCGTCGCCGCCCCGGTGGCCGACGCCGGCCTCTTCTTCGACGACTTCAGCCAGCGCGACGCCGCCGGTCTCGCCAAGGACGGCTGGATCCTGCGCGCCAAGCCGGGCCACCCCGGCATCGAAGGCGCCGCGTGGGGCCCCGACACGGTCACGCTGGTCGACGATATCGAGCGGCCCGGCAACCGCCTGCTGCGCCTTGTCGCACGCACCGACGGCAGCGTGCAGGGCACGGCGCACGCGCAGCTGTGCCATGCCCGCAAGTTCTTCGAAGGCACCTACGCTGCCCGCGTGCGCTTCAACGACAAGCCTGCCGTGGGACCCGACGGCGACGTGGTCGTGCAAACCTTCTACGTCGTGAGCCCGCTGCGCTTCGACTTCGACCCCGAGTACAGCGAGCTCGACTGGGAGTACCTGCCCAACGGCGGCTGGGGCGACGCGCGGACTCGGCTGTATGGCGTGACCTGGCAGACGGTCCGCATCGATCCCTGGAAGGCGTACAACCAGCCGCTGCAACTGTTTCGCTCCGTCGACGGCTGGCATGTGCTGATGATGCAGGTGGCCGAGGGCAAGACACGCTTCTTCCTCGACGGCGTTCAACTCGATCAACACGGCGGGCGCAACTACCCGGCCGTGCCGATGTCGCTGAGCTTCAACCTCTGGTTTTCGCCGGGGGGTTTGATGCCGAACTCGAATGCGCTGCGGATCTACCAGCAGGACATCGACTGGGTGTTCCACGCCCGCAACCGCGTGCTGTCGCCGGCCGAGGTCGAAGCCGCCGTGCAAGCATGGCGCACGAACGGCACGGCACACACCGACAGCGTGCCGGCCGCCAATCCGCCGCTGGTCTCGAGCTGCGACTTCTGACTTGGGAACACCCGCGAGGCGAGCGGGCAACTCTACTGCGGCGAGCCGGTGGACCCCCGCGTGGCGCCAGGGCCGAGGTGCTGCAGCAGGAAACCCTCCAGCTCGCTGAAGAACTGCGACCGGTGCGCCTGATTGCTCAGGAAGTGGTCGCCTTGCTCCTGCGTGATGAACCTGACGTTCTTGCCCGCCTTCGTGAGCGCCGCGGCCATCCACTCGCCTTGCTCGTAGGCCACCGAACGGTCCAGCGTCCCATGCACGAGCAGCACCGGAGCGGCGATGCGATCGGCGTGGAAGCGGGGCGAGGTCGCCAGCAGCCGCTCGCGGTCTTGCGTCGGAGACCCGATTTCACGATCGAGCTCGGCGCCCCAGTCGTACCACCAGCGGTGCGCCTGCTGCGCCAGGTCCACCAGGTCGGTCACTGGCGCGAATGCGACGACGCAGCGGAACAAGTCCGGCGTCTTGATGCCGCCCATCAGCGCGGCATAGCCGCCGTAGCTGCCGCCGACGATGCACAGGCGTTTCGGATCGGCCACGCCCTGGTCGATCATCGCCTTGGCCGCGTCGGTCAAGTCGTCCTGCATCTCCAGGCCCCAGCGCTTCAGGCCCGCCGCCATCAACACCTGCCCGTATCCGGTCGAACCGCGAAAGTTGACCTGCAGGACGGCATAGCCCTTGTTCGCGAGGAACGCCGACCAGTCGTCGAACACGATCGTATCGGCCCATTGCGGACCACCGTGCGGCAGCAGCACCAGCGGCAGCCCTTTGGGTTCGGCGCCGACCGGCAGCGTGAGGAAGGCCGGCAGCGCGAGGCCGTCGCGCGCCTTGATGGTCAGTGGCTTCTTCCGGGGCAAGCGATCGGGATCCAGGTCGGGGTGCTGCTCGGCGAGCATCGCCAGGCTGCCCGTCTTGCGGTCCCCGATGAAGAACTCGCCGGGGATGCCATTGCCGCGCGAGAGCAGCAGGTACTTCGTCTCGTCGTCGCTCACTTGCTGCAGCAGGTTCTGCCGCTCGGGCAAGGCCCGGTCGATGCCGGCGGCAAGCGCCTTGAACGATTCGTCCCAGTAGTGCGCGCTCGAATCGCCGAGCTTTGGGTCGCGAATGCCGACGACCTCGCCGGTCTTGGGCGAACGCAGCAGATTGCCGGGCAGGTCGAAGCGCTCGTCGGCCAGCTTGAGGTGCGGTGTCAGCGCCGGATCGCTGAGGTCCACTTCGAACACCGCGTCAAGCCCCTGGTGCGGCGCCGTCACGTACAAGCGGTTCGGGTCGCGCCCGAAGCCCAGCGGCCAGACGAAGTTCGCATCGAACAACTGGTAGCGCCACAGCTTGTGCCAGTTCGAGCCGTCGGGGTTGCAGGCGATGATCTCGATGTCGGCGTCGGTTCGCCGAACGCCGACGCGCACGCGGTGGTTCGCATCGGTGAGCCACGTCTGGACGTTGGTCTGCGCCGCGTGAACCAGCGAGCGACGCCCGGTTTCGACGTTGACCTTGAACACCGAAGGCTCGGGGCTCAGTTCCTGTTCGGGCAGGGCCATCAGGATGTGCTTGCCATCCTCGGGCATCCAGTCGATCACCCGGTCTTGCCGCATCGCGTACGTTAGCGAAAGGTCGCTGCCGATCTGTCTCACCACATTGACCATGCCGCTGCCGTCGAAGCGCAGCGAGACCAGGCGCGTCTCGACGGTATCCACATGCTTGACCAGCCCGACCCGCCTGGCGCTCGGGTAGCGCAGGCTCAGCACCAGGCGATCGTTGCTGACCCAGTGGAACCAGTTGAAGCTGAATTCCTTGTTGTTGGTCTTCAGCAGCGGCGTCGGCGCGCCTGCTTTCAAGGTGCGCGCAACGAGGATGGTCTCGTCGCCGCGGTTCACGAAGGCCGCCAAGCGCTCGCCGTCGGGCGACAGCTGCACTTGCTCCATGACGGGCTTGCGCGCAAAGGCTTCGGTGGGAAGAGGCGCGAACGCCGCAACATGGGCCGAGGCTGCGCCGGCCAGCGATGCGACGAGCGTCGCGCACAACGCGCGCGCCACGAGCCAGGGCGAGATCATTTGTTTCCTCCCTGCGGCCGTCTGCGGCCGACATTGTGGTGAATCCGGCCGCAATATAACCAATGAAATACCAACTTCGCGATCGAAGAATACTTCCGCGCAGCGAGGGCGCCTGAACGTGTGAGGCGTCACCGGGCGGGCAGCGTGCCGTCGCCTCAGCCGGCAGCGTTGAGTTCGGCCACGAAGTCGTACAAGTCCCCGCGGTAGTACGACTGCGACAGTTCGATGGCCCGACCGTCGCGCAGATACCCCAGGCGCTCGACCAGCAGGCCGGCGTCGCCGGTCTTCGCTTCGAGCAGCTTGGCCTGCTCGCTGTTGAGCAGCAGCGCGCGCAGCCGCTGCAGCGCGCGCACCGGGCGGTTGCCCATTTGCTCCAGCGCCGCGTACAACGATTCGCCGATCTGGTCCAGCGGTGGCAGGGCCGAGGCGACGAAGGTTGCACATTCGACCGCCATGGGCGTCTGGTCGGCGAAACGCAGGCGATCGAAGCGGTACACCAGGGTGCCGGGGCTCAAGCCGAGCTTGAGCGCCTCGTCGGGCGTCACCGTGCCCTGAGCGCGCTTGAGCCAGACGCTGTGCGGCGTGCGTCCGCGCGCGCGCATGTCCTCGGAGAAGGAAGTCAGCTTGGCAAAGTTCTTCTCCACCCGCGTGCACACGAAGTTGCCCGAGCCTTGCCGGCTCACCAGCCAGCCCTCCTGCGCCAGGCCTTCGATCGCGTGCCGCACGGTGATGCGCGAGACGGCGAAATCCTCCGCGAGCTGGCGCTCCGACGGCAGCGCGTCGTCGGGGCCCAGCAAGCGCTGTTCGATCGCTTCGCGGATCGCCCGCTGCAACTGCTGGTACAGAGGCAGGCTCTGGTTCGGGTCCAGCGGCTTGAGGAGTCGGGCCAGCGAACTCATGACCTGCCTACCGCCCGGGTCCAGTGTGCGCCCATGCGTACCGCCATCGGGGAAAACCATACCAGTTCAGCAGCTGGCCGCCCCCTCGTTCGGGACGTCTTGCAGGTCGAGCCGCCAATGAGCGGTATGGAACAGGTGTAGAGGTCCGACGACGCGCCCGAAAACAAGGTGTTGCAATCCGTTCTGATTGGTAGCATAGTGGCATCAAGTGGTAGCGTATTGGTACGCAACGCTTGTCAGGAGTGATTTGAACTATTGGGGGGATCTCCATTGCCGTCCTTGGGTGGCAATGCTCCAGATCCCGCGGGGTAAACGGGCCGGAGCACAAGGCCCCCATTCACAGAGGCAGACAGATGAAGATACAACGGACACCCATCGCATCGGCGGTCGCTCTCCTTTTGACGGGCCTGATTGTGACAGCGCATGCTCAGCAGGCACCGGCGCCCGCTGCGCCGGCCTCGGCACCCAGCGGCACCGCCGGCGCACAGAAACTGGAAACGGTCGTCATCACCGGCATCCGCGCATCGCGCGAGAAGTCGCTGGACCAAAAACGGAACGCCAACACGCTGGTTGAGGTGGTCACGGCCGAAGACGTGGGCAAGATGCCCGACAAGAACGTGGCCGACGCCATCTCGCGCGTCCCGGGCGTGAACATCGCGTCCAGTGCAGGCGGCGAAGGCGGCTTCTCCGAGAACGACCGCGTCAGCATTCGCGGCACGAGCCCGAGCCTGACGCAAACCATGATCAACGGTCATGCCGTTTCCACCGGCGACTGGTTCGTGCTGAACCTGTTCGGCACCACGGTCGGCCGCAGTTCGAGCTACTCGCTGCTGCCGTCGGAACTGGTGGGCAACATCGTCATTCGCAAGGTTCAGTCAGCCGACCTGCCGGAGGGGGGCGTAGCGGGCCTGGTGGACATCCAGACGCGCCATCCGCTTGACTTCAAGAAGGGGGGCGTCAGCGGCGAAGTTTCGCTGGGCGCAATGTACGCGACCCTCGCCAAGAAGACCGACCCGCAAGCCAGCGGCATGGTGGCGTGGCGCAACGACGAGAAGACCGTGGGGGTGCTGGTTCAGGCCTTCGACCAGAAGCAGCATCTGCGCCGCGACGGCTCGGAAGTGCTGGGCTACTGGGCCATCAACGGAGGGGCCTTCGCACCGGGAAGCACGACCGTCATCAACGGCACCTCGGCACCGACGGCAAACCTCAACGGCGTGCTGGCTCCCAGCCTCATCGGCGAAAGCCTGTTCGAGCAGACGCGCCACCGCGTCGGCGGCTCGATCGAAGTCCAATTCAAGCCAACGCGTGACATCACCCTCGGTGCGAGCGCGTTCCAGTCGAATGTCGACGACGCCAACTTCAACACCAATTTCATGGCGTCGCCGAAGTGGTTGCTGCAAGCGGGCATTGCGCCCACGAGCGCGACGGTCAGCGCCGATGGCAAGACGCTGCTGAGCGCCGTGTTCCCCGAAACGGGGGCCGCGAACTCGATCATCAATGACTCGGGCTTCCGTCCGGGCGCGAAGCAATCGTCGAACTACTTCAACCTCGACGGCAAGTGGAACGTCAACGACAAGCTGGTGCTCACCGGCCAGCTCGGCAAGACGCATGGCGAGGGCGAGTCGAAGGAGTTCGCGTCCGAGGTCGGCAACGTCGGCAGTGCGGGCAGCGTTCCCCTTGCGCTGTCGTATTCGATGAATGGCGTGGGCAAGGCGCCGAACGTCGGCTTCACCAGCTCGACCGGCGCCGACTTCAAGTCCTACAGCAACGAGTTCTGGAACTGGAACTACGGCTCGCAGGTGAAAGTACCCGACGACGAGAAGTACGGCTCCCTCGATGCCGAGTGGCTGGTCGACAGCGGCGTGCTCGAGTCCGTCAAGTTCGGCGCGCGTCTGACGGACCACACGCGCAACAACGGCAACTGGCTGTCGAGCGGCCCGAACTGGGCGAATCCGAATGTGGGCACGACACTGCCGGTGTGGAATGGCGGGACCTACCCGGGCAACTTCGGCTCGGCCTTCGGCGCCCCGTTCACCGGCCAGTTTCGTCTGGACCCGGGGGCGATCGCCAACTGGGCCACCGTATCGACGACGGCCAACCCGAACCCGAATGCGGTCTTCAACTACGACCCGGTGCAGCGTCACGAATGGAGCAATGACTTCGACGTGTCGGAGAAGACCCAGGCCGCGTACGCAATGGGTAACTTCGGCGGAAGCAACTGGCACGCCAACGCCGGTGTGCGCGTCGTCCATACCAAGGGTCACTACTCGACGCTGCGCAGCCCCAACTCCACCGATCCGGCGTCCAGCATCGACAGCTCGTCGCTGTTCGGCCCGTTCGTCAAGGAGTTCACCGACCGCTCGTACGTCGACGTGTTGCCGAGTGCCCACCTGCGCTATCAGCTGTCGAAGGAGGTCGTCCTGCGAGGCGCCATTGCCAAGACCATGGCGCGCGCGGACTACACCGCGCTCAGCTCGACCACGTCGCTCAATGACCAGCTCAACACCGGCAGCTCAGGCAATCCGAACCTCGACCCGGTGCGCGCGACCAACTACGACGTGTCTGCGGAGTGGTATTTCGCTCCACGCTCCCTCGTGTCATTCGGCTTGTTCTTCCAGGACTTCAAGTCGTTCGTCGACTATCAGGTTGCGCCGAGCATTCACTTCAGTGACCTCCATCAGCAGATGGAAACCTACAACATCACGCAGCCGATCAACGTGGCGGCGAGGAACAAGGGCTTCGAGCTGGGTTACCAGCAGCCGATCCTTGGCAACTTCGGCGTGAATGCGAATTACACGTACGCGGATGGCAAGGTCGCCGGTGGCGGCGAAATGTCGGGCAACTCGAAGAACACCTACAACCTTGAAGGCTACTTCGAGAACGACAAGCTGAGTGCGCGCCTGGCCTACAGCTACCGGTCTTCGTTCTACGGTAGTTACGACCGCGGCGTGAAGATGCACTTGGATGGTGTGGGCACCTTGGCCGCGTCGATCAACTACCACATCAACGACACGTTCACGGTGAGCCTGGAAGGGCTGAACCTCAACAACCCGACGCTCAAGTACTACGGCGACACTCGCGAGCAGCCGCGTGCCTTCTACAGCAACGGTGCCCAGTACTACCTGACCCTGCGGGCAAAGATGTAAGTGCGCGAAGTCTGAAGGGGGAAATCCGAAGGAACTCACCCAGACTCTGGGTGAGTTCTCCTCGGGGGTTCTGGGTGGGGCAGCTTGCTGTTCCGCCCTTTTTTCGTTCCGGTATTCCGGTGAATAGACAGCAAACTAAAGCTTGCCCATGAAAATGCTTGCCACCCTCGTTGCAGTGCTGCTCGGCGCGTCACTCGCCCACGCTGCCGCCGGGCCCCAGGTGATCGGCTGGGTGTCGCCCTATGCGCTGGAGGCGTCGATGCGGGGGTTGGAGTCCAGCCCTGCCGTCGGCGCCACCTTGACGCGCATCGGCTTGCAGCTGTGGAACCCGAGCGTGGATGGCCGCGGCCTCGTGTTTGCTCCGATCGATGCCACCGGCCAACAGGTCACGGCGCCGGACGTCGTCCGATTTCGCGACTGGGCACGGGCGCGCAACATCCAGGTGCTGCTGACCGTCTACAACAACTCGCAGGTTCTCGGCAAATGGGACTGGGCACTCGCGCGCGGCGCCTTCGCGGACCACCGTGCCGAGTTCATCCAGGCGCTGGTGGCAGAGATGGACAAGTTCCAGCTCGACGGCATCGACCTGGACCTCGAAGGCGAAGGCGACCACAGCACCGACCGCGTGGCCTACGCCGCGTTCGTTCGGGATCTGTCCAAGGTGCTCAGGTCCAAGGGCAGGCTGCTGACCGTGGACAGCTTCCACAGCCCCTGCGACAACGCACCCAACATGAGCTGGTGGGGCGACTGGAAGGGGCAGGTCGATGCCATCCACAGCATGGGCTACGCCGACCTCTACGAAGGCAGCACCGACACCTTCACCCCACCCAACCAGCCGGTATGTGCCGGCGGCGCACACTTGTTCAAGTACAGCTGGCAACTGCAGCACGGCTTGACCGCGGGCTACCGCGCCGACCAGATCGTGATGGGCCTTCCCACCTGGGTCGATACCTGGGGCAAGGGGGGTCTGGGCAGCGACGCGGTGTCGCACCTGCGCGAGGTGCAGACCCTGGGTGGTGGCGTTGCGCTGTGGGATTTGCAGCTGGCTGCGCCCGGCTGGAACAGCAGCGACACTTGGGACGCCGTGCGCGCGCTGCGCCGGAACCCGGGGTCGGGCTGGAAGAAGCTCGCGCCCTGAGGCGCGTGGCAGCGCCGGCCGGCTGCCGAGCCCGCCGGCGAGCTGCTATACTTTGCGGTTCGCCGCGGAGGGGTGCCCGAGTGGCTAAAGGGGGCAGACTGTAAATCTGTTGGCTTACGCCTACGCTGGTTCGAATCCAGCCTCCTCCACCAAGGCGAAAATATTTCTTGTAGTGTCGGACTCCCACAAGGTTTCGTGCCCTGGCGCGGGCCTCGGGAGGCTCCCGAGCGGGAGTAGTTCAATGGTAGAACCCTAGCCTTCCAAGCTAATGACGCGGGTTCGATTCCCGACTCCCGCTCCAGTTTCGAAAGGGCTCGGCCGAGCCCTTTCGAAACTGGGTCGACAGTGGCTTGCGAGTGCATCGACGCAAGCCAGTGTCGGCCGCCCATGTGGCTCAGTGGTAGAGCACTCCCTTGGTAAGGGAGAGGTCGCGCGTTCGATCCGCGCCATGGGCACCAAAGATTTCATCTCCCCCGGTGGGGTTGCTAGGAGCAAGAAATGGCAAAAGGCAAGTTACAGCGGACCAAGCCGCACGTCAATGTGGGCACGATTGGACACGTTGACCACGGCAAGACCACGCTGACGGCGGCGCGGACCTCGGTGTTGGCGGCCAAGTTTGGCGGCGAAGCCAAGGCCAACGACCAGATCGACGCGGCGCCCGAGGAGAAGGCACGCGGCATCACCATCAACACCGCTCACGTCGAATACGAGACCAGCAAC